>MGYH01000040.1:0-428 GCA_001801665.1 Gammaproteobacteria bacterium RIFCSPHIGHO2_12_FULL_45_12 | reverse complement strand
TTTTGTTCATTTTGATGTGTCATTCCCGCGCAGGCGGGAACCCATTTTGAATAGGCGACAGAAGTAAAATTACAATAGGTTCCCGCCTGCGCGGGAATGACACACTGTACGGAGGCATACCAAATGTAGGGTGGATTAGACACGCTCTTTGTGTCGTAATCCACCAAATTAATTTTCGTTATCGCTTCATCCATACAATAATGACGCTATTACCGACATTTCCACGATCTTTTTGCGAATAATTAAATTATAAAACAGGCCTATGCAGTTGACTCCACTAATCGAAGGACATCTCAATCAAAGGGAAAGCTTTTTTACCGATTAATACAGCAAGCACTCGAAGTTGATCCAGCACCGGCGAAATTGCTCAAAATAACCGCTTAGTGGAGTCAACTGCATAGGCCTGATTTTTTAAATTTAAATCTATT
>MGYH01000039.1 GCA_001801665.1 Gammaproteobacteria bacterium RIFCSPHIGHO2_12_FULL_45_12 | reverse complement strand
TAGAAATAGGTTCCCGCCTGCGCGGGAATGACACAGTTAATAGGGAATGACACAGTTAATGGATTTAAAATTAAAAAATTTCCAAAAAGATCGTGGAAATGTCAGTTAATGAAAAAATTTTAGAGAATTTAGCACGAGAGAAGGGTTACTGTTCTTTTCCGATATTTGACCCGCGCCCCGAGGGGCTAGGCTACTCAGGGCGAACGGCTTTAAGTTTTGGTCGTGTACTGAGTTTTTTTCCAAGTGGTGCCCGCCGCGCCATCTTCAAGCACAATGGACAGGCTGGCTAACCTCACACGCACCCGATCCGCTTCCACCCAGTTTTTTTCTTCCCTTGCTTTATGACGGGCTGCAATCAAGGCATTCACCTCATCCACATCCACTCCCGCCTGAAAAAACACGTCAGGACTTGTCTGCAAGATACCGAGCACACCGCCAAGTCGCTTCAGCAACGCGGCATGTCTGGCTGAGGCCGCCTGATCCTGTTCACGCAAACGCTGAATTTCATGTGCTAGCTCAAACAGGACCGACAATGCGATGGGTGTATTAAAGTCATCGTCCATTGCCGCGATAAATTCTTTTTCATACACGGTGTTCTCTGCGCTCTCTGTCTCTTCGTGAAAACGCAACGCGGTATAAAACCTTTCCAAAGACTGGCGGATTTGCAGCAAAACATCATCCGTATAAATTAAAGCACTGCGATAATGGCTCGCCAGCAAAAAATAGCGCAGAACCTCAGGATCATGCTCGGCTAAGGCATCCCGAATCGTCACAAAATTCCCCAAGGATTTTGACATTTTTTCTTTATCTATTTGCAGAAAACCGCCATGTACCCAAACCTTGGCAAACGATTCATGCGTTGCCGCTTGCGACTGGGCAATTTCATTTTCATGATGCGGAAAAATCAAATCGCGGCCGCCACCGTGAATATCAAACTGCTGCCCCAATAAGTCCATGGACATGGCTGAGCATTCAATATGCCAACCTGGCCTCCCCTCACCCCACGGTGACGGCCAGCTAGGTTCGGCAGGCTTTGCGAGCTTCCATAAAACAAAATCCAGCGGGTCACGCTTAAATGCACCCACTTCCACACGCGCACCACTTTCCAGTTGATCGATGTCATGATGAGACAAGCAACCATAAGGAGCAAAACGACGCACCTCAAAATACACATCGCCATTCGCCGCCACATACGCGTGTCCCTTTTGAATGAGGGTCTCAATCAGGCGAATCATCTGTGGCACATACGCTGTCGCACGCGGCTCATGATGCGGCACGCGTAAGCCAAGCGCGGCAAAATCTTCGTGCATCGCCTCTGTAAAGCGCTTGGTCACATCGGCCATGCTTTCCTTGTTTTCGTTGGCGCGTTTAATAATTTTATCGTCAATGTCCGTTATATTCCGCACATACGTCACGCCATAACCACGCCATTGAAAATAACGCAACATCACATCAGCCGAGGTATAGGTGCGAGCATGCCCCAAATGACAATAATCATAAACAGTGACGCCGCACACATACATGGACACCTGCTTTGCCACTAACGGCTCAAACGGTTCTTTTTGACGTGTCAAGGTATTGTAAATTTGCAACATCACCTGGTTCCCCCTGCTTCAATCTAAAGTCCAGCATCCCGATTCACTGAGCAACTATTTTAAACGCTTTTGACAAACGATGCTTAACCTTTTGAACGCCCAGCAATTCAATGACCTGCGCGAGCTCAGGGCCAAACGTCTTGCCCGTCAAGGCAACCCGTAATGGCATGAAAAGTTTTTTACCCCTGACGCCTAACGATTGTGTCATGTCAGCTAATACCGCCTTCAAATCTAATCCAGACTGATCAACCGCCTGTTCCGCTTCCACAAAAAACTGTTCACCCGCTTCCTTTATGATGGGGTAATTCACGGCGTCAATGTGAACGCCATCATGTGAAAATATGTTAGCCCACATCAAGCCATCCGCCGGAAACGCCATATTGGCTTTAACCGTCTCAATGAATAGATTTTGCTTGCTTTCTGCCACCTGAGTTTGAACCTTTTCCCCCAACCAGCGCCACAAGGCAGACGCATCAAGTGCCAACACTGCCATTTTTTGCCAATACATCAATTGCGTCATGTCAAAACGAGCGGATGAGCGACTCAATTTCGTGATATGAAAATGTTCTGCCAATTGATCCTTGTCCAGTAATCCCGCGGCATCACAACCATGACCCAAACGAGCCAGATAATTCATGATGGCCTGCGGTAAAAAACCATCCTGACGCATACCACTCAGACTAAAGCTGCCATGACGCTTTGAAAGCGGCGCGCCATCCTCACCCACAATCAAAGACAAATGACCATACGCAGGCATCGTCAAGCCTAATGCCTTTAACACCAGGATTTGACGAGGGGTATTGGCTAGATGATCCTCACCGCGCAGCACATGGGTCACCTTCATTGCCGCATCATCAACGGCATTACAAAACAAAAAAGGTGCCGTACCATCTGCGCGCCGGACAATAAAGTCACCGATGTCATTACTTTCAAAATGCTGCGGGCCTTTCACTAGGTCAACAAACACAATGGATTCATTCGCAGGCACACCAAATCGCCATGCAGGCTTAAGGCCTTGCGCCAATTTGTCGGCAATCTCAGCAGATGATAACGGTTTGCAAACGCCTGAATAACGTGGTGCCTGACTGCGCGATATCTGTAATTTACGCGCCATTGCCAAGGTCTGGTCTGAACAAAAACAAGGGTAAATTATTTTTTTTTCTTCCAGCTGCTGATAAAACTTGGCATAAATATCTTGGCGCTGTGACTGCCAGTAAGGCCCCACTTGACCAGGTGCCCCTGGTCCTTCCTGCCAGATCACACCTAACCATTTCAAATCTTGTTGCAAATCTTCCACATATTGCTCATCAGAACGCGTCGCATCCGTGTCTTCAATACGCAAAATAAACACGCCCTGATTTTTCAAGGCAAATAGCGCGCTGAATAACGCCGCGCGTGCATTACCCAAATGAATGTAGCCTGTCGGACTCGGAGAAAATCGTGTGCGAACGGTCATGCTGGTCTCCTTCAATTAACTATTTCTTGCTTCAATCATGAGTCGCTTCATTTCAACCACCGCTGATTGCAAGCCACTGAAAAGGGCTCTCGCTATAATGCCATGCCCAATATTCAATTCATGCACTTCCGGAATGCGCGCAATCGCCTGTACATTCTGATAATTCAGTCCATGGCCCGCATTCACCACCACACCCGCCTGATGCGCAAATTGCGCTGCCTGAATGATTCTATGCAACTCCTTCGCCTGACTTTCCGGCGTCGCTGCATCCGCGTAAGCACCTGTGTGAATTTCAATATAGCGCGCGCCACATCGCACCGCCGCCTTAATTTGGGCGATCACTGGATCAATAAACAAGGAAACCTGAATGCCTTTATCCTGTAAGCGCGAAACGGCTGCCTGAATCAATTTTTCCTGGCCCTCGACATCAAGCCCCCCTTCTGTTGTCAACTCCTCACGCTTTTCAGGGACAAAACAACAAAACGATGGGGCGGTTTTTTCAACAAAAACCAGCATGTCTTCTGTAACAGCCACTTCAAGATTCATCCGCGTCAGGAGGACTGATTGAATCAACGCCACATCCCGTTCCTGAATGTGTCGCCTATCTTCGCGTAAATGCACGGTCACCCCATCCGCGCCACCCGTTTCAACCGCAAAGACAGCCTCCACCGGATCAGGATATCGAGTCAATCTTGCCTGACGCAAGCTTGCAATATGGTCAATGTTAACGCCTAACAAAATCGGTTTATTCGACATGTTTTTTCCTCTCATTGAACGGCATAAATAAACGCCGGCTATGTAACGGACGCGACCCTAGCAAGGGCGACAAAATAAAACGATTCAGCCGTTTAGCATCTTGCAAAACCCCTTCGTCCCGCCAATCTTCCTTGGCCATCGCCAGTAAATTTCGCCCCAAAAAAACAGGGCTTAATGAAGCAGCATGCGCGTCTTCACCTAGGTTCGGAAGCTCCGTTAAAATAAACCCCTGGTCTGCCACCAGTCGGTAATATTTATCTGCTTCAAACCGTTTGACCACCGTATGATCTGACTTAAGAAGCAGCCCATAGCCCAAATCTTCCAATAAATATTTTTCAAAAATCCGCAACGTTTTCTGTTCAAGCGGGGTTGACTGTAAAGCATCCAGCGCTTTTTCATAAGCTTGAAAAACACCAGGATGCGGATCCCCGCGCGCGAGCAACGCGATCATCAATTCATGCAAATAAAACCCCGCATAAAGACACTCTCCCTGAATAACCGGTGCCTCACCCCGCAACTCAAGCTGAGTCATCGTCATTAATTCTGTTTTACCAACCCATGACATGAATAAGGGCTTGAATGCCTGCAATAAGCCCTGCGTTGCCGAACGCGGCTTTCTAACGCCTCGCGCAATCACCGTGAGGCGCCCATGATCTTGCGTGATGATTTCCACCAAAAAACTGGTTTCGCGGTAGGGACGCTTATGCAACACATAGGCGGGCTGAAGCGTCACCCGCTTGACAGACATCATGTATGATCACGCCCCCTTTCAAATCCCGCCACCTGTTTAACCCGCTTCACTCGTAACCCAACCCTCGTAACGATTTTTCGTCATCCGTCCAATGTTCCTTGACCTTCACCCACAATCGTAAAAAAACCTTGCCCTTGACAAGCTTCTCCAGATCACGCCTTGCCGCCATGCCAACCTTTTTCAAGTGATCCCCTTTTTTACCAATGATAATGGCTTTTTGCCCCGGCCTCTCCACCCAGATCACGGCGCTGATTTCCGTTATTTTTTCATCTTGCGTGAACGCCTCAATGGCAACCGCGGTGGTATAAGGCAGCTCATCTTCTGTGGAGCAAATCAATTTCTCACGAATAATTTCAGCCGCCTGAAAGCGTATGCTTTTGTCCGTCAGTTGATCCACTGGAAAAAGTAAGGGTCCCTCAGGTAACAACTGAATGATGTCATGTTGCAATGCATGCGTATTCAATGCCTTTTTGGCTGAAATGGGAACAATGCCTGCAAAGGGCAGCTTGTTTTTTAATTTTTCGATTAGCGGCAATACGGCTGCCTTCTCTGCCAACAAATCCATTTTGTTGATCGCCAGAATAATGGGTTTATCCGTCTGCTTTAATGCTTTTACAACCAGTTCATCTTCTGATTTCCACTGGGTCGCATCAACCATCAGTACAATCACATCCGCATCAAACATCACCGAGGTAGCCACCCGATTCAAATAACGACTGATTGCCCGCTTTTCTTCTTCATGGATGCCTGGTGTATCAAGATAGATAATTTGTGCGTCTGGCAGTGATTGAACACCCATGATTTGCCAGCGTGTCGTTTGGGGTTTAGGTGAGGTAATACTGACTTTCTCACCCAGCAACTCATTAAGCAATGTGGATTTACCCACATTGGGCCGCCCGACAATGGCCGCATAACCACTTTTGAAACCCTTATTTTTTACCACGTTTAATCTCCGCCAACATCGCTTGAGCGGCAGCCTGCTCACCGCGCCGCCGACTGGTCCCCATGCCTATTGCTTTAATATCAAGATGTTCAACCTCACAACTAATGGTAAACCTTTGCTGATGTGCTTCGCCTTCAATTTTCTCGACCGTATAAACTGGCAGAGCCAAACGCAATCCTTGAACATATTCCTGTAAGACCGTTTTGGAGTCTTTGTGACTTGCCGCACTTGACAAAGACTGCAACAAATCCTGATACCATGCACTGATTCGCTCATGCGTCGCCTCAAAACCACCATCCAGATACACGGCACCGATAATCGCCTCCATGGCGCAAGATAAAATGGACGAACGCGTTTGACCACCACTCTTGATTTCACCTGGCCCTAAAAAAATATATTTACCCAATTCAAACTGACGGGCCAGGTCAGCCAAGGTATCCCGATTAACCAGTGACGCGCGCCACCGACTAAGCTCACCTTCCGTTGCGCCCGGAAACTGTCGATATAAAATATCCGCAATTACAAAATTCACGACCGCATCGCCTAAAAATTCCAAACGCTCATTATGCTCACTTCCTTTACTGCAATGCGTTAATGCAACCTTGAGATAATGCGGATCGTTAAAGCGATATTTTAATTTTTTAGCTAATGGCTCAGACATATTGACTACCCAGATAAATAAACATTAAATGCCTCACTACTTGCAGCCATTCCCGCTAAAGAACGCGGGAAGGCTTCCTTGTTTTTATACTGCGCAAAAGCCACGCTTTTTCTTGCACCAAAAGGGGGAGAACCGCGATCTCCCCCTTTGAAATCCCCCATCGCGACATGTAAAGCGGGAATCGCTGCACTACTTGACTGACATGCCAAGGCGATCCCAGCGAATGGCCTTTTTGATACTTTGCCATGACAGCTTATCTGGAAGCCCATTCCAGCTCATCCAAACCACCACGGCTTTTCCAACAATATTGGCATCCGGCACAAAACCCCAATAACGACTATCCTGACTATCATCACGATTATCACCCATCATGAAATACATTCCCTCAGGCACCACCACATCCTTAAGATCCATGCTCGCTTTTGTCTTATCCAGTAAAATATGATGTTTGACGCCCAATAAATTTTCTCTTTTTTCCTGCGCCTCCCAGGTCGAACCATCTTCACCCGTTGCCTGCGTATCCCCTAAAAAGGTTTGCGGCACTTTAATGCCATTCACCGTCAATTCCTTATCGACATAACTGATTCGATCATGAGGCAATCCAACAACTCGCTTAATGTAATTGACAGAAGGGTTGGGCGGAAAACGAAAAACCACAATATCACCGCGCGCGGGCTTACCCGAACCCAGTACTTTTTGATGCACAATGGGCAAACGGGTGCCGTAATCAAATTTATTCACAATAATAAAGTCACCGATCTGCAAGGTTGGCTCCAGTGAGCCTGATGGAATGCGAAAGGGCTCAAACAAGAACGATCGCAGCAAGAAAACAATTAACAAAACCGGAAAAAAAGAACGTGAATAATCAATGATAACAGGCAGCTTCACGGCACCCTTGTCACCTTGCGCCAGCTTGCGTTTTTTCGCCCAAAAAAGACTGTCAAGCAAGGCAATGACACCCGTGATAACCGTCGCCAAAAAAATAATCCACTCAAAATTAAAATTCATGCTGCTCTCCTGGCCTTAGCCATTATTTTTTTTCATCAATTTTCAATACAGCCAAAAACGCCTCTTGTGGCAACTCCACATTACCCACTTGCTTCATGCGTTTTTTTCCTTCCTTTTGTTTCTCCAGTAACTTGCGTTTGCGCGAAATATCGCCGCCATAACATTTGGCGGTGACATTCTTTCGCATGGCTTTCACGGATTGTCTTGCGATAATCTGCCCGCCAATGGCCGCCTGTATGGCAACATCAAACATCTGCCGTGGAATTAACTCACGCAATTTTTCAGTCACCAGACGACCGCGCGTCTGGGCAAAATTCCGATGGACAATATTGGCCAGCGCATCCACCCGTTCGCCATTAATTAAAATATCCACTTTCACCAAATCAGCGCATTGAAAATGTGAAAAACTGTAATCGAGAGAAGCATAGCCGCGGCTGACTGATTTCAGCCGATCAAAGAAATCCATGACAATTTCACCCATCGGCAATTCATACACCAACGCGACCTGGTTGCCGTGAAATAACATGCTTTTTTGCACGCCGCGCCTTTCCACGCACAATGTCATGACACTGCCCAAATGAATTTGCGGGACTAGAATATGGGCCATGGCAATCGGTTCACGCCACTCGGCAATCAGGTTCGCCGCCGGTAACTTTGAAGGGTTGTCCACATAGATCACTTGACCCTTGGTATCAAGCACTTCATAGACGACCGTGGGCGCGGTGGTAATTAAGGCCAGATGATATTCGCGCTCAAGACGTTCCTGAATGATTTCCATATGCAGCATACCCAAAAAGCCGCAACGAAAACCAAACCCCAAGGCTTCTGAGGATTCCGGCTCAAAAAATAAGGCCGCGTCATTCAGTCGTAATTTACTTAAAGCCTCTCGTAAGGCGGTAAAGTCATCGGCACTAATCGGAAACAGGCCCGCATAAACCTGGGGCTTCACCTGTTTAAATCCAGGCAACATGGTAGTGGCTGGTTTATGTGCATGCGTCAAGGTATCACCCACCGGCGCGCCGTTAATTTCCTTGATGCCTGCCATGACATACCCTACTTCACCCGCGCTTAACACAGGCCTCTCATGCGGCTTGGGATTAAACACGCCCAATGAACCAACCTCGTAATGGCGGCCAGTGGACATCACTTGTATCTTATCACCGACTTTAATCACCCCATGCTTCACGCGCACCAGTGACACCACGCCCAGATAGGAGTCAAACCAAGAATCGATAATCAACGCTTGCAAGGGTGCCGCTAAATCACCCGTTGGCGCCGGAATATCCGCAATTAAACGCTCCAGTAAATCACGAATGCCCAACCCCTGTTTGGCGCTGATGCGTATCGCATTTTTCGCCTCAAGCCCAATGATATCTTCAATTTCAAAAATAACACGCTCCGGGTCAGCCTGTGGCAAATCTATCTTGTTTAAAACAGGAACAACCTCTAATCCCTGATCGAGTGCTGTATAACAAACAGCCAGGGTTTGCGCTTCCACACCCTGCCCTGCATCCACCACCAGCAAAGCACCTTCACAGGCGGCAAGCGATCGGGAGACTTCATACGAAAAATCCACATGGCCGGGTGTATCAATGAAGTTCAACTGATACGTTTCACCATCCAGGGCCTTATAATATAGTGTGACGCTGTGCGCTTTGATGGTTATACCGCGCTCACGTTCCAAATCCATGGAATCCAGCACTTGTGCTTGCATTTCACGCGCGGCCAACCCACCGCATAACTGGATTAAACAGTCAGCAAGCGTTGATTTGCCATGATCAATGTGAGCAATAATGGAAAAATTTCTAATATTCCGCATAGGCATCTTTAGTAGCCGAGATAAAGGGCAAAATATTACCGTACTTTGAGGGAATATACCATGTGGGTGTCAGAAAACACGCTGTACACAAAAAGTGTCATGGACAGGGACATCACGCTCACTTTCCCCACATTGATGAGACTATGTTCACTTCAAGCGTCAAGACACCCATTCACCTCGTGTTATGATTTGATCGTCACGATCAGGCGGCGATAAACGGAACGTGGCAGTGAATCCTTGAAAATCACACATGAACAGGATGATCTTGAGTGAGCAGCCATTCCCGCTAAAAAACGCGGGAAGGCTTCCTTGTTTCTATGCTGCGCAAAAGCCAAGCTTTTGCTTGCACCAAAAGGGGGAGAACCGCGATCTCCCCCTTTGGAATCCCCCACCGCGACCTGTAAAGCGGGAATCGCTGTTGAGTGAGTCCATTGAAAACAAAGCACAGAAACGAGCGTTGTCACGGTACTGTTCCCGTCTAATCTGGCTTCACCGGTGTGATGCCTGGTTTTTATTCGCCATATATCATCCCGAATAAACTGAATTTGCTGAATCGCCTGGTGACTCGTTAACAAGGCATACTGTCGCAGCAAACAGAGACCATAAAACAGCAGCAAGACGACCGCCAACAGATGCCACCCAAATGACACCGGCAGCAGACAACTGGCCGCCACACTCATCACCAACAGGATCACCATGACCACTGCCGCTGTCAGTGACGCTTTTAACTGAAATTCATTACCGTGCATGGCGACAGCGACTCCCGCTGAACATTTCGCGATGGGGGATTCCAAAGGGGGAGATCGCGGTTCTCCCCCTTTCGGTGCAAGCAAAAGCTTTGCTTTTGCGCAGCATAGAAACAAGGAAGCCTTCCCGCGTTTTTTAGCGGGAATGGCTGGCATGGCGACGGATCAAATCCACCATGTGGGCCATCTCAGCCTCAACCGGTGTCTCTTTACCAAGCAACCAGGCCAATAATACCGGATCAGGGAAGGTCAGTAGCCGGCTAAACTGTTTTTGATGGACTTCTGTCAGTTGAGGATAGCCGCCTTTCAGAAAATTCCCTAATAAAACATCCAGTTCCAGCATGCCTCGACGACAAGCCCACCGTAATTTTTTTAAATTATTTTCTTCCATTTAAGCCCCTCTTCAACTCTGCCTGCTATAATAAAGAATAAAGGTAACATTGAAGCGAAGACTAATATAATGCCGACTCATTTAACAGAAGAATTGACGCGATTGGTTGCTGCCGAGGAATTACCGCCTCGGGCCAAAAAACAGTTGTTGCAGCAACTAAAAGACGCCCATATTCCCCAGACAGAGCAAGGCCTGCATCAGATGATTTATTTTCTGGCCCTACTCGCTTTTGAAACGACGCTTCAAGCACGGTTAACCCATCGCAAATTCCCTGCCCAACGCAGTTGAAATCTCACCCAGAAGCGCGCCATTCCCCTAAGGACACCGGTATCGCATGCTAGCCTTAACCAGTCAATGCCCGGATAACCGATAGCATTCAAAGGTTTCTCATCCCTTAAAATATTGGTAACCTAGCAAGCACCAATCACTCGTTTAACACCAACACACGAGACCCTCCATGCCTATTTACACACTGAAACTCATCAACCGTCGTGAAGTTGCCAGAGACACCCTGCTGTTTTACTTTGAAAAACCCGCCAACTTTTCCTTTACGCCAGGCCAGTATGGCGGTTTCACCTTAATTAATCCGCCTGAAACAGATAAAGGCGGCATCACCCGACGTTTTTCCTTGTTAAGCACGCCAACTGACCCGCACATAGCCATTGCGACACGCGCACAAACCTCCGCCTATAAACGTGTCTTAAACGCTCTCCCACTCGGTAGTGACATTAAATTCGCAGGCCCCACCGGTCAATTCATCCTGCATGAAGATAGCAAAATACCGGCTGTCATGATCGCAGGCGGCATTGGCATCACTCCGTTTTACAGCATCATTCGTCATGCTGTTCAGCAACATTCAAAACAAGCGCTTTATTTGTTTTATGGCAACCAATCCCGTGAGGATGCCGCTTTTTTAGATGAATTAATGGAACTTGAGAAACAGCACGCGCCTTTCAAGCTGATTAACACGCTGGTCAAGCCTGAGGTGAACTGGCAAGGTGAATCAGGCTTTATCACTCACACCTTGCTGAAAAAATATATTCCCGATCTTCATCAACCCATTTATTATATTTGCGGCTCACCTGCCATGGTGACTGCCCTGCATGAAACCTTGACTGACATGGAAATACCCGAAGACAAAATCAAAGTTGAAGATTTCCCAGGCTATTAAAAAAAAGGAACCGCCATGAACAAGCAGCCCTATTTAACATTTTTGACAGATGAATTAAACGCGCTTAAAACAGCAGGACTTTATAAAGACGAGCGCATCATCACCTCCCCACAACAAGCCGTGATTCAATTGGAAGATGGGCAAGAAGTGATTAACCTCTGCGCGAACAACTACCTTGGACTCTCAGATCACCCTGACTTAATTGCCGCTGCCAAAACCTCACTGGATGACTATGGTTACGGCATGTCATCGGTGCGCTTTATCTGCGGCACGCAATCCATCCACAAAAAGCTGGAAGCAAGCCTGAGTGCTTTTTTACAAATGGAAGATACCATCCTGTATTCATCTTGTTTTGATGCTAATGGCGGCTTGTTTGAAGCCTTGCTTGGCGCAGAAGACGCGGTGATTAGCGATGCATTAAATCACGCCAGCATCATCGATGGGGTGAGACTTTGCAAAGCCGCGCGCTTTCGCTACCAGAACAACAACATGACTGATCTTGAGCAGCAATTGAAAGCCGCAGAACACTGCCGCGTCAAATTAATTGCAACCGACGGGGTTTTTTCCATGGATGGCACCCTCGCCAATCTGAAAGCCATTTGTGACCTTGCCGACCAATATAACGCATGGGTCATGGTGGATGACTCGCATGCGACTGGTTTGATGGGTGAGAATGGGCGTGGCACACCTGAATACCATCATGTGATGGATCGCATTGACATCCTTACCAGCACGCTTGGCAAGGCACTGGGCGGCGCATCCGGCGGCTTCACCAGTGGGCGCAAAGAAATCATTGCGTGGTTGAGGCAACGCTCCCGTCCTTATTTGTTTTCAAACTCACTTGCTCCGGCAATGGCAGCCACCTCGGTTAAAGTGCTTGAAATGCTCGGAGACAATCGTCATCTCATGCATAAATTGCATGAAAATAGTCGTTATTTTCGCCGCCACATGACAGAGGCGGGTTTCAAGGTGACACTTGGCGACCATCCCATTATTCCCATCATGCTGGGCGATGCGAAATTAGCCAGCACCATGGCTCAGGCCTTACTCAAGGAAGGGATATACGTCGTCGGCTTTTCGTACCCGGTGGTTCCCAAAGACCAAGCCAGAATACGCACGCAAATGTCAGCCGGACATGACAAACATCACCTGGATCAGGCCATCCAGGCATTTGAAAAAATTGGCCGTCAACTGGGCATAATCAATTAACAAGGCATCCCCATGAAAGCATTAGTCAAAGCAAAAAGTGAAGTCGGTTTATGGATGGAAGAGGTGGCACGGCCCGTGGTTGGGCCAAATGATGTGTTAATTAAAATTAAAAAAACCGCCATTTGCGGTACGGACTTGCATATTTATAAATGGGATGAATGGGCAAAGGCAAACATAAACGTTCCCATGACGGTTGGTCATGAGTTTGTGGGTCATATTGTTGATATTGGCAAAGAAGTCACCTCACACTTTCAATCAGGTGACCGCGTTTCAGGTGAAGGTCACCTTGCTTGCGGGCATTGCCGCAATTGCCGCGCGGGACGTTCTCACTTGTGCCGTTCCAATGTCAGCGTGGGCGTGACCCGCAATGGCTGCTTCGCCGAATACCTTTGCATTCCCGCAAGCAACGCCTATCCCTTGCCAGATAGCATTCCGGACGAACAAGCCGCCATCCTTGATCCCTTTGGGAACGCCGCACACACTGCCCTGTCATTTGATCTGGTGGGCGAAGACGTCCTGATTACAGGCGCAGGCCCCGTTGGCATGATGGCGTGTGCCATCGCCAAACATGTCGGCGCGCGTTTTGTGGTGGTGACGGATGTTAACGACTACCGTCTTGAACTAGCCAAACGCATGGGCGCAACCGCCGCGATCAACACACTTCAAACACCCATTTTGCAAGTGATGCATGAACTTGGCATGAAAGAGGGATTTGATGTGGGCCTTGAAATGTCCGGCAACGCAGAGGCCTTTAATGACATGATTTGTCACATGAATCATGCGGGTAACATTGGTTTGCTTGGATTTCTCCCGCATCATACTGGCATTGACTGGAGTGCCATCATCATGAAAGGGATCACGATAAAAGGCATTTATGGTCGTGAAATGTATGACACTTGGTACAAGATGACAACCATGCTGCAAAGCGGGCTACAAATTGCCCCTGTCATTACACATGAATTTTCAGTCCAGGATTTTCAGCAAGCTTTTGATGTCATGCTAACGGGCGAGGCTGGAAAAGTGATTTTAAATTGGGACGATTAAACCATGAGATGAGAGAATCCGAATCATACTGGCTTGATCACTTTCACCGTGAAAAACAGAAGCAAGAATAGGCTGCAAAGCAGGCTATTCTTGAGCAATTAAATTTTCAAGCATTTTTGTCTTGGCTAACCGTTATGCCCATACGGTGATCGCAGGGTATTCAGCAATCCTAGCATCTCTAGTGATGATCACTAAATCGTATAATTTTGCTTGCAAAACAAGCAGGCGATCAAAGGGATCGGCATGAAGTAATGGCAAATCAGCTACTCCTATACATTCATCTGGCATAATGGGTAATATTTTAAACCCTTCTATTGCGACAGTTTCAAGTAAATTATGCGGCATAGTCAGCCGCCCTATGCTTTTCTTAATCGCAATTTCCCAAAAGGATGCGCTACTTACCAAAATTTCATTTGATCTGTCCCGAATAATTTTTTGCGCTTTCATGTGTATCTTTTTGGGCTCTGTTAGCCACCATAAAAGAACATGTGTATCAAGCAAATATCGCATTATTTTTCATCCTGATAAAATTGTTTTAAGAGGTCTTCAGGTAAAGACGCATCAAAATCGTCACTGATTTCGATAAGGCCTTTCAGTTGCCCGCCATGCCGTTCATTTATCATTTCTGAATAAGCAACAAGTCGAACCAAGGGTTTACCATCTCTCGCAATGATAATGTCATCACCTTTCAGTACCTTATTAATTAATTTAGAAAAATTTGTTTTGGCATCGTGTATATTGACAAGCATGGCGTTATCCTCTGTTAATACTTTACTATAGTGGACTAACATGACTTAGTCAACATGACGCCAAGGGTCATTTTTTTAATAAACGCCATGATGGACTGTGTTTACGCCAAGGGCTGTTGAGAATTCACGTAAAATAGCGGTTCTCAACCTCGCATTGGTTCCACACATAAAATGCAGCCCCTTAAGGTCCTCATAAGCTTTGATGGGTTAAAATACGAACCTCACTAGAATCGACCAAACGAGGACACGCCATGCAATCTCAAACAGTTTTATCCATACCGCCTGACGAAGCAGAAAACGTCCGCCTCATTAAAATGCCGATAGATCGATCGTTTATTAATGAAAAAACATTGCCTGCTGACAATGAGCTAGCCTCCTTTGTTCCTTATTTTGAACAACGAGGCATCTCGTCCCAACTTCTTCACACAAGTTTTCCCGCTGACCCTATGCCGAATTTTAAACATCTTTTTTTAGCAGTCAACAGATTAAAAGATGTCTCACGAACACCCACTTTTTCAGAACCATGGCAATTATATCTACTTAGCGGAGAGCTAAATTTTATAAATAAAATATTGACCCCTGAGTTTTCAGCCCAAAATGATACTATCGGCTGGAATTTTCTGCGCTATGCGGCTGTCTCTGGCTCCCCAGAGGCGATCAATGCCGTCATTGGCAAATATCCTCAACTAGCTCAATGCACAGATAAAAGAGGCTTTAATTTCCTGCACTATGCGGCTCTCTCTGGCTCCCCGGAAGCAATCACAACCGTCCTTGGCAAATATCCTCAACAAGCTCATTGGAAAAATAAAGAAGGCTTTAATTTCCTGCACTATGCGGCTCTCTCTGGCTCCCCGGAAGCAATCACAACCGTCCTTGGCAAATATCCTCAACTAGCTCAATGGACAAGTAACTCAGGCTCAAATTTCCTGCACTATGCGGCTCTCTCTGGCTCCGCGGAAGCAATCAAAGCCTTCACTAACCAACTTTCTAGAATTGTTTTCACAGATCCTTATACCCAAAGCCAAACTGCTGAACACTATGCGGCTCTCTCTGGCCCCCCGGAAGCAATCGCAGCCTTAGCTAAACGACCTGCTAATCTTACTTTCAGTGATCATGATGGCCGAACTATTCTACACTTTGCTGCTCTCTCTGGCTCCCCGCAAGCGATCGAATACGTCCTTTACCTCCTTAAAAAATATCCTTACCTTGCTGACAGCAGAACTAGTAATGGCTTAAATTTCCTGCACTTTGTCGCCGCGTCTGGCTCTTCTGCCTGTTTCAAATGGCTGCTAATGACACATCCCGCATTAGTCGGGGAAGTATGGATTCATGAAAAAGATATCGAAAGCCATTATACCAGCACGCTTGATAAATGCGCTGAGCGATTCGGAATGCGCCCTAAACCTACAGACATTTTACTAGAACTTTTTAAAAACGCTTTCCCGTCTAGACAGAAGAAAGAGGGGTCTTTTGCTTCTAAAAAGTCAAATAAGGAGTTACCACTCAATTTGCCTGAGAAAGACCGTGGCGACCCACTCAACTTATTACTAACATTAATGAGAACATGGGAAAAATCGACTATTTTAGCTTTCATTAAAAAACTTCCTATTGAAACGCAAATGCCAGTATTAAAGCAATGCCTGGATAAGGGCACCCCGTTAGGAGCCCGTTTTTGGGAAACAAAAGGTTTTTTTTCGTGTAATCTTGAAAGCGGCACCTTGAAAAAAATCAAGCAGCATCTCACTCAACTGGAAAAACAAAATAGTGATATTCAACCCGCTATCAAGTCATTTAGTCTGTTTACTATTTTTAAATCTAAGCCTGCCGCTCATGAAACGGGAAGTGCCTCTGAATTTCACAATCAATTGTAAGCAAACATAGTGTGTGCCTGAGCTTTCCTGTGACGTTTTCAAGATGGCTCTGTGGCTCCCCTCTCAAAGGACTTTGTCATGATGGGCGCGCACAGTCCTCCTTTATTCTTCATGCCTGAATCAAAGCACGGGCGCATAGCGATCCACAAGGTAATGATAGATGGCACGCAACGCCATCGCTTCACCACCCTGTGGACGGCCAGGCCTTGACTTAAGATTCCAGGCCATCAAATCCATATGCACCCAGGAAATGTGATCCGGCACAAACGCTTGCAAAAACAATGCCGCGGTAATGGCGCCGCCATAACCATCCATTGCCATATTATTGATATCCGCAATGGGACTGTTTAACGCTTCCCGATATGGCGCATAAAGCGGCAGGCGCCACATGGCATCCGCGTGCGTTTCACCACTCTTGATCAAGGCATTCACGACAGTATCATCATTTGAA
>MGYH01000038.1:5362-8327 GCA_001801665.1 Gammaproteobacteria bacterium RIFCSPHIGHO2_12_FULL_45_12 | reverse complement strand
AAAGAGTGGGCAGCCATTCATCGTAAGCATCACGCCAAAGTGGAGACGGATGACGATCCGCATAGTCCCATTGCCAAAGGCATCAAAGAAGTTTTTTTTCGTGGTGCCGAGCTATATCGCGCCGAATCCAAGGTTGCTGCAACGATGGAGCGTTATGGAGAAGGAACGCCAGATGACTGGATAGAGCGTCATGTTTATACGCGGCACAGTGCGGCAGGCGTGACGGCCATGTTGGTGATCAATGTGGCGTTGTTTGGCATGGTGGGCGTGACAATTTGGGCGCTGCAAATGGCCTGGATTCCTTTTTTTGCGGCAGGTGTGGTGAATGGCATCGGGCATTATTGGGGTTATCGTAATTACGAGAGCAAAGATGCGTCACGCAACATTGTCCCGTTTGGCCTGTTTATTGGCGGTGAAGAGTTACATAACAATCATCATGCCTTTGCAACGTCTGCCAAATTCTCCACAAAGTGGTGGGAATTTGACATTGGCTGGGGCTTGATTCGTTTATTGAGCGTGTTTGGCTTGGCAGAAGCAAAACGCGTGGTGCCCAAGCTGAAAACACAGCCGACGAAAACCGCCATTGACACAGATACCCTGAAGGCGTTGATTGCTCACAAGCTACAAGTCATGTCACGTTATACGCAGGAAGTGGTGATGCCCGCTTTGTCAGAGGAAAAGAAGCGCGCAAGCAAGACAAGCTTGGCCTTGTTGGCGCGTGCGCGCACGGTTCTGGTGCGTGATGTTTCCATCATGAAAGCATCGCAGCAGGCGCGCTTGGCCAGTGTGCTGGAAAACTTTCAGTCACTGCGAGTGGTGTATCAGTTCCGTGAAAACCTTCAGGCTATCTGGGGGCGTAGCACAGCGAGTCAGAAAGAGTTGCTTGATGCGTTGCAAGAGTGGTGTCAACAAGCGGAAGCAACGGGTATCGACGTCCTACGTCACTTCTCGGCTCGTTTAAAGACTTATGTACCACAAACGACGAGTGTTAGTGGTTCTTAGACCTTTAAGTGATCGCTTGCGAAGAAAAAGTTTATCAATTAACGGAACCGTTATCTCACTTCAAATTGTACATTTTAATCAAATCTGATTTTTTTTATAATTTAATAATTCGCAAAAAGCAGTAGGGTGGATTAGGCGTTTTTTGCCGTAATCCACCAATTTACGCGGAGAATCAAAATCGTGGGGCATGCTAGGAGATCCTTCGCTTCGCTCAGGATGACAAAGTAATCTGCTCAGGATGGCAGCGGTGAAATGTCAACAACACTAAATTTTGGTTTCTTCAAACAAAACATGCATGCCGCGTTTGCTGGTTTCCGCATTGTAAGCGCGGGGATCATAATGTTTCATTTTCAATTTTTCAGTGGTTTTCTTTTTGTTTTTGGTGGTGGTGCGAAAGGTGCCAGTTGGTCTGCCTTCTTTCGTCTTTCCAGTGGAAAGCATTTTAATTATATCGCGCATGAGATGGATACCTGTCAGTGATTACTGTGTAATTTGGTCGCGTAACTTGAGATTGGCTAGCACGGTTTCAATGCCAAGCTTATCAATGATTCGAATGCCTCTCGCGCTCACGCGAAGACGGATAAAGCGTTTCGCATCCACGAGCCAAAAACGTTTGTGTTGCAGGTTTGGCAGGAAACGACGTCTCGTACGGTTGTTTGCATGCGAAACATTATTGCCTGACATGGGGCCTTTCTGGGTGACTGGACATTTCTTAGCCATTTCTTACTCTCTGTCTTTTATTAAGCCGATTCTGTTTAATCTGGTGATTACTGCAAAATGATCACGCGTATCGTGATATGCAAGGGTGAAACTTATACCAGAAAGTCAAAGGCAGAGCAATCACTCCCAAACATTAAATTAAACCCGCATCCGCAAAAGAAAAATTTTGCGGATTGCCGACAATAATATGATCAATGACACGGACATCAATCAGTGCGAGCGCGTGCTGAATGCGCTGCGTCACGTCTTTATCAGCCGAACTGGGTGTGGGCAGGCCGGAAGGGTGGTTGTGGGCAAGAATGAGCTTGGCCGCGTTATGTTTTAGGGCATGGCGGGCAATTTCGCGCGGGTAAATGCTGGTTTCATTGAGGGTGCCATGGAACAGCACCTGATAGTGGATGAGACGTAAGTGGGTGTCTAAAAATAAACAGGCAAAGACCTCATGGGTCTGCTCACGCAGCCTAGCAGCCAGAAATCGTTGTGTGGCAGTGCTGCTGCTTAATGTTTCTCCAATGGCGAGTGGTTCTTCCTGGCAGCGTCGCCCCATTTCTTGCGCGGCTTTCAAGGTGGCGTATTTAGAGTGACCAATGCCGTTAGTTTGTGTGAGGAGGGAGGCAGGGGCTTGCAGTAGCTTGTTCAGGCTGCCGAACTGTACCAGTAATGCTTTGGCAATATCCAAAGCAGTCCGTCCTCGTACACCCGTTTTTAAAAAAATGGCGATCAATTCTGCGTCAGTGAGTGCCTGTTCGCCGCGTTCAAGCAGTTTCTCTCTGGGCCGATCTTGTTTGGGCCAGTCAGTAATAGGCATATTGTGTGCTTCCCTAGGGCGATAACGTTGCCAAAAATTGGCAATTCTCTGGTTGAATGGTATCTTGTGCATCAGCATGACGCATATAGGGTGTATATGGCAGAGGCGAGCAGAGATGGCGTTTTTTTTAACAAATAAACGAGTGTTATTGGGCGTGACAGGCAGCATTGCTGCCTACAAAAGTGCCGACTTGACGCGCCGCTTGCGTGAGGCAGGTGGCGTGGTGCGCGTGGTGATGACTGACAATGCGAAACAATTTATCACGCCTTTAACCATGCAGGCCGTGTCAGGTCATCCCGTGCATGACGCTTTGTTTGATTTGCAAGCAGAAGCCGCCATGAGTCATATTGAGCTCGCCCGTTGGGCGGATGTGGTGCTGATTGCACCAGCCACAGCGAATTTCATGGCAAGATTGGCGCAGGGCAAGGCGGATGA
>MGYH01000038.1:2634-5337 GCA_001801665.1 Gammaproteobacteria bacterium RIFCSPHIGHO2_12_FULL_45_12 | reverse complement strand
ACCCGCGCACCCATTGCGATTGCGCCAGCAATGAATCAAGGCATGTGGCAGCATACGTTAACGCAATCCAATCTTCAATTACTGAAGAAAAAGCCTATTTATGTCATGGGCCCCTCAGAGGGCAGCCAGGCTTGCGGTGACAATGGCCCCGGATGCATGTTAGCACCTGAGGCCATTGTCACTGAATTAAACCAACTGTTTGCAACGGGTACCTTAGCGGGATTAAGGGTGCTGGTGACGGCAGGCCCTACCCATGAGGCCATTGACCCCGTACGATATTTGACGAATGGCAGTTCAGGTAAAATGGGATTTGCGCTGGCTGAAGCGGCACGCGAAGCGGGTGCGGTCGTGACACTGGTGAGTGGGCCGGTCAGTTTGCTTGGTCCTGCTCAAATGAATTATGTTCCCGTGGTGAGCGCACAGGCGATGTATGAGGCTGTCATGAGTCGTGTTGCCGAGTGCGATCTCTTTTTGTCGGTCGCTGCGGTCAGTGATTATCGTTGTGAGACAATTGCAGGGCAAAAAATTCATAAGGGTGAAGCGACCCTTCAGCTTAAGTTGATTCAAACGCCCGATATTATCGCGGCGGTTGGGCAGCTTGATGCAAAGCAGCGTCCGTTTATTGTTGGGTTTGCCGCGGAGACGGAAAATGTGTTGGCTCAGGCGGCGTTAAAACGGCAGCGCAAAAAAATGGATATGATTATTGCCAATCGTGTCGATGTTGGAATGGGCGGTGATGAGAATGCTGTTTCGGTATTAAGTGAACAGGGTCAGGTGGATTTGCCGCTGTCGTCTAAAACACAATTAGCGCGACAATTGGTGGAGATGGTGGCAAAGGCTTATCAGGCAGCTCGTGAAGCGAGCATGGTTTCATAAACAGGGCAATGTCAGATTATGCAATTGATCAGGAGAACAGGATGACTGAAAAAACAAATTTACACCCGCTGACATCCATGACAGCGCGAGCAGATCGTCGCACCGACAGTGAGCGCATGATTCAGGTGAAAGTGCTGGATGCGAGACTGGGCGTGGAATTTCCACTGCCGCGTTATGAAACGACTGACTCGGCGGGGCTTGATTTGCGTGCCTGTTTAGATGAACCGGTGATTTTGCCGCGTTCAGGGTTGGGCCATAAGCATGGGTTGGTATTGGGGAATTTAGTGGGTTTGATTGATGCGGATTATCAGGGACCCTTGATGGTCTCTTGCTGGAATCGCGCAAAGGCAGCTTACACTATCCAGCCGGGTGACAGAATTGCACAACTGGTTTTTTTGCCTATCGTGCGGGCACAGTTTCAACTGGTCGATGAATTTGAGGAAACTGAGCGTGGGGCTGGCGGTTTTGGCCATTCAGGAAAAAATTGAATGATAACGGAACGTGAACTCACCCTTGACCCTTCGATTTTTCGTGCTTACGACATTCGTGGCATTGTCGGGGAAAGTCTGACAGAGCCGGTCGTGCATTTGCTTGGCCAGGCCGTCGGTTCGCTGGTGCGTTCCAAAGGCGGCAATCAGGTGATTGTTGCGCGTGATGGCCGGTTGTCCGGGCCCGTGTTGATGCGGGCATTATGCGAAGGCATTGTGTCTGCGGGCTGTGATGTGGTGAATTTGGGGATGGTGCCAACGCCTGTCCTTTATTATGCCGTGCATTTGCTAGAGCAGGCCTCAGGCGTCATGTTGACAGGCAGTCATAATCCATCGAATTACAATGGCTTGAAAATCGTGCTGCAAGGTGCCGCATTGACTGAAAGCGGCATTCAGGCACTGCATCAACGTGTTCAGGAAAAGCGTTTTTATGACGGTTGCGGCAAACAACATGAAGTGGATTTATTGTCGCAATATGTCAAGCAAATGGTGCAGCAAATTAAACTTGAAAGACCGTTATCCGTGGTGATTGATGCGGGCAATGGTGTGGCGGGGATGCTTGCACCGGCTTTATTCAGGGCGCTTGGTTGTGACGTGCATGAATTGTTTTGTGAGGTGGATGGCCTGTTTCCAAATCATCATCCCGATCCTGCGCAACCTGAAAATCTACAGGATTTGATAAAAGCCGTGCAATTGCATCAGGCGGATATTGGCTTGGCCTTTGATGGGGATGGCGATCGTCTGGGCGTGGTGACGCAAAAGGGTGACATCATTTGTCCCGACAGACTGTTAATGCTGTATGCGCGGCCGGTGTTGTTGCAGCATCCTGGTGCAAGCATTATTTATGATGTGAAGTGTACCAGTCAGTTAGGTGCGCTGATTGCTTCACTGGGGGGCGAACCGTTGATGTGGAAAACGGGGCATTCATTCATCAAGGCGAAAATGGCCGAGATTCATGCGCCATTGGCGGGTGAAATGAGCGGCCATTTTTTCTTTCATGACCGCTGGTATGGGTTTGATGATGCCCTTTATGCTGGCGCGCGTTTATTAGAGATTTTGTCACAGCAACCCGATAGTCACTCTCTGTTTGCAGCGATCCCTGACAGTGTGAATACGCCTGAGTTAAAAGTGTCGGTGAGCGAAGCAGAAAAATTCTCATTAATGCAATTATTGATTGATAAGGCGGACTTCAAAGAGGCGTGTGATGTGTTAACGATTGATGGGTTGCGCGTTTGCTTTGCAGAGGGATGGGGTCTGGTGCGTCCATCCAATACGACGCCTTGTTTGGTGTTGCGTTTTGAGGCGGCAAATGAAGTCATTTTGCATCACATTCAGGGTG
>MGYH01000038.1:0-2623 GCA_001801665.1 Gammaproteobacteria bacterium RIFCSPHIGHO2_12_FULL_45_12 | reverse complement strand
TCAAGCCGGATTGGGAATTGCCATTTTAATGAAGCCGTATGATGTGATGATTGTGGGCGGGGGGATGGTTGGTTTGGCACTGGCCTGTGCTTTGTCAACGCGTACGCGCTTATCTGTCGTGGTGCTTGAAGCGCGAGCGCCATCCCTGCCCTGGTCTGATGCGGGCACTTACCCGCGTGTGAGCGCCCTCTCTCTGGCGTCGCAGCGCATTTTTCAGTCGCTGGGTGTGTGGGAAGCCCTGCAAGCAAAGCGTGTGAGTCCTTTTTCACAAATGGAAGTCTGGGAAACCCCTGGCATGAACGCCATTCAATTCTCGGCTAATCAGATGGCAGAGACGGCATTGGGTTTTATTGTGGAAAATCAGGCGATGCAGTCTGCTTTGGAAGAAAAGCTCGCACAGGCAGATCGGGTTGACCATTTCAGGGGTGTTGATCTCGTTTCCTTCAAGGAAGATCAGCATCAGGTGACGTTGAGCGATGCAAGTGGGCGGGTTTTTCAGGCATCATTGGCGGTCGCTGCAGACGGCGCGCATTCGTGGTTGCGTCAGCAAGCAGGCATTCAGGTGGATACGCTGTCATATCAGCAGGCAGCACTGGTTGCAACGGTTAAAACAGCGTTACCGCACCAGCGCGTGGCACGACAAGTATTTTTACCCAGTGGGCCCTTGGCGCATTTGCCTTTATCAGACCCAAGGACTAGCTCCATTGTCTGGTCGTTGCCGACGGAGGAGGCTTCTGCCTGCAAGGACATGGCGATTGACCAATTTAAGCAACAGCTTGCTCAGGCGTTTTCATTTCGTTTGGGTGAGGTTAAGGCAGTTGAATCTCGTCATGTTTTTCCTTTATATAAGCAGCAAGCGAAACAATATGTCTTATCACGCGTGGTGTTGGTGGGTGATGCCGCGCATACCATGCATCCGCTGGCGGGTCAGGGTGTCAACATGGGTTTGCTGGATGCAGCCAGTCTTTCTGACGTGATGGAAGAGGCACTGCACCGTCAAAAGGCATTTGATGCGCCGCTCACCTTGCGTCGTTATGAACGTTGGCGACGTGCCGATAATGCCGGATTATTAGCCGGCGTGGATCTGATCAAAAGCGTGTTTGCGAGTGAGCATGAGACAGTTTGCCGCATGCGGGGCGCGGGTCTTCGGTTTGTGAATCATTTCAGTTGGTTAAAAACCTGTTTTATGCGGCATGCCGTGGGTAACCGGAGCGGGTTACCCAGATTGGCGCGAAACGGATAAGCGCACACGGAGCATTACCAGAAAAAGCGGCCAACCCTTCTGTTTTAAGTGTTGAACCGCTATACTCTTTTCGCTTTGCCAAATTAGAAAATAAGGAAGAGTCTCATGACCAAGCGTACCCCTTTTTATGATTTGCACCTGGCGGCCAATGCGAAAATGGTTGATTTTTCTGGTTGGGACATGCCACTGCATTATGGTTCGCAAATAGAAGAACATCATCAGGTCAGGCGGCATGCGGGCATGTTTGATGTGTCACATATGGGGGTGGTTGATTTGCACGGCGCAGGCGTCGCCGCGTTTTTACGTTATTTGCTGGCCAATAATGTGGATAAACTGGCGGAAGGCAGGGCGCTTTATACTTGCATGCTGAATCAACAAGGCGGTGTGCTGGATGATTTGATTGTGTATCAAGTCAGCCCGTCATTTTATCGTGTGGTGATTAATGCGGGCACACGTGAAAAGGATTTGGCGTGGATGCGTGAGCAGGCAAAATCGTTTGACGTGACCTTAACGCTGCGCGAAGACTTGGTCATGCTTGCCTTGCAAGGCCCCGAGGTGCAAGAAAAGCTTGGGTGTTATTTTACCCCTGACCAGGTGAGGCTTCTGCAGGCTTTAAAGCCCTTTGCCTTTACAACCTTTGACGACTGGTTTATTGCGCGTACTGGTTATACCGGAGAAGACGGTTATGAAGTTTTTTTTCCCGCCAGTCAAACAGCCGATTTTTGGCAAGCATGTCTCAAGATGGGGATGGCCCCCTGTGGGTTGGGTGCGCGCGATACCTTGCGCCTTGAGGCCGGTTTAAATCTTTACGGCGCCGACATGGATGAAACCGTGACGCCGCTTGAATCCAATCTTGCCTGGACTGTTGCCATGCAGCCAGAAGACCGGTCATTCATTGGCAGGGAGGCACTTCAACAACAAATACAACAAGGTGTTACACGTCGTCTGGTTGGTTTGGTGCTGGAAGGGGCGGGGATTATTCGTCATCATCAAAAAGTGATGCGTGATGGGCAGGGTGCGGGTGAAGTGACAAGTGGTGGTTATTCCCCTACGCTTGGCATCAGTATCGCGCTCGCGCGTGTGCCAGTCAGTGCCGAGGGACAACACTGTCAGGTGGAAATACGTCATAAACAAATTCCAGTGAAGATTGTGAAGCCACCGTTTGTCAGAAATGGCAAGAAAATGTTTTAAAGTTTAATCTGATGGGAGCAAAAGCATGAGTAACATACCGCAAACACTGCAATACACGAAAACCCATGAGTGGGTTAAAAAAGAAGAAGACTACATTACGATTGGTATTACCGATCATGCGCAAACCATGTTGGGCGATCTGGTTTATGTGGAATTGCCGGTGGTGGATGCCAGCATTGAAAGCGGTCA
>MGYH01000037.1 GCA_001801665.1 Gammaproteobacteria bacterium RIFCSPHIGHO2_12_FULL_45_12 | reverse complement strand
CACTGCATTTACTAGGGCGTGTTGTCCTGCGGGATCCACTGCGTTGGTGGATTACGACGCAAAAAGCGCGTCTAATCCACCCTACATTTACTAGGGCGTGTTGTCCTGCGGGATCCACTGCGTTGGTGGATTACGACGCAAAAAGCGCGTCTAATCCACCCTACATTACGAGATGGCTTCAGCCGCGGAATGTGCTTCCGTGATGGGGGATAAAGCGGGTTTGTCCACGTTCAGGGTGTCAAACTCAGCGCGGTCAATTTGCCCAAAACGCTGCGTTATTTTTCGGGAAGAAATATGCACCTGATCCACATCGGTGTGGGCTTGTGCAATGCGCTTGGCAAGGTTGTCCATGCGCATCTGGAAGCGTTCAAAGTCTTCTGCCAGTAAACGTAAGTGTTTTTGGATTTCATGTACTTGTTTGCGGGTGGCGGCATCTTTTAAAACGGCGCGTGCTGTCGTCAAAATGGCCATCATGGTGGTGGGCGACACCATCCAGACTTTTGCGTTTTGGGCAATTTCAACCAGATCACTGTGATGCGCGTGAATTTCCGCAAAAACAGCTTCGGCCGGAATAAACATCATGGCACCATCAGCCGTTTCGCCAGGAATGATGTATTTTTCAGCAATATGCTGAATATGCTTGCGAATATCCAGCTTGAATTGCCGCAGTGCCTGAATTTTTTCGGCTTCAGGGAGGGTGGAATCAATCAGCAAGCGATAGTTTTCGAGTGGAAATTTGGCATCGATGGCAATGTTGCCCGTGGGTTCTGGCAGGAATAACATGCAATCGGGACGTTTGTTATTGCTGAGCAGATGCTGAAAACTGACATGTTGTTCGGGCACCATGTTATTAATGAGTGCGGATAATTGCACCTCGCCAAACGCACCTCGGGAGCGTTTATCGTTCAGGATTTCCTGAAGGCTGACCACGTTGCTGGAAAGTTCGGTGATTTTTTGCTGTGCAGCGTCAATCATGGCCAGGCGTTTAATAATGTCACCAAACGTTTCATTGGTTTTCTCAAATCCTTTTGCGAGGCGCGCTTCCACCTGTCCACTGATTTCTTTTAATTTGTTTTCGGTGGTTTGCGTGAGTTGTGTGACTCGTGTGCCCAGTTCTTTTGCATAATCACCCAGGGACTCTTTCACTTGCTGACGGTTTTCCTCTACCCCTTTATGCAGCGTTTCCATTAAAAGTTTCAAGGCTTCCATCTGGCGTTCATCAAAGCGCGCACGGTGGCTGGCAAAGGCTTGTTGTAATTGTTCTTTCGTTTCAGCGGATTGTTGGGTTTGCTCAAGGCGTGAAATGCTTAATTTTTCCAGCAGGGATTGCTGGACGCTGTTAAAATTGATTAACAGAGTTTCGCGCCGTTGTTGTTCATCTTCCTGTGTTTGCTTGGCCAGTTGGGCCAGTTGCTCTTCCATGCGCTGACTGGCGTTTGCCTGGTGTGAGGCATTCAGGCTTTGTTTTAAAGATAAAAATAAAAAAATCAGTAAGGTGCCGGCGTTCAGTCCAATGATGGCGTAAATAAACATCCATTTTTCCTTTTGTTATGAGGCAACCGGTAAGGTGACTGCGTAGCGCGATACCGGTTGCGCAATTTTAATTAAAGCGTTTTTTTGCATGTATTGCGCGACAGTTCCCCATTGTTCATTGTCAATATTGGCGGGGTCTTCCGCAAAGTAGGGAATTGTAGCAAACCATGCGGCGCGATTCACGGGATTATTTGCCTCAGGATAATGTGTGGCAAATGCCAGCCAGGTTTCTCTGGAATGGGTGTCCAAGTGGGCCACGGCTTTTTTGAGCGCGGCCATGAATTTTGGCCAGCGTTTATCATGGGCCTGTTTGGTGTTGGTGACAAAGATGAGTTCGCTATAGTTGGGAATGCCATTATCTTCGGGTAAGAAGGTGACGATGTTAAATCCTTTTGCTTCCAGTTCCGGCACTTCATAATTGCGCATGACGCCGGTAATGGCGTCAACCTGATGTGCTAACAGGGCCTGCGATAGATTATATTTCACATTAACCAGATGAATATCATTTTCAGTAAGATGCTGCTTGGCCAGCAGGGATTTTAAGGTGATATCGGAAAACCCCCCCATGCTGATACCAATGGTTTTGCCTTTTAAGTCGGCTAGCGTTTTAATGCCGCTCTCTTTTAAGACGACCAGACAATTTAACGGCTTATCTATTAAGGTGCCAATACGAATCAACGGTAAGCCGCGATCAACGGCTTCGATAAAAGAAGGTTGATAAACAAGGCCAATGTCTGCTTTGCCAGCCGCCACCCATTTGGAGGGGTCAGTGGGTTCTGAGGGGCCAATTAAGGTTACCTCCAAGCCTTGCTCCTTAAAGAAACCTTGTTGTTGTGCAATGACTAAAGGCGCGTGATCTGGATTGGGAAACCAGTCAAGCACCACAGTCACTTTTTTTAAAGGCGGTGTGGCAGCAAGGCTGACAGAGGCGAGTAAGGATAATAACCATAAACTAATCTTTTTCATTTAATTCTCCCACCAGATAAAGGTGCGTAATAGTTTGTCTACCGTGAAATATAATCCTAATGCGATGATCACGATGATGAGCAGTGCGGCAAACATCATGTCGATTTGCATGCGTGCGTTGGCCGTTAACATCAAGTAGCCAAGCCCCTTGCTTGCGCCGACCCATTCACCCACAATGGCCCCAATGGGTGCCGTGACGGCGGCAATGCGAATGCCGGAGGCGAGCGTGGGTAGGGCTGATGGGATACGAATATACCAAAACTGACGCCATTTTGTCGCCTTCATTATACAAGCCATTTCAAGCCAGGCGGGAGGGGTGCGGTTCAGACCGTCATAAAAGGCACTGGCGATGGGGAAAAAAATCATTAAAACAGCCACGGCAATTTTGGAAGCGAGCCCGTAGCCGAGCCAGATGACCAATAAAGGTGCAATGGCGAAGGCGGGGATGGCCTGGCTGACAATGAGTAACGGTAAACACCATCGTGCGAGGGGGCGGGAAAAAGCGAGTATGCCGCCTGCAAGGCAACCAGAGAGGATGCCGAGTAAAAAACCCAGCAAGGTTTCAACGAGTGTGGGAATGGACTGGGCGGTGATGAGAGGTGCCTGATGATAAAAGGTGAGCAAGACTTCACCAGGGCTTGGGAGCAGGTAGTTCGGTAGTTGCCAGAGCGTGATCAAGGCTTGCCACAGGCCAAGCATGAAGCAGGCAAGGAGGCTTGCGCGAGTGAGTGCTGTCATGTGCTTGCTTCTTTGGCCATGAATAGGGCTTTTTGAAGATGGGCTTGCAGTGGGGCAATGTCAGGGTCGCTTAACTCGCGCGGTGTTTGGGAAGATAAGGTGGTGACGGCGGTGAGCGTGGCGGGATGTCCTTGCATTAAATAGATGACATTGGCTAGTCTTAGCGCCTCGGCGGGGTCGTGGGTGATGAAAAGGACGGTTTTGCCTTTTAACAGGGTGGCCGCCAGCGTTTGCAATTGATAACGGGTGATGGCATCAACGGCTGAGAACGGTTCGTCCATCAGGATGATGGGTTTATTTTCAAGCAGGGTGCGAATCAGCGCCACGCGTTGCCGCATGCCGCCTGAGAGTTGGCCTGGGTATAAGTGGCCGCTTGCACCAAGGCCGACTTGGTGTAATAGCTGGTGGGCTTGTTTTTTTTGCAAAAGACGGTTGGGGGCCGCGGCAGGGCGTAAGGCGAGCCCCAAGGCGGCATTGTCTAAGACGGATAACCAGGGGAGCAGGGAGTCAGCTTGCGGCATATAAGCAATTTGCTGCTGGATGGGGAGTTGGTTGCTGGTGGTGATGGTGCTGCTTGATGCCTCATTGGGCAAGGTTAATCCGGCAATCAGGCGTAATAAGGAGGTTTTGCCCACGCCGCTTGGCCCAAGCAGACCAACCCACTGGCCACTGCCAAGAGGGAGCGATAATTGATTGAACAGGTATTTGCCTTGGTAGCTAAGGGTAGCATGGTTTATTTGAACATCAGGGACTATCACGGTTTCCTCCGGTGCTCACTATAAAGCCCGGTGGGAGCCTTGGCTAGGGCCTGCCGTTAATATTATTTTAAGCTTATTGTGTGCATAATGGAAAACTTTGTAATTGGCGGGAAACATTTTTTTAATAAGTGAGAGATAACAAGAGGAAGAGGCTATGGCGTACGAGCAATTGAAAGAATTAATTGAGAAGAAGATAAGGGAAGTTAGCGAGGAAGGCGGTATTAAAGATGAGCTTACTCTTATTGCTAAAGCGCACATCGACGCGAATGAGGGTGAAATAGAAAGGCTAAGAGTAGTGTTTACGAATAAAATGGCACAAGCTGCGGGTAAAATTCAATTTTTGAATTCAGTACAGTCATTAATTGAAAATCTTGAAAAGCAGGAAGCTGGTTTTCAAGTGCCCCTAATGTTAAGCGAGTGGTTTGATTGGTTGGGAACGCTTGCGTTTAAGAATATTCAGGATTATGAGGCAGCAAAAACGAATTTGGGTGTAATGGCTGATTCTTTTATGCGCTCAAACGAAGAGAATGCTCGTGCTTGTTATGAGGCATTAGAGGCCGCCTTTGGTGAGGAAGAGCTTAAGGGATATGGGGACCGTCTGGCGGACGAGTGGAGCCAGTTTTATAACTCTTTCAAGAACCCCCCAGTGCCTGAGGACGACCTCATTCAATTTTCTCATGAGGATGCGAAAAATAAAGTTGACGAGTTCGAGGGGTCAATAAAGATGCTAGACGAACACAAGATGAGCCCGCAAACCAGGGCCTTGTTTATTGCGGCCGGCATTTTGTTAGCCGTCGGCTTGGTTGCGTTGCTGGTGTTTGCTGGGCCATTGGCGGCACCTGCCTTAGCATTGGGTGGTGTGGTGGTGGGTGCCATTGGCACCTCTGTGAGTCTGCCACTATTCATGACGCCGCTTGTGATTGGGACGACGATATTGGCGGCAGGGGGATCGCTCGTGCTATCCACGGCCATGGGGTTCTTGGCACCCACGCTGAAAAATTTATTTGATGCAATCGTTAGACGGGTGCGCGGCAAGAAGCCTGCTTCGCCTATGCTCAGTATTGGGGATGCCGCTCAAAATATTGAAAGTGATGAAAAGAAGGTGGGTCACCTCGGCGGTCCGACTGTGTCAATTGAAACGATATTGCACGGCAGTCAGGAAAAGGTAAGGGAGCTTGAAAAGGGAAAAGAGGCTGAAGGTAGTGAAGAAAGTCCACAGAAGTTGAAATCATTAACTAGATCTTCATCCTGTCCATCTTTATTCACCCGCCCCAAGAGCGACCAAGACCAAGTGCAAAATCTCCCACGCCCAGTGAAGAATGCATTATCTAGGAGTGGCAATCATTAATTAGATGCTATTAATTGTGGATGATGTAAGGTGGATTACGGCAAAAAACGCCTAATCCACCCTACCTTTTGATCAAAGTGTGTAACCTTCTTATACTATTTCTAGGCTACTAATACGGCAATCTATTGCGATAAGTTCGAATATGGCGTGCAGTTTCGAATGACGCGATAGAAAAGGAGAAAAAGGGTCAGTGAATGAGAGGGCTGCCGCCTAATGAAAATTTTCGCTTACATAACAATTGACCGATAACGCCTCATCTTATTCCGGCTGTAACAATCATTACTGTATATAATTAAACCAAAATGCGCGTAATGCGTCAAAATAATCCATCACCAGTGTAAGTCATTCGCAATGACTTTTGTGCGATATTAGCTTGATCTGCCTGATTTTAGTTTTCACGATTTTTGCCGGTATGGCCATCGGGACAGTGCGCCGACATACTAAAATTTAGGTTTTTAAATAGGTAACATATTAAAAGATTGTGTCTTTGTAATGTGTGCCTGAGTATCGCATTGATAAAAAAAACAAAGAAAAATCAGTTGAGAAGTTCATTTTAGCCTGCAATAAAGTCAAAGATTAGCCACTCCCGTCTATTTAGCCTATTTACCATTCTGTTTTGCCGAGTATTATTCAGACCCTAATTGAATCTAAAAACTAATTTTAATGTGTAAGAGGTGCAAGTGATGAAAGTGGCAGAAGATGCGGTTAAGTATCCATTTGAACTGTTTGCAAACCTAGGTAAATCGGGTAAGTCTCATAGTTCTACCTCGACATTAAAACTGCATGAAACGAGATCGCTCAATGCAGCGGGTACGAATGTTAGCATTAATGCAACACACGGTAATGCGTTAATACACGACAAGCAATTCACCATGGCAGATGATGGTATCGAATTAACAGTCGGGATGATATGGAATTCTGTCGATAATACCTGGCGATTATCAGCTAAGAGCAGTGCAAAGGTGAATGAAAATAGCGTGGGCCGTTTTTGGTCTGCGTTCAATTATACCAATGCCAGTATTGATATTACTGAAGCGGATGGTCGCATCGTCCGATATGCAATACAGAATAATCAATATGTCTGCACAGAGCCAGACGAGCATGGTATCAGCATTATTAAGGAGGAGAAGGGTAGGTGGGTAAGAAGTTTTCCTGATTCTGGTATTAAAGAAACATATGATGATAATGGGAATCTGGAAACGCAAACACTTGCGACAGGCACTTCCATTCTATATAGATATAATGAGCGCAATGAAGTATGTGGGATTCTGATGCTAGGTGCTGGACGTGAAATCCAGTTAAATGCAGCGCAAGATAATGCATCACAAAGTGAACTAATTGTGGTGAATCCCGATAAATCAACAACGCCAATATGCACCTATGAAAAAGATCCAAGCAAACCCGGTAGTTTAGTCTCCCGTATTTATCAGCCTGATGGTACTGTCTATCAGACAAAATACATTAATGAGGTTGACCAAGGTCAAAGAGGCGTAAAAGTTGTTAGTGATGATGCGACGTCACATGAAATAACATTTGATATGGAGGGTAATATAAAGTCATTAGAAGAGGGTGGTAATGTCAGTAATGAATCACGTTTATGGTGCTTTTTACAAGATCCGATTCAAAATGAATTCACGGTTTCTATTGATAGTAAAGTCGTGATGAGTATGGCTGTTGATCAATCGGGTCATCTAGCTAAATTTAATATGGCGGATGGTGTTTCGTATGATTTTAACTGCGATAATGGCGGAAGGCCATTAAGTATAACGGATAAAAACAACAAGAAAAGTTTGATTGTTTATGATGACATAACAGGCTTAGTCAAGCAGATAAGTAAATCAGAAAATGGAGTTTGCATTGAATATCGTTATGAAACAAACGTAGCATCGCCACAATATGGACTGCGTTTGATGGCGACTGTTCGAGATGGCGATTGTGCCGCAAAAACCCAGTTTATTTATAATGACAAAAGGCAATGCGTATTTGAAATTAGTCCAGAAGGACGCGTAAAGCATTTCCAATATGCCGATGCATCGCCATTCCGATTGGAGGAATTGAGACAGTTGCCAGTTATATATGCGGGTAGAGAGTGTCAGGCGCTATCTGACATGAATAAGTGGCTTGAGGAGATTCCAGCAGAAGTCATTGCTAAAACAGCTTATTCTAAGTATGGATATGACCAATATGGTCGTCACAATTTAACGGAAACGTTTGCAGAATGTAAGCTGGTTAAATCTGTTCAACAGGAAATCGATATTTTTGGGCAATATACTAAAACCAGTACGCTTGCAACCTGTAATAGCTATCAATATGATGGGCTTGGAAGGGTGCTCCTAGCCAGTCAAGCGGAAAAACAGTCAGAGCAATTTCGGGAAACGAGCTATTTGTATTCCCGTAACAAAACAATTTCTAGACATTCAAATGGATTGATAACCGTTGCAGAAAATAACGCGTGTGGTCAGGAAGAGTCTGTTACCTTAGCTAGCTCAAAAGATAAAAATTACAACCGACCTGTGATCAAGGAAAGAAATCCTGATGGTAGTTTGAAGCGTATCCTCCGGTATGATGGAAGTTCCATCAAATATTTTTATGATAAGAGTAATCGTTTGAAATATTCAGTATGCACCCGTGACGGTGTTCATGAGTATCTCTTTGATAAGTCAAGCAGACAAGTCGGAATGAAAAAATATGATCTTTCTGCTATAGCAGCGATCAATGACACACAAGAAATGGAGGCATTGATTAAGGGATGTGATCGCTCGCTCACTAATCTGAGTTTATTAGATAATGATGGCAATATCCGATTTGAAGTGCTAGTCAAAAAAGTACAAACAGAGAATGCTGATGAGTATCAAGCGAGCGTGATTGAGCATGAATATTCACTAGGAAGAAGAATAGCAAGCATTAATCGCTATCATGTTTTAAAAAGTTCAGAATTAGATCAATTGGATGATGACTCGCTGCTAGTATTAACACCTGGTATAAGTCATCCTGAAGATAGGGTTAATCGCTCTGCCTATGATCTGGATGGTAATTTATTGTATAAATGGGTCAAGGCGTCGGTTGATGAGAAGACGGGTGTTCCTTCGGGTTATTATGAGACATATGAATATGATGCCTTGGGTATGAACATCAGAAAAGAAATAATATTAGAAAAATCGCCCTTTTTAGCAAGAGATGAGATTGACTTTTCAAATAATAACAAATTAAGCACGCGATATTGGTATGATGCGGCAGGTCGTAAGGTCGCAGAATTAGATCCAGATAATTATCTTACTGCTTTTAGTTATAATGCTAAGGGCCAGCTAGCATCAAAATGTCAATATGAAAAAGCAATGCAAAACATTGATCGACAGGCCTCAAGTATTGATGTTCCAGATATCAACGATTCAGATAAAGTATTTCATTATGAATATGATGATCTGGGTAGGGAAGTGTGCGTTAAGGAGCCAGTTTTAGGTGTTGAAACTAGAACTGACAATTCAGATAATGATTTAATAATTATTAAAACAATCACGGATACACGCACAGGAAAAACTCGACAGACACGTCAAATATTGAATGAATTTTCCGAATTACTTTCAGAGTCGAGTGAGCGAGCATGCCATATCGGGGAGTTGACTCAGCGTGATATTGGTGTAGATGGTATATTTCATCCGGTGACAGGGTTGAAATTACAATCTGTTGATGAACTTGGCAATAAAACGCTTTATTTCTACGGCGAAAACAAGAAACCAACATTAATGATTAATGCGATAGGCGCTGTAATAGAGACAAGCTATGATCGCCTAACAGAGAAACCTAACAAAATCATTAGTTATTATAATGTTATTTCTGAAGATGTTCTGCGCGACTTGCAGAGTGATATGGCTAGAAATGGATATTTTGATGAGGAGAGATTTCGTAGCATGCTGCCACTGCGTGACCAGAAAGATAGAGTGCGCACGATGTCTTATAACTCAGATGGAAATATGAACTCTCTGATCAAAGAAAACGGTGGGAGAGAGTTTAGGTGCTTTAGTGCCTATAATGAGGTCAGTCAATTAAATGTTGAGATTGAGTTAGATGCATTCCTTGAGACTTATTTTCAATATGATTTTCGTGCTAATGTTATTAAAACAGTCATTGATCCAGATGGTATTGCAAGGATAGCCACGGTAAAACACGATGATGCATTAAGCAGATTAACAGAATCGATAGATGCAAATGGGTATGCATTTTCGCAAAGCTATAACGGGTTGCGGCAAACAACTATTCAAGACATGGATCATGTAGGTCGTTCTAAAATTCTGACGCAGGATGCTTTCAAGCGGCCAAAATCAGAAACAGACTGGCATAGAAGTAACGAAACATGCCATGAATATAATGATGCTCTGCGTCAGCATACAATGGTGAGTGCTGTCTCGCCAGATCGCAACGTTATTGAGATGACAAATGGTTTTGGCGAGGTTGAGCGGCGCATTGTGAATGGTCAAGAGACACGAGTTAATGTCGGTGTTGATGGTCAGGTTGAAGATGTCATCAATCCAGATGGTAGCAGTGAATCAACCGGATATGATGTGCGTGGTTTTAAAGAATCAACGACATCGTTACTTGGTCTTGAATCGTCTTTTTATGTGAATGCGGCTGGATATTTGTGTGACCAGATTGATGATGTTCAGAATAGAAAACTTTTAACGCTGCATATGCCTAATGCATTTGGCGAACTTGAATCGAAAGTTGACGCAGCTAATTTAACAGTTATGCACCAAGTAGAGAACAGAGAGCTCACAGATGTGGAAGTCACTGATCCCGATAATCTCCGGCTGACAAAAAAACGCAGAACGAATTATGTCGGGGAGCTTATTGAATTAACCCGTGGCGATAGAGATGACTCAGACCGTTATCGCGAGATATCGGAACGCGACATAATAGGTAATATTATTTCTAATAAAATTGATTTGGGCGATGGAGAATTCGCCGTTTTATTAGAAACAAAATATAACGCGGCAGGACATGCTATTCAAATGACAGATGGGAATGGACATTCCACCTATTATAGCTATGATAAACGAGGTAATAAATGTTTTTCACTTAATCCACTCGGGTTTGTGACTGAGTATAGTTATGATGCCAATAATTTTCTTGTTGGAGAAATAAAATATGTAAAAGCAGTTGATTCTGTTAATCCAGATGTATTTTCATGTCCAATACCTCAATTTGAAGGAGATATTGTTGCTCACTATGTGCGTGATGCCGATGGCTTAATTCGATATGAAGTATGCGGAACAGCTATCACTGAATATTCATATAATGGTTCTAAAAAAGTCACAGATAAAATTGAGTATGCGCTACCTGTTGACTTGTCTGTGACAGCCTTGCAGGATTTGCCTGTCTTATTGTCATCAGATGCTTATTCCAATCATGCGCTAAATCGTTGTACGCACTATGAGTATGACGTAATGAATCGTGTTGTTCTTGAACGCAATCCTGAAGGCGCCGAAATATACTCTCGCTATGACCAAGCTGGCAATGAAGTTTTTCGCAGTCGGAATGGTCAACGTCACCAATATACCCTATATGATAAATTTGGGAACAAGCGCTTTGAAATCGACCCAATGGGGTACATTGAAGAGTGGCGCTATAACGATGTTCATGTTAGTACAGATAATATTTTATATCAGCACTGTTTGTCCAATAAGCTATCAACAAATGATATTGAAAAACTTTTCACGTTGCTTTCAGAGAGTGGCATTCAAAGAGAGACCGATCTTATTCTGGAAAATATGGAAGCCATTTCTGCAAGGATTGCATCACCCGATGAGGATGTTCATCTTGTCGCTCAGCTTGATGCAGCGCACCGTGTCCAAGGGAATGTAGACGGCGAAGGGTTTCATGAAAAGTTGACTCGCGATGGTCTTGATCAAATTATTTCAAAAGTGGATAAGTCTGGCAACGTATGGGTTCATAAATTTAACAAAGCCAATAAACTAATTTCTGTTACGTCTCCAGCCGTTGATGTATCAGTGGTGAGCTTTGATGCTGATTTGCAATCGCTTAAAGCTGATATTTTACACATGAAGGAAGTTGAGACAGCGTATTGTTATGATGCTTCTTTGAATCAAACTAAAATCACGCATGCGGCAAATGTTGCGGGTGAAGAGCGCGCTATTGATATTTCCTTTGATAAGACTAATTGTATAGATGGTACAAGGATATGTCATGCACAATTAGGCGTGGGTGAGGAAACACTAACAAAGGATATTGAAACTTTTATCCTTCGAGATTGTGCCGGTAGAGAGGTTATCAAGACATTAGAAAATGGCGCGCGTGAATTGACAGTGTATGATGAAAATTCTCGCGAACGATATAAAGTCGATGCTGAAGGTTTTGTGACTGAATTTCAGTATAATTATGTATTCAATCAGCCCACGAGAACGATTACATATTATACGGCAATGGATGTTTCGGCTTTATCAGAACGAAAATCACCTTTACTGCTGTCTGAAATGAGAGAATTTTGTAGTCGATCTGTGTCAAAATTTGATCGCAGCATAAGATTTACATATGACCGAAACGGTAACAAGCTAAGTGCGACTAAAGATTCTGGCTTTACGGCAAACGTTATTCTTACCGATGAAGGCGAAACGGTTGTTGAAATAAAAAAATTCGCTCGAAAAACCCAATTTGACTATAATTTATATTCAGAATTAGTCGCTGAACGTCGTCAACGTTTAGATGACCGACCGGAAGCGATTACTCAACGATTTTATGATCTTAATGGCAATGAATATTTGACAGTGTCGCCTGAAGGTTATGTTACCAAGCGAACGTTTGGGATGAGAAATTGCCAGAGTGAAGATCAAAAATTTCTTGAAATTTCTTCTATTCAATATTTTAATGCCGTTCCCCGTGATAAACGTGATTCATTAGAATCCATTTTTCAATCAATTATTTCTGACGAGTTAAATGATCGATCTATAACCAGAGTATTTGATCGCCGTCATTTATGTGTCGAAACCACTATTGCTGATGGACATGAGTTTTTTAATGTATATCGTCAAGATGATAGACGTTTATCATATCGAGCTGAAAATCCTAACGTCACCACTCGAATTGAATATGATGAATGTGGTCGTCCTGTCATTTATACCGATCCTTATGGTCAAAAACGTTATCTTATTTATGATGCGATAGGGAATGGTATTTTTGACATTGCTTACCCTGCCGAGTTGGTTGAAGGTATCCAATCGATACACGTTACTCAACATTTTTACAATGCTCATAACCAAAAAGTAGGATCATGCCTATATGCTACTTCAGGAAGGTTAGAATTTGATTTGAATGGAAATATTCAAATTGATAAGCTAGTTGTTTCCTCTGATCTTGACGTAAATTCCTTAATTCTGATGTGCAATCGAGGAAATCCCATTCGGATTGATGACGCCGCATCAGGTGTGACGATAACAAGCTTTAATGAAATTAGGAAAAAGATACGCGAGCAGCATTTTGTGACAGTTTCTGATCCTGATGAAAATAGTGAACCACGAAAAATTAAGGTGAAACGAGAGAATTTGTGGCGTTATAATCTACGAGGTGATGTTTTGATGGAAGCTGCGATTGATGAATTTGATCGCGTAGAATCTCATTATTTAGTCAATGCATTTCGTGAACGAACGGACGAAGGCCCAGTTTCTGGCGTTTACTATTTACACCATCGTTATGATAATGCGGGCATTCGATGGTTTTCCAATGCCGATCGAAGTATTGCTACGATCAGTTTTGCAGATGAAGCAGGTGAAGATGTTTTAATGTATCGATCGGCTATGCAAGACCTCACAGAACGATATGTGGCTGAAGGTGGAGAGGAACTCATTGAGAATGAACTAGCTCCCCTTGATTATGAAAAGGCATTTACGCAATTTCAACGATTTGTTACTCATCGAAATGCTGATGAGCAAGCAATTCGACAAGATACTCCTTGGTATAATAAACGTCCTAAATTTGAGCCAGAAAATTATTCAGTGTCATTTACCGTTGTTAAAGACCCTGCACCTGATTCATCAAACTATAAGCTGCAATTCAACGCGCCAGATGAAGTTTTCTTGAGAATGGAATTCAGATTGTTAAATGAGAATGACGAGTGGATTCAGTTGCCGATAACGATCGTCAGGGATCCTGGTGGAGATCGGCAGTATTGCGAAATTTCCTTGGGCAATTTACCCGGGGATGCTTATAAATACTGCCTAGACTTTTTTCATGTAAATTTGGTGAATGGAAATGAAGTTAAAAATCGCTTGCCAAGTTATCGTTCATCCGGTGATGTCATGCTTGATACGGGTCATTATGAGCATTCAAGACAGCCCTTCTGGTATACTGAAAATACATCTACTTTAGTCATTGTGGGTAAGGCTCAAGATATCTATGGTATTGAGCTTCTAAAAGATGGATTTCCAATTAAGAGAGTAGCCGGTACGCGCCGTAAAGATGGAAAACTTAGGATAGACTTATCCCAAGAACCTGTTCATGAATATAGTTTTAAATATGTATATGGCGTCGATTTGCTTGCAGAGAAATTGCAGATTGGGCAGCCCGGCCCGAATACAGTTAATGTATATCGGCCTTCCTTTCGATTTGATTCTGCTAATTCAATTTCAGTGGTCAATAACAGTTTTCCACGTGAATTAATAAGTCAATTTAGGTGGAACACGATGCCTGCCACCTTATCCGTTCCTTATGGCCCATATTATCCTGGTACGCTTTACGATATTCATGGATTTAGTATTTTCTGGAGTACACCTATTCCCGCGGCTTTTATGTGTATTGCGGATGCCCAAGGTGTGCCCCGCTATACGCATCATATTATTGCTAATGCACCCTGGCGATTTAATACAAAAACGCCAATACCTAGCGAAGTATATAATTATACCTATGCGCAATTACCCCCTAATACAACCCCTCCCTTGTTTACCGTAAAGGTGAGTTCTCCTGCAGATACACATGCTTTTCAGGCACATGATTGTGATCCTAGTAACGCATCCTTTCAATTGCTTAGGTTTACTGATGGGCAAACACTTGGACTAAGTGGAGATGGCCCTGATGTCCCTGCCAATACCCAGTTTAATCTGCTGTCGCTTTCAAATCGACCCACTAGCGACGTAGTGGCTACACTGTGTTTAGGTGGTGTTGGTAATGAACTATTTCAACCGGAAGAATTAGCGATTACAGATTTTACAATCGATAATTGTTTGGCGGGAGGATTTTGGAAAGATACGTCACGCTGCGTAGAAAGATATTTTACCTATGAATGGCAATCTACTCTCACCAAAAATTATTATCTTCTAGTAAGGCATGCAGGGGTCAGTGGACCTGTCATTGATATTAAAGCATTGCCGAAATCAAGAGCCGATAATCGACTGTATTACCAGCATGTTGTACCTTATAGTACACAACAAAATGCAGGCTATGATGTAGGCGTGTTGGCAGTTGATATTGTTCGCGACGGTGTTGTGATACCTCTCTCACAAGGAATGGATCGTCGTGTAGAGCCTGCAAATCGTCCGCCGGAAGTGATTGATGATTACAACCATCCTTCAGCAGGTGTTTGGGTGTCAATGCGTGTTCAGAACATTCAAAAATATAGGTATGATTCCATGCATGTCCTCTATTTTAAGCATTTACCAGAAGGTACTGATAATGTCATCTTTGAATACGCCTATATGACATCATCAAATAAAAAAGTATGGCGAACAGCCGAGTGTAAAATGAGTTCGGTCAATGGTGTTCCTTCTGGTTTGTCTGTTTTTACTAATAATATTCAACCAGGTCATTATGAATGCCGTCTATTGGCTCGAAAGGGTAATCAAATCATGGCTGTCACCGACCCGAATTTTAAGCAGGATGCCTCAGGCTATTGTTATATCAGCGTTAATATCACCAAGCGGCAGACGCAATACGGACAGGTATTTTCAAGTGAACGCCGTGATATCAAGTTGAAGATGGCCAAGCCATTCCGTTTATTTCAACCAGACCGCTGGAATAATCACCGGTTAGTGACAGATCGAAAAGGGAATAGCATTCAGAATGATTTTAATATTTTTAATCAAAATATCAGTGTCAAAACACCGCCGGTATTATCGACCAGTGCAAATGGTGATGTAGAGCAACCTTTTCCCTTAGTCACAGAGCGACTTATCAACAAGCGAGCCCATACAGTTGCAGAGGTTGATGCAGGAAAAGATAGTACAAGATTTTTACTTAATCAGCGCGGGCAAACCTTGTGTGAGGAAGATGCAGACGGTGTGCAGACTGGACATGAATATGATTTATTGAATCATCATGTTGCCACTCATGCGCTGGCATTTGGGGTGATTCGCTCATCTTTCCGGCGTGTTGATAGCTTATTGCTTGAAACGCGTACTTATCCAAACAATAGCACGGAAGAGTTGACCTATAATGAGGATTTTCAAGTCATTCGACAGGCAGGCAGGATGGCGCGCAAAGATAACGATGATGATGCTTTGCATATACATCCCGACCGCTTTAACAACCGTCGGGTAGAGATACAGCCAAAGTCACTGCGCAATTCATCAAAACACCCAGTTGTACGCCAGGATTTTCATCCGCGAAGCCGTGCGATGACTAGGAGGGTAGATGCTGAAGGCCGTGAACAGTTATGGGAAGTTGATGCTAATTCACGTGCGGATGCATATGTTGGCACGATTGGCAGGTATACTGATCTTGATGGTCAGGTGATTACCTACACACTCGACTTTAACAAGGAAATAGTGCGTGAGGTTGGTAGAATTAATGATGTCACGAAACGGGATCTCCTTCACATATTTGACGAAGCGGGAAGAGAAACCGACATTATTGATAATGGTGCAAAACTAACGACACGGAAACGTTGCAACAAAGAAGATTATAGTAAAGAGTATTATTTTGTTGGACATGATGGACGAGTTTATCAAGCGACTAATACGACATACGATGCATTACACCGTATATCTCAGGTTTGTGATTCTCATATATTAGTTGAATTTGGCTATGATAAGAAAAGTAAGCGTCGTTATGCCAAAGCATTTATGCTTGGCGAAGATGGCAATCTTGAGGCATTACATCGTGAATCGTGGTATGATTATTCACCCGCTGGTCGTGTGCGTTTTCGAGATTGCGTGCTAGACGCATATAAAATTAAAGTAACGAGTACGCAAGGAATGGAGGTGACCTATAAAGACGCCGATGGGCGTGTTGAATCCCAAAAAACGAAAACAAAGGATGGTTTGGCGCGTACGGCAACACCGACGTATGGTCTTGGAACCGCTATCACAGGTATTGCTACACAGGTAGAAGGTGAAGCAGAGGCAAAGGTAGAAGAAAGAGAAATTGATGCAGCCGATAGAGTGATAAAGCGCACTGTGACGGACAATCTTCAGAAGAAAAAGACGACTGAAGAATTTTACCTGGATAATGACAATGCTATCATTTGCCAAGAAACAACAACGCGAACAACCGATGAGAATGGTGATTGGCATGATGTCATTATAAGGCGTACCGTGATCAGTAAGTCTGATTTACAAATGGTTGAGCAGGTAAGAACAGTGCTGAAAGATGTGGCTCATGATGTCGTAAAAGACATCGATATCATAGTGGTTGATGAAGTGACGACAACATTTTTTGGGGGAGACACTTTTAAGCCTGCATCGGTCACATCAAAACGTCTATCGGTTGAGAAAGGCGGCGAGGGAGATGATAAAGACAATCGAATCAAAGTGGATGACTATGCTAAAAAGGTTAAAGAAGCAAAGCTTACGACTCGCGTTGATGCCAACGGAGCGATCACTGGCATTGGTCCAGATTCACCATCGGGTGCTATTAATTTTCCCGATGGTTATCGTTCATTTGTGGTTAATTCGGAACAGTGTTATCTGTTGAAGGAGACCAACAAAGGTCGAAATTATTATTTCTATGCACAAAAGCGACCCGGTAAAACCACCTTAATGGCATATTTTGGCGACCTACCAGATGATGTGGCGGCCTTAGGGGCAAGTTATCATCCATTGGTTGTGAATATGGATT
>MGYH01000036.1 GCA_001801665.1 Gammaproteobacteria bacterium RIFCSPHIGHO2_12_FULL_45_12 | reverse complement strand
CCTTTGGAATCCCCCATCGCGAAATGTTCAGCGGGAATCGCTGGTTTTAGAGCCTAAGTAGCGTGAGAAATAGCGATGACATTTGTAGTAACCGAAAAGTGCATACGCTGTAAATATACTGACTGCGTTGAAGTTTGTCCTGTGGACTGCTTTTACGAAGGCCCCAATTTTTTGGTCATTAACCCCGATGAGTGTATAGATTGCGCGCTTTGCGAGCCGGAGTGCCCTGTTAATGCCATTTACTCTGAAGACGACCTGCCTGAGTCATATCAACCCTTTTTAGCGTTAAATGCAGAGCTTGCTGAGACTTGGCCGGTGATTACCCGACGCAAAGAGGCACCACCGGATGCGGATCAATGGACCGAAACCGACAATAAACTTCAATACCTTGAAAAAACATGGAACGAAGGTGATAACCGAGAGCCTAAGTGAATATTTTGGCCTTTGATACCTCATCTCCCCTGTTGGCGCTTGCATTACAGCAGGGTGATCAGGTACGCGTGCTTCATGAAACGGCCCCCAAGGAACAAGCCCACATTCTTTTACCCCGGATTGACCAATTACTCTCCGAGGCATCCTTGCGCGTCGCGCAACTGGACGCCATCGCGTTTGGCGCGGGCCCTGGCAGTTTTACGGGAACACGTATTGCAAGCAGTGTGGCACAAGGCATGGGGTTTGCCGCCCATTTGCCAGTCATTCGCCTCTCATCGCTAGCCGTCATGGCACAAGCTGCCTTTCTGGCGCATCGCTTTAGGAAGCTATTGCTTGCGCTTGATGCGCGCATGGGGGAAGTCTATACCGCCTATTATGAAATAAATGCGAAAGATGAGGCCGTTCTGGTGGGAAAGGAAAGGGTTTATCCGCTTGATGCATTGCCCCGGATAGCCCGTTGCCATGATTATTATGCCGTTGGCGATGCCTGGAAAATTAACGCCCCTCGCTTGATTCACTCTCTAGGCGAAGCACCAAAAGCCATCCACCCCGATCAGCCGCCAACGGGCGAGGCACTGCTCGTTCTGGCGAGGTCATTATTTGAACAAAAAAAGTGGGGCACGGCGAGTCAAGCTGTTCCAAATTATCTTCGTTGAGATGTTAGACTAATAAGAGCTAAAATTTATTCATTAATACTAGGCGGGAGTGTATATGAAGGGTGTTAGTAATGGCGAGAGCCAGCATATCATTGATGACGTCAATCATTACATTAAGCGGCACGCTCCCCTAAAAGAATGCCACATGCTGCAGCTATTTTCCCAACGCTATTTTGCAGCCTGCTCGGTGGACGATATAAAAGATCGCTCCATCGAAGAGCTATATGCCATTTTGCTCTCGCAATGGAACTTTATGCGTGAACGTGCCGCTGGAACGGCCAAGGTGAGAGTGTTTAATCCCACTATGTCTAAAGATGGCTGGAATGCGGCGCATACAGTCATTCAAATTTCGCATGACGATATTCCCTTTGTCGTTGACTCAGCGCGCATGGTGGTTAATTCCTATGGCTTTCAAATACATTTTATTATCCATTTTGGCGGATTAAAAGTCATCAGGGATCATCAGCATCGTATTGTGGAAATTTTAGCGCCTGGCGTTTCTGAAGCAAATGCAAGTAGCACAGCACCCATTTACATTGAAATTGACCGGCTTATCGATCATGAAGCCATGTCAAGTCTTGAGGCCGATATTGAGAATGTATTAAAAGATGTACGCGCCTCAGTGGCTGACTGGCGTCAAATGGTGGATCGCGTGGAAGACTGTCTTCATGAGCTGGAACAAAATCCCCCCAATGTGGGAGCGGATGAAATGACAGAATCACGAGATTTTCTGCGTTGGTTAATTGATAACAATTTTACTTTTCTAGGTGCGCGTGATTACAAGTTAATTGGTGATGGAACCAATCGTGCGCTGCAAATTGTGCGTGGATCAGGTTTAGGCGTCCTGCGGGAGGAGAGCAGCAAATCAATCTCCAAAACATACGCGGAATTACCGCCCCAAGCGCGCAAAATGGCGCTTTCCAAAAACATCCTGATTATCGCCAAAACCAATACCATCTCAACGGTTCATCGAGAAGCGTATACCGATTATATTGGCGTGAAGCGCTTTAATGAAAAGGGTGAATTAATTGGGGAAAGACGCTTTATTGGCCTGTATACTTCAACCGCTTACCATACCAATCCACGGCAAATTCCATTTTTGAGACACAAAGTTGACAAGGTGCTGGAAGATTTAAATTTCCCGCCTGATAGTCATGACGGCAAAGAAGCGGTGCATATACTGGAAACGTTGCCTCGTGATGATGTCTTTCAGGCAACGCAAGAAGAATTACTTGAATTAACGGTTGCTATTTTGCAGTTAAAAGAAAGACGACGGGTTCGGCTCCTGGTAAGACGCGATGCGTTTTATCGCTATTTTTCATGTCTGGTGTATGTGCCGCGCGAGATTTTTAACACCACTCTCGCAATGGCGATGAAAGATATTTTAATGAAGGCATTTAAAGGTCAGGCTTGTTCCTTTACGACTTATTTTTCAGATTCCGTGCTGGCTAGAATGCACTTTCTTATTCGGGTTGATTCTAAAAACCCCGTTGAATATCAAGTGGATGCGCTTGAGAAAAAATTAGTTGAAATTGCCCATTCCTGGTCTGACAGAATGAAAGATGAGCTGGTTGAACAGTTGGGAGAATCTCGTGGATTAGCATTATTTGACAAGTACCACAAGGCCATTCCGACCAGTTACACTGAATCCTGTTCTGCCAAAGAAGCCATTCTAGACATTAAAAAAATTGAATCGTTATCAGATGGCGCGCCATTAACCATGTTGTTTAGCCATGCCAATGGCGACAACATTTTAAGTTTGAAGTTATATCACGCGGAACAGACCATTGTACTATCTGATGTGTTGCCCATATTTGAAAATATGGGACTAAAGATCATTAGTGAGCGTCCCTATTCATTCAAATTTTCAGATGGCAGCCGTGTTTGGATAAATGATTTTGATATGACATACGCATCAAATAAGAACATTGACATCGATGCCATCAAGGATAGTTTTCAAGAAGCCTTCATCAAAATCTGGACGCAGGCAGCGGAGAGCGATGGCTTTAATCGTCTGGTACTGGAGGCGAACTTGACATGGCAGGAAACAGCCATGCTGCGTTGTTATACCAAGTATTTGCGCCAGATTGGTTTTACCTTGAGTCAGAATTATATTGAAACGGCATTAATCAATAATGCAGACATCACCCGGGCACTGGTGCAGCTTTTTCTTTTACGCTTTAATCCTGACAATCAGACGCAAGATCAACAAGCTTCTGCTGATTTGATCGAGTATATTGAAGATTCACTTGAAAAAGTGGCTAGTCTCGACGAAGATCGCATTATTCGTCGCTTGCTTGAGATTATTCAGGCCACCACCCGAACCAATTATTTTCAGTCGCTGCCTGATGCCGGCCCCAAATCCTATCTCTCCATCAAGCTTGATCCGGAGCTGATCTCTGACTTGCCGTTGCCCAGGCCAAAATATGAAATCTTTGTTTATTCACCGCAAATTGAAGGCATACATTTGCGTGCCGGAAAGGTCGCGCGTGGCGGGTTGCGCTGGTCAGACAGGCGTGAAGATTTCAGGACCGAGGTGCTGGGACTCATGAAGGCGCAGCAAGTCAAAAACACGGTTATCGTTCCAGTCGGTGCAAAAGGCGGCTTTGTGGTGAAAGCGCAGACATCAGAAATGTCACGCGATGAATATCTGGCTGAAGGGGTAAAATGTTATTCTACTTTTATATGCGGCATGCTGGATATAACAGACAATATTGTGGATGGCAAGGTGATGCCACCTGAAAAAGTTGTCCGATACGATGAAGATGATGCTTACCTTGTTGTGGCAGCCGACAAGGGAACGGCAACCTTTTCGGATATTGCCAATGGCATTGCGCAACAGTATGGGTTCTGGATGGATGATGCGTTCGCCTCCGGTGGTTCAGCAGGATATGATCATAAAAAAATGGGCATTACCTCTCGCGGCGTCTGGGTGTCAGTGCAGCGTCACTTTCGTGAAATTGGCATTAACCCGGAAATCGATCATTTTACCGTGATTGGCATTGGTGATATGGCGGGAGATGTGTTTGGTAACGGCATGCTGTTATCACGCCGCACAAAATTACTGGGTGCGTTTAATCATCTGCATATTTTTATAGACCCGGATCCGGATGCTGAAAAGAGTTTTGAAGAGCGCACGCGTCTTTTTCACTTAGAGCGTTCTTCATGGACTGACTATAATGCGGAACTTATTTCTGAGGGTGGCGGCGTATTTAATCGTTCCGCAAAGTCGATCAAGTTGACACCTGAAATCAAGCATATGCTGCGCACTAAAAAAGAGTCCATGGTACCAAACGAATTGATTCGGGCCATGTTAAAGGCGCCGGTTGATTTAATCTGGAACGGCGGCATCGGCACCTTTGTGAAAGCGACAGGGGAAACGCACACGGATGTGGGTGACAGAACAAATGATGCCATCCGTCTGGATGCTCCTGAACTTTGCGCACGCGTGGTTGCAGAAGGTGGAAACCTTGGTTTGACACAGCTAGCACGCATTGAGTACTCACTGAATGGCGGTATTGTTAATACGGATTTTATTGACAACTCAGCAGGCGTTGATTGCTCCGATCACGAGGTGAATATCAAAATTTTATTAAATCGCGTGATTGCGGATGGTGAGATGACAAAAGAGCAGCGTAACATGCTGCTTGAAAAAATGACCGGCGAAGTTTCAAGGCTTGTGTTGCTTGATAATTATGAGCAAACACAAATGTTAAGCCTTGAGACGTCGGTTGCCTTGCAGACCACGGATTTGTTTAGGCAATACATGAACGTGCTGGAAAAATCTGGAAGACTTAACAGGCAGCTTGAATATTTGCCAGATGAGGTGACGCTGCTTGAGCGCAAGGCCAATAACAAGCCTTTAACACGGCCTGAAATTGCCATGCTGATGGCTTACTGCAAAATGTATTTAAAACAGGATATTCTTGCCTGCAAGGTTCTGGGCGATGAATATTTCGACAAGTTTTTGCTGACCGCATTTCCTGAATATTTATTTGAAAATTATTTACCCCAGATGAAAGAGCATATTTTACGACGCGAAATTGTGGCGACACAGTTATGCAAAGCGATCACCGATAGAATGGGGATTAGTTTTGTTGACAGATTGCAGCGTGAAACAGGCGCTTCCATTTCATTCATCATTAAAGCGTTTGCCGCGGCGGAAAGTATTTTTTCCATGGAGGAAATATGGCAACAGATTGCGGGACTAGACAATCAGGTTAATACCAATGTGCAAAATATGATGATGCTGCAACTATATTATTTAATTCGTCGTTCTACGCGCTGGTTCTTGCGCAATCGAAAAGAAAATATGAATATTCAGCAAACAGTCGATGAGTTTCATCCCCTAATTGTGGATCTGGTGAAGCAATTACCACGCGTTTTGGATCAGCCCGATGTTGAGGCGTTAAACGCATCCATTGCTTATTTGGTAGAGCAGGGTGTGTCTCTGAAATTAGCTAAGCGTGTGGCGGGCTGCAATACACTCTTTACCGCGCTGGATATTGTGGAAGCTTCAAATAAATATAATTTAAATTTAACCGCCGTGGCTAAAACGTATTTTATGCTGGGAAACCGCTTGGAACTGAACTGGTTGCGCGGACAAATGAATTCATTTGTGGTTGATAATCAGTGGGACGAGCTTGCACGCGCTGGTTATCGCGATGATATTGATCGGGTTCAGCGTAAACTTTGCGCCAGGGTGTTGCAAATGAAGGCAAAAGAGTCTACAGATAAAGGGATAGAAGACAGAATTGACAGGTGGGTGAATCGCTATCAATTCTTGATCAACCGATGGCAGAAACTATTAGCAGATATTAAATCCACGGAAGCCATTAGTTTTGTCGCTTACTCGGTTATTTTAAGGGAGTTATTTGATTTTGCTCAAGCAGCTTAAGGATCGCATCATGATGAAGGAAAGGATTTCTGAAACAAAGGCTTACCCATCAAAGTATGTTGAAATTGATGGATCCAGAGTTCACTACGTGGAGGCCGGTAGTGGCAACCCCATACTGTTTTTGCATGGCGTACCCACGTCATCCTATGTGTGGCGCAACATTATGCCGCACCTGAGCACACTCGGGCGGTGCATTGCGCCTGATTTAATGGGTTTTGGCAAATCGGATAAACCTGACATTGATTATACCATGACGGATCATATCCGTTATATTGGAAAATTTATTCAGGCTTTAAATTTAAAAAAGATAACCTTTGTGATGCATGGTTCAGGCTCAATCATTGGTTTTGATTATGCCATGAGTCATGAAGACAATTGCCTGGGACTGGTTTTTTACGAGGCATTTCTGCGCTCCCTGAATAATCAGGAAATGTCGCTCCCATTGCAAGAACAGTTGAGGAATTTACAGGATCAATATGATTTGTCAGATGTGTCACAGATCGGTTCATCGTATGTTGACACCCTCATTCAGCAAAGCGTGATGCGTCAACTGACCAATACAGAAATGGAACACTATCGTGAACCGTTTCTATGTGAAGGCACTGGCAAACCCATTTTACAATATTTAAAAGAGCTGCCAACCGGTGATGGAAAGAACGCGGTTGATAAAATGATTGCTGCCTACACGACCAAATTAACCCAATCAACCTTACCCAAATTAATGTTATATTCCGTTCCTGGGTTTATCACCACCATTGCCGCCGCTGTCTGGGCAAAAGAACATTTGCCTCATCTGGAGGTGGTTGAAATTGGCGAAGAGCTGCATTTGGGTCAGGAAACCTACCCAGAAGTGATTGGCGACACGATCAGTGTCTGGCTTCAGGGTATTGAGTTGTCGAGGAAATAATGATGTCCAGCCATTCAATTGCCGTGGTGGGTGCAACCGGCCTAGTCGGCACGACAGTGCTGAGATTGCTTCATGAACGTCATTTTCCGATTAAAAAGCTTCATCTCATCGCGAGCGAGCATTCAAGCGGCAAAGTGCTTGACTATGATGGACAACCGCATGTCATGGTTGATCTTGAAACGTTTGATTTTAGTCAGGTTGAAATCGCTTTTTTCTGTGTCAGCATTGACCTTGCATCTATTTATGCTGAAAAAGCAGCGCAAGCCGGCTGTGTGGTGATTGATAAAAGCTACTGCTTTCGAAAACATCCGGATGTGCCGCTGATTGTGCCAGAAGTGAATGAAGCCGCACTCGCGCAATTCAAAATGAAACGTATTATTGCGAGTCCTAATTGCTCAACCATACCCATTGCAGTGGCTTTAAAGCCTATTTACGATGCCGTAGGCATTCAACGGATCAATGTCGCGACCTATCAATCTGTATCAGGAACCGGAAAAGCAGCGATGCTTGAATTGGCGGAACAATCCAGGCAATTACTGAATCACGAGCCCATTTTGCCCAACGTCTATCCGCAACAAATTGCTTTTAATGTTTTGCCGCATATCGATCACTTTGAGGATAATGGTTATACTCGCGAGGAAATGAAGATGGTCTGGGAGTTGCAAAAAATATTGAATGACACGGATCTCACCATCAACCCTACGGCCGTCCGCGTGCCTGTCTTTTGCGGCCATGCGGCTGCGGTGCATCTTGAAACAAAAGATAAACTCAGCGCGGAACAGGCCGTATCCTTGCTCACCAACATGCCTGGCATTAAAGTGATGACGGGTAAATTTCCTTATGCCACTCCGGCACGGGATGCTGCCGGTAACGATGCCGTTTTGGTGGGACGGGTACGTGAAGATATCTCGCATCCGCTTGGATTAAATCTCTGGATCGTGGCGGATAACTTGCGAAAAGGCGCGGCACTGAATGCCGTACAAATTGCTGAACAACTCATTAAACGGTATTTTCCTTTATGATGTCTCTTATTCTAAATAGTTATCTTTCCATTTTTGTTTCCATTGGCGTTGGCGCGCTCTGCTTGTTCAGTTTGGGATTATACTGGATTAGCAAATCAGTCTCGGACAAAAATGCTCTACGCCTGCTCAATACAACCGCCATCAGAGCCATTGCGGGTGACGATGTCATGGCAACAGAGCTTGATCTGGCACGGGCTTATCTTGAAATTGATAAGAAGGATGCTGCTAGGCTTGTTCTTCGGAAAGTAGCTGCAAAAGGAACGGTCGCGCAGCGCAAGGAAGCTAAACTTCTGTTAGGACGTTTTTAAATTGATGCGTGTTGCGCTTGGAGTTGAATATAATGGCCATGGCTTCCATGGTTGGCAACGACAACGTCAATTGCCAACCATTCAGGGTGCGCTTGAAGCCGCTTTGTCTAAAGTCGCCAATGAACCCATTAAACTCTTTTGCGCAGGTCGAACCGATGCGAATGTGCATGCCGTGGGTCAAGTTGTGCATTTTGATACGCATGCCAAGCGTCACATTGACGCTTGGTTATGGGGTAGCAATTCACAACTTCCGGATGCCATTGTTGTCAGGTGGGCGCGACAAGTTGATTTTCATTTCCATGCCCGATTTAAAGCAAGCGCACGTCGGTATCGTTATATCTTGTATAATAAACCGGTGCCATCGGCTGTGATGCATGGGCGCGTCAGCTGGTATGGGTATCCGCTTAATGTCGAGGCGATGCGCGAGGCGGGCCAATATCTGATGGGGGAGCAAGATTTTAGTTCTTTTCGTGCATCGGAGTGTCACTCAAAATCACCCATGCGTCGCGTCACTTTTTTTCAGGTTGAGCGGCATGGCGACTTTATTATATTTGAAATTGAAGCAAATGCTTTTTTACATCACATGGTCAGAAATATAGTAGGCACCTTAATGAAGGTGGGAGTGGGGCAGCAGCCACCCGCATGGCTGCGGCAGGTTCTTGAAGCCAGATGCAGACAAGCGGCAGGCGCGACAGCCCCGCCATTCGGTCTTTATTTAATCAGGGTTGACTACCCTGAACCGTATATTTTTCCTACATCTTCATCCTTGTTTTTGATATAATGTGATACATTCAAAACGAAAGGTAACAACATGAACTGGTTTAAAAAATTACTACCATCACGCATTCGTACGGGAACAAGCTCTAAAAAAGGCGTGCCAGAAGGATTATGGTCCAAGTGTTTGAACTGTAATTCAGTGCTTTATCGCTCGGAATTAGAGCGAAATCTGGAGGTTTGCCTAAAGTGTGATTACCATATCCGTATTTCAGCATGCAAACGCCTCGCATATTTTTTGGACACAGGTTCTGGCGTGGAGATAGCATCTGAGGTCGGCCCCGAAGATACCTTAAAGTTCAAGGATTTAAAAAAATATAAAGATCGACTGGCGGACGCCCAACATACAACGGGTGAAAAAGAAGCACTCATTGTGATGCGTGGTGAAGTTTGCCAAGTTCCGGTGGTGGTGGCTGCGTTTGAGTTTGGTTTTATTGGCGGCTCCATGGGTGCTGCGGTGGGCGAACGTTTTGTGCGTGCGGTCAACACTAGCATTGAGCAGCGCATTCCCTTTGTTTGCTTCTCCACAAGCGGGGGAGCCAGAATGCAGGAAGCCTTAATCTCTCTCATGCAAATGAGTAAAGTCAGTGCCGTATTAGCGCGTTTGTCAGAACATGGCGTTCCTTATATTTCCATTCTGACAGACCCCACCATGGGCGGTGTATCAGCGAGCTTAGCCATGCTGGGTGACATCATTATTGCCGAACCGAATGCTTTAATCGGATTTGCAGGCCCGCGTGTCATTGAACAGACTGTCAGGGAACAGTTGCCAGAAGGTTTTCAGCGCAGCGAATTTTTATTAAAGCAAGGTGCCATTGACATGATCCTGCATCGTAATGAGCTGCGAATCGTGGTGGCAAGGCTCTTGTCCAAGCTGACAAAACAGAAGGCCGTTTGAGCATGGCCGCTATCTGAGGGTGGTAAGTATTTCCCCCAAACCATCTTGTCAGCAACTTACTGGCAACTCACTGGATGGGGACAACTCAGTGCGTATGGGGTACAATATAGAGATATCAGGTTTCACTGAGGGGTGTTTATGCTTAATCAGTGCTCAGAAGTGATTGAATTTGACCTTGAAGCCAACAGCGTCAAAAGCATCCCCTTATCCAGCTGCCGCTTTGATCTAGATAAAACACATAAATTATATTGGGTACATTGTGACTTAACACAGGTAGATGACCTTAATCACTTTGCCAAGCAGCCGTGGTTACCAGAATCATTGCTTGAGCTATGCCGCCATAGGGATATGCGCACCCAGATGATTGATGAGAGCGACTCCTTAACGCTGCAAATACCTTGTTTGCTTGATCCAGAGCAATCACGTCCACGAATGATTCGTTTTGATTATCTTCTTATCCACTTAACGCACCAAATTTGTTTTACGGCATCGGCTTCACCGATGCCGGCATTGTTGGCATTTAAGAAAAGTTATACTAAATCCCTTACTTATGCCAAAACACCCTGTTTTATTTTATTTTTAATTCTGGACGATGTCATCAATGATTATTCAAGGGTGCTATTAACCTTTGAAACCACCGCAGACCATCTTGATATTAAAATTCGTGAAACACATGATGTGAATTTTAATGAAGTGATGGCCAGTAAAAAACAAGTGATGAAGTTGAAACGTCATGTTGCCTCAATTCGGGATATTCTGATGCGTATTTCTGGCCGTAAATTCACGGTGATATCCAATGCGTGCCGTCTTTCACTTACCAATTTATTTACGCATTGCCAAACTATTATTAATGAAGCGGATGCCATTCGTGACTTTATGAAAGAAATGCTTGATCAGATTGATAACACGCTGATGCAGAAAATGAATAATACGATGAAAGTGTTAACGGGCTTTGCTGCCATTTTTTTACCGCTCACTTTGATCGCGGGTATTTATGGCATGAATTTTCAGTTCATGCCAGAGCTAACATGGCGTTATGGTTATTATTACGCATTAATGCTGATGGCGGTTTGCGCCATGATATTATTATTTATCTTCAAAAAAATAAAATGGTTTTAGGGCAGGTGATTTTTTCAATTGACCGCTTTCCAGCTATAAACACTCACTCCATCATGCCAGGCACCCAGCACAATGCGGGTTGCAGACCTGCCATTTAGTACAAAAGAGTGCGTGCCCGGTCGGTGTGTATGGCCATGAATCAGATATGTCACATGATGCTTTGTCATCACCCGTTCCACTTCCGTTTGCGTGACATCCATGATCACCTCAGGCGTTGATTGGGTATAGGTCATGCTTTTTGCGCGCAATCGATCGGCAATTTTTTTTCGGATGAATAAGGGAAGAGATAAAAACAAAAACTGGTAAAAGCGATTTTTGGCAATTTTTCTCGCGCGAAGATAGGGGATATCTCGTGTGCACAGTATATCGCCATGCATGAGCAAGACCGGCGTACCATACAACATGATTTTTTCTTCCTCCGCTAACAAGCAGCAACCTGTCTGTCGCAAAAATTGCTTACCAATTAAAAAGTCGCGATTACCATGCGCAACATAAACAGGCAGGCCCTTGTCTGTTGTCTGACGCAAGGCCTGAATGATTTGCCTGTGTAGCGGTGTCATATCGTCATCTCCAATCCAGGTGTCAAACAAATCACCCAGAATATACAAGGCGTCCACGTGTTCATGGCAAGACAAAAGCAAGTCCAGAAATTGTTGTGTGATGGCTGGATGGGACGAATCCAGGTGCAAGTCAGAAATAAATAATGTTTTACGCAAGCGGCAGCCCTGTTCATTAAGAGTTTATGTGCCCATTTTACTCATTTTATTCTATAATTAAAGAGTGGAGGTGTCTTGATGAGAGTATTAACGAGTCAGACGCAGATGAGTTTGTGGCATGATTTGGTCAAATATGCCGAAGCGGAATGTGACATCACTTTAAAGCACGAACTTGAGGCCTACCTTGTGACACTGTTGATGCGTTATACCAATCGGCCTGAGCTGGTCAAGCGCGTGATGGCGATGGTATTTATGCAGGCAATGCAATATTCTGCACCGCGCCGACAGGGCTTATTGCAAATGGTCGGCGATGAATGCCTGCTATTTGCAGGACTTTTCCCTCATTTGGCTGAAAAACGTCATGTCAAAATTGCTTATTATGTGACACTGGGCCGCACTGCCTATTGCAATATATCCATTAAAACCAATGACTTATATGCTTCACTGGCAAGGCATTTTGTTAGCCTGATGGATGTTTTACAAGCCATCAACCAAGATTCCCACCTGTTACCGCTTGAGGCCTATGAACAATGGCAAGAACTAGGCAGTTGGCGTGCCTATCGCATTCTCGAGGAATATACCCAAGGGCTACCCTTTAAACTGAATAAACGCTAAAATACACCCCTCACATCAGCGACGATTTGGAGCGTATTAATGCGGTTAATTTTATTGGGTTGCCCTGGCGCCGGAAAGGGGACACAGGCCATGCTGATTACCCAGGCTTTCCATATTCCACCCATCTCAACAGGTGATATTTTCCGTGCCGCCATTAAGCAGGGCTCTGCATTAGGCAAACAAGTCAAAAGCACCGTTGAAGAAGGTCAATATGTTCCAGACGAATTAGTGATTGCCCTAGTGAAAGAAAGAATTCAACAGGCGGACTGTGAGAATGGGTTTTTGCTGGATGGATTTCCACGCACCGTTGTTCAAGCCAAAGCACTTGACCAACTAACACCCATTGATTATGTCATTGACATTGATGTGCCTGAAGAAGAGGTCGTGAAACGCTTAAGCGGCAGGCGTATTCATCTCGCCTCAGGACGTATTTATCATTTGCAAAGCCATCCACCTCGCATTGCTAATCAGGATGACTTGACGGGCGAACCCTTAATACAGCGCCCTGATGACCGTGAAGCCATTGTCAGAAAGCGTTTGCAGGTTTATCAGGATCAAACCAGCCCGTTACGAAAATATTATCAACACAGTAAACAACCTTATATCAAAGTCGATGGCACACAATCCGTTGATGCGATTAAACATGAAATTTTTTCTCTACTTTCCTCATGCGAACCTCAAGAAGGAGCTTAATGTGCCTAAATTCAAGATGATATTAGCCATTTTTGTCACTACCTTATTACTGTTTACGCAACTAGCGAGTGCCACAAACAATGCAACACCGATTGGCATATGGAAAACGATGGATGATGTGACTGGGAAACCAAAAGCCATTATTCAAATTTCAGAAAATCAGGATCACCTGCTGTCCGGCAAAATCATTCAAATTTTCCCCAAACCAGGCGAAGACCAGAATGAACGCTGCGAAGCCTGTCCGGGCGTGTTGCAGCATCATAAAATAGTGGGTTTAACCATTTTGAATAACCTTCATGCGGATATGAAGCATCCCAGGTCCTGGATTGGGGGCAGCATCCTTGACCCAATGAATGGCAAGATTTATCAATGTAACATTCAGCTTGTAGAGAACAATCAAAAACTGAGGGTGCGAGGCTATCTTGGATTACCCTTGTTTGGCCGTTCCCAGATGTGGGATCGGGTGACGTCACCGACACAAAAACAATCATAAACGCCATAATTGGTGGTAATTTTATCTGTTTCTCTTAATAATTGGGGCTGCTCTGTTCGTTATAATGGTTAAACGATCCTCTTAATGGAATGCTAACAGGATCGATGACCAATAATAATGAATAACAAATTAATAACAGGAGTTTTTCACATGAAAATCACAGCCCTTGATTCCAATAGCAAAAAACCTTTACAAAACCAAGACATTAACTTACAGATTCGCGGCCAAAACAGTGGCTCTCTGACCGTTAAGACGGATAAAGAAGGTAAGTTCTGGTTAGATGATAGCTACCTGGGTCATCAAATCGCATCGACTATGGGTTGTCCCAGTTCAGGCGGCAGCGTGGGTCAATTTATTCCTGCGACAGATGGCGGTCGTTTGGTAGTGGTTTGCACCAAGGAAAAAGCGACTGCACCAGCAGGGTCACATAAATAAGCGTTACAAGTTCTTATAAAAATAATAAAGAGGTTGCTTGATCCTTGTAAAAGACCGCTTGCCCGGTCTTTTTTTTTGTTATTTGCAATAGCGTGATAATCAAGACATAATCTTTACATCTATCTAATCGTGATTTGCAACGAATGACGACTGTTGAGACTGGTACGTTTTACAATCCAGATTCCCGCCAATTAATTTGTCGTGGTGAATGGGATGTCACTCGTCTTCCGGAACTTCAGGCATTACTTGACAAGGCAAGCTGGCCCATTGATGGCGATATCACCATTAATGGCGAATCCCTGGACAAGCTGGATAGCGCGGGTGCCTGGTTATTGGTAAGGCGACAAAAAAAGCTGGAAGAGCAGGGTGTGACCTCTCAATTGACGCATTTCTCCCGCAATCAGGCTGCCTTGTTATCCTTGGTTCAACACCAAATTAAGTCCGAAGCCAATTTACCGTTCATTCAGTCATTAAACTGGGTTCAAACAATCGGCCGTCACACCCTGTTGCAATTTAGCGGCTTTACATTATATGTCAATTTCATTGGACGGCTGACCGTTGAAATGTTACGTATTGCTAGGCATCCGCAGCATATCCGATTTCGCTCTTTGGTCTCTGTCATTTACCGTAATGGCTTTCAGGCCATTCCTATCGTCACCTTATTGTCGTTTATGATTGGTATTGTGCTCACGTATCAAATGGGGTTGCAACTTCGCAATTATGGGGCCAACATCTTCATTGTGGATTTATTAGGGCTTTCCATTTTACGCGAATTTGCACCTTTGCTAACGGCCATCATGGTGGCAGGTAGAACTGGCTCAGCCTATACCGCACAGCTTGGCATGATGAAAATTAATCAAGAGATTGATGCGCTTGATACCATGGGCGTGACGCCGGCTGAGCTTTTATTGTTGCCGCGCATGGCGGGCTTGCTGATCGCGTTGCCGTTGCTAACCATGTGGGCAGATATCATGGGCATTTTTGGCGGCATGGTCATGGCGCAAGCGTCACTGGATGTTTCATGGTATGACTTTTTACACCGTTTTCCAACGGTCATCCCGCTTAAAACCTTGTTGATAGGCCTAGTGAAAACACCGGTTTTTGCACTCATCATTGCCAGTATTGGTTGTTTTCAGGGAATGCAAGTTGAAAGTAACGCCGATAGCGTTGGGCAGAACACCACCAAAAGCGTCGTACTCTCCATTTTTTTCATTATTGTAGCGGATGCCATCTTCTCCATCTTGTTTAGCTGGCTTAAGATATGAGCGCGGAATCCATTATCACCATTCAAGGCTTGGACACTTATTTTGGCGACCACTGTGTGCACCACGATCTTGACTTGAATGTTTATCGCGGTGAGGTGCTTGGGATTGTCGGTGGGAGCGGCTCAGGAAAAACGACGTTGCTGCGTGAAATGTTAGCCTTGACCCGTCCCGCCAAAGGCTCTATCAAGATTTTTGGCCATGAGATTATTCACGCCTCCCTGAACACCTTATTGAGCATACAGCGCCGCTGGGGTGTCTTATTTCAACAAAATGCTTTATTTAGCTCGCTTACGTTACTTGAAAATGTCTCATTTCCCCTAGAGGAACATACACAACTAAACGCCTCAACCATCCGTGACTTGGCCCGCCTCAAAATAAGCATGGCGGGACTGCCGATGGATGCGGCCAATCAATATCCTTCTGAATTAAGTGGCGGCATGCAAAAACGAGCCGGATTGGCACGCGCCATCGCACTTGATCCGGAGCTGCTATTTTTAGACGAGCCCACGGCTGGGCTGGATCCAAATACAGCGGCTGGGTTTGATGAACTCATATTAAACTTGCAGAGCACCATGGGTTTGACTATTGTAATGGTAACACATGATCTTGACAGCCTCTGGAAAGTGACCAATCGGGTTGCCTTTCTGGGGAACCAAAAGGTGATGTTTGTGGATCCCATGCCCCTATTAGTCAAGCAAGCAGATGAACAAATTCAAGCATTTTTTAGCGGTCCAAGAGGGCGGGTAGTACAGGAAGGTTATACTCATGGAAACTAACGTTAATTACACGGTGGTCGGTGCGTTTGTTTTGCTGCTAATGACTTTCACGTTGCTGGCCATTATCTGGTTGTCCTCAGGATTCAGTGACGAGAGCTTCTCCCGATATCTGGTTTACATGCAAGAGTCCGTCACCGGTCTTAGCCCGGAATCACCCGTTGAGTTTAATGGGGTAAAGGTTGGCACCGTGGAAAGTATCGAGCTTTATCCCAACAATCCCCACCTGGTTCAATTGCTTCTTAATATCAAATCCAGCACACCGATTACGACAGGCACGGTGGCGGTATTAAGCAGTCGCGGCGTGACGGGGGTTACTTTTATTCAATTAAAAGATGACGGCACTAACCTTGCAATGTTAAAGGCTGCAAAAGGTCAGCGTTATCCCGTCATTAAAACAGCACCTTCGTTATTGGTGCGCCTTGATACGGCGCTTAGTCAATTATCCAAAAATTTGCAAAATGTTTCTGCTTCCATCCAGTCGGTGCTGAATCAGCAAAATCAACACGCCATTCAGGAATCGCTGCAAAATCTGCAACTGATTACGCGTAATATTGCCGCAAATGACAGGCATATGACACAAATCATGAGAAACACGGCTTCTCTCACGCAACAGTTTACCCCGATGGTGAAAATGCTAAACACACAAATTTTGCCGCAAAGTTATGAGTTATTAATGAAACTAAACCTGATGTCTGAAAACATCGCTCAAGTGGCCGCTCTGTTAAAACAAAATCCGTCCATGTTGGTGCGTGGTACTCCCCCTCAAAAATTAGGGCCGGGTGAAAAACCATGAGATTTTTAAAACTAATATTATTGTTATCATTTCTGGCATTAAATGGCTGCTCTCTCTTTTCACCCATTCAAACACCTGATCAATCCGCCTATGTTATCAGCAAGACGCCGGTTGTTCGCGCAAAACGACAGGTGCAGCGTCACACTTTGCTTGTTTTATCCCCTGATACCAAATCGGTCTTTGATACCGCTTTAATGGCCTACACCGTGAAACCTTATGAAATTTCATTTTACAGCGTGAATAAATGGGCCGAGCGTCCTCAACAGATGTTATTGCCACTGATGGTGCAAACCTTGCAAAACACCCAAGGCTTTCGAGCAGTCATTGCACCACCTTATAATGGCGAAAGCGATTTCTTGTTGAGCACCCAGATTTTGTCACTACAACAAAATTTGATGCGATCACCCGGCATGCTTGAGCTTGTCGTGCGCGCAGAACTCATCAAAACCAGCACCAGTCGCGTGGTCGCTACTAAACAATTTACCGTTCATCAACCGATTTTTCGGCGTACACCTTATGGCGGTGTCATTGCTGCAAACCAAGCAACCGCCCGCTTCCTGCGAGAGCTTGCTGCGTTTTGTTTGCGATATACTTAGTCATTCCCGCGCAGGCGGGCAACCATTTTACTTGGTGGATGACGACGCAAAAAGCACGTCTAATCCACCCTACATTTGTATCAGATCCCTTGACGGGCGCTGTTGCATCAATCCAAACTTGGTGAATGACGGCTATGTACACTTCAAATTGTATATTTTAATTAAATCTGATTTTATAATTTAATCATTCGCAAAAAGATCGTGGAAATGTCGGATAACGGCTGCTTATTTTTGTCGAGTGAAAGTGCCTTCTTCCAGCTTGATATGTGACATCCAAAAGAAAATCACCATGAAAAGCGCGAGATTCACCAGCCCCGCTAAAAAAAGTGCTAACATTAAACTTGGCTGGCTTTTCCAGAAAAATAAAACAAGCAGCGCATTCATACACATCCACGCGCCCATTAAGAGGACGAGACAAAAAGTCGCGAGTACGAACAAGCAAATGATTTTTTTTCTCACCATGGTAATTTCTGATTTAAGCAGCAAAAGCAACTTGCTTGCCGCGCCCGCTAAAACGGGCGCAATCACCAATAACTTCGATACCTTTTTTTTAAGACTAGACTTGGTTTTTTTGGGCATGCTTTTAACTCACTACCTGCCAGCTACCATTTTCACCAATGCAGGCAGTCCCTTGCACTTCGTTGACTTGACCACCTTTATCTGCCTTGACGTGATAAGTGCGGCAAAATTGATAGTTTGAAAAGTGTGCTTTTCGTAATGGCGTGACCGTATAAGCAATATGACTCATATCATTTTTCCAGGTCGTCGATTTACCAAGGGCGGCATCCAAGGCGCGTGAAAGCTTAATTTTATCTTGTGCATCCATCGTGGTTTCAAGGTTGCCCGCAATAGGGGTGCTATCAGATAAAAGCGTCGCAGGACTCTCGTTTAGAGTGGTCGCCTGGTCTGAGTTTTGCTCAGTGTGACTGGATACGCCTAACGTTGAGCAGGATGCCAGCAACCATGTCGCTATCAGGAATAAAAAAGTTCGGAAAGTTGAGAGGGTCATTGATCGATACCTTTTTAGGATTAGCAGTCATCCTATTATCTTCCTTCCCAACGGGAATGAGTATTGGGGATTTCCTTAGCCCACCCTGCCAAGGTAGGGTTTGAAAATACCGCGCCAAATCAAAGCATTAGAGATCCATCTGGTGGGCGAGCGGGGGGAGTTGGCGGGACGCAGGGTGCGTATTAGTCCCTCGGCTGCGGCTGAACACTTATGTGAATCAAAACAAAACCAACATGAGCGTCTTCTGCACCCCATGCCAAGCGAAGCCCGTCATTCTGAGCGAAGCGAAGAATCTCCTAAAAAACACGAGATCCTTCGTCGCAAAAAACGCTCCTCTGGATAACAGTGCAAAAAACGCTCCAGAGGATGCCCGTTACGGAGTGCTAGCGCGTTGCATCATTCATTCGTCGTTGCGAGGAGTGCTTTTTACGACGCGGCAATCCAGTCTTTGACTTTATAAGAAGAATTTTATTTTTCCAGTTTCGCATGGTTGCCATGATATAAATGATTTGTCATGAATAATGACGATGAGTCATGGCGTTTTGTCATGGATAAAGTCCAAGACTGGATTGCCGCGTCGTAAAAAGCACTCCTCGCAACGACGGGGGAATGATGCAGCACTCCCGATATAAGAATACCCATTTAAAAATCAATAGTGTTTTCCGTGCCGCTTATCACCATCACTTTTGAGATGAACTCTATGCTCAAGACCTTCGGCCAATAAAACAGCCGATAAAGTGTTAAGGCTGACGCCTTCCAGTTTTGCTCGCAGCGTGAGAGCGGCATGTAAGCTTTTTGGAACTCTCAAACGCCATTGGCCACTATATTTTGTAGAAATACCTGGCTCGGGAATAGGGTCCCCAAAGCTTTTTGCTGTTTCAATCCAGGATTTCATGGCTGATTCAGCTTCATTTAATGCTTCCTCAATGGTTTCGCCGTCCGCCATGCACCCGGGCAAATCTGGAAATTCTACTAAATAACCGCCACCTTCCTCTTTTGTTAAAGGACGTATAGTGACAGGGTATTTTAATTTTCTATTCATCTGTACCTCCAAGCGCATCTAATAAAGTAATAAATTTTTGACAGAGCTAAGTTCGCTGATCACGGAGCGCATGCATTTAAAGCGTGCGTTTAATGTACTAGAACTTAATCAATTTTTTCTTGGCGGAGGCGTGTCTTTCGCGTAATTCTATATCGATATATTGATCGGTGATGGCGCTTGAACTATGACCGGCGTCATCGCGTACGTGTTCACGCGGGCGAATTTTCACATCTTCCGAAATGCCCGTATGGCGCAGCCAGTGTACGGTTGCAGCCATGAGCATGTCTGAATCCTCCACAAATCCATCTGAGTTTAATCGCTTCATTGTTTCATCAAAACAAGATTGAACGATTTTTCGGATATGACGTGTGCCTTTAATGGGGCCTTTGCCAAGTGCCTTTGAAATAAGGGGGGTTGCCTCAGCAGGTGAGGGGAGGGAGGTCATTCCCAAGCTGCCTCGGTAACGTTTAAGCGCTTCTAGCATCGCATTGCTGACACTAATATCACGCTCTTTATTACCCTTGCCGACAGTTTTAAACCACCAGTTATGATCCCGGTCTTTGTAAAAGTGTCCCATTTGCGGAATCCAGCGTTCGCTTGCCGCTAATTCGGAGATGCGTAAATACATGGCAAAAAGCGCGTTCATGATAAAAAGGGTGCGTTCATGTAAACGGGGATTTTCTTTAGCCATTAACTCAGCGGTTTCGATAATATAAGCCCATTGCAGTTCGGATAAGCGGCGTATGGTTTTCTTGCCATGGTGTTTACGTAGGAATTTACTTTTTTGCCGTATCTGGGCAATCGGATTGCCAAAGGTATATTCTTCTTGTTCCAGATAGTTAAAATAACTGCTTAAAATGGCGAAAATAGCTTGCAGGGCACTTTGTGACAGCGTGTAGGACTTAGTATTTGGCACCTCGCCATCACGATGCGCTTTTTTACCGATAGCGGCTATAAAGGGTCGCCAGAGAGGATTAGCCGCACGCAGGCCGTCTCTCTCAATAAAACGCGGAACGTGTTTCACACCAATCCAGTCTTTTGGCGGCGCCTGGCAGAACTCAAGAAACGCTTCCAGATCGTTTCTGCGTAGTGATTTGAGAGTTTTTTTTCGCAAAAACCAAGACCACTGCAAGAGTCGCTCGGTCTCTCGACGATAAGCTTTGAAGGTTTCAGCGCTACCTCGGTAAGCATATAGAAAGTGACAGGTATGCTGGTAGTCTGCATGAACCTCTTTGGCAGCGGTCTCATCTGAAAGCTGTGATTTGATGCGTGCTATTTGAATCTCTAATGTCGAATCGAGATGCGCCAGGGTATCAAATAGGGGCATTGGCGTATGTTCTTGAGTCATCATCCTATCCTTTCCATAATGGCCGGTAATAAGAGTTACCGGCCATTAAATCAGCGTCTAATCGTAATTGCAATAGCGTCTGATAATAACTCATTTTGCACTAAGCACAAAAATACTGATAGCATCACACCCTATACCAAACCCGATGAATGTCTTTCATGAGCCTGAAAAAAGCAACGCCTGCTCTCCTGACCTTCCTGCTTTTAATAGCGTCAGGCAATCTGACCGCCCATGTTAATGATAAGGCCTGGCAGCAAGCCATTATTTCTGCTGCCTTGCATCAGCGTGATGCCGATGATGATGCCTTAACCACGCTGGATAATGCCCATGTCACCCTGGTCGTTTTCACTTCTTATGCGGGTTACAAGCTTAACGACTCACAATTGAATGCCACTGTCTGGACAACCGTTGCGCCTGAGATGCAAAAACAGTGCGCTCAGTATGTGCGGCAAAAACATGGCACGGTGACAACAAAAGAATTGACCGCATGGATTGCCCGTTTTTTGGGATTGCCAGATCGTGAGGCTGACAAAAGGCGTTTTGTTGCCTTGAGTGTGCCGGTGATACAGGCGTATTATGGCGAATCATTCAGCAACATTGGCATATTTAGACCCTGCACAGACCCACGCATTACCCCGCATGAAGATCACTCACCCATCTGTCCCGATGAAATGGATAGTCATAATCATGATATTACATCGGTATATAAAACCTGGTTTATTAATAACAGCATAGCGGCACATCGGCTGGATCATGGTTCGCCCTGGACTGAGTACGGATACACCTATAACTGGAACAATGACACTTCCTCAACGCAAGGAGTGGCCGAGTTTGTTGTGCTGAAAGGGACGCCTGTCACCGTGTTGCCAAACCCACTTGATGCGCATTCTGCTTATATCAGCGCAGAGCAATATTGCCAGACATGACATTAAACATGATTCTTCCATTCCCTTAATGCGGCAAAAACAGCGACTTCGTTGTTTAAGCGATGACCTGCGCGGGTTTCAGCCGCCTGAATGATGGCAGCTTCATGGCAGCGTAAAAATGGATTTAATTGTGTTTCAATGCCCATCGTCGATGGCAAGGATGCCAGATGATTGGCATATAATGCTTTTACTGCCTGAATTTTCTGACGAATCAAGGCATTGTCTGGCGTCACGCGTTGTGCAAAATGCAAATTAGCCAGCGTATACTCATGACCGCAAAACATCGCTGTCGTGGGAGGCAACGCACTTAGGCGGGTGAGTGATCGGTGCATTTGCTCCGGCGTTCCTTCAAATACGCGGCCACAACCCATGCTAAATAAGGTATCGCCACAAAACACACTCTCTTTATTATAAAAAGCCAGATGATCCAGCGTGTGCCCTGGCACCTCAAGTACGTTTAATCCAAAAGGTAAAGGGGCGTTTAGGGTTGACTCATTCACCGGGTGCGTGATGAAACTTAAAGGACTGCGTGAAGAAGCAATCACGGGAATATCGCGCCACATTGACAAAAGCTCAGGGACACCACCTGAATGATCAGGGTGATGATGCGTCAATAAAATGCCGGACAGACTTGATTTTTTGGCTTGCAATGCCTGTATAACAGGCTGTGCTAGACCCGGGTCCACCACCCACGCTTCACGTGTGTTGATATCTTCAAGCAGCCAGATGTAATTGTCTCGTAAGGCAGGTATCGGGCTAATGGTTAACAGGGATAAAGGTGGCCTCACCCTTCCCTCCTTCTCATCCGTTAATACGCCTGACATGCTAGCACCCCTCTCTGTACATGACAGGTTTTTTGTCTTGACATGGCTTTCTTTTCTTGAAAGGATTAACCATGATTATACTCAAATTTCACATTCATTCAAGGTCATACCCCTTCAGCCTTCAGGAGAAATTTTAATGAAAATGGAATTGCTCTATCAATTAAAATTTGAATATACCTATATTCTCCCGCCTATTTTTTTCTCCAAAGACACGCACCTATCCAGCCAGCACTATTTTGAACTGACCGGCGAGGTATCTGGAAAAATCAATGGGAAATTCAGAGGCGTCAATCATCCTGTCAAACGTTCAGATGATGTTTTTTTATCTAACACACAAGCCGTGATTGAAACCGATGATGCTGCCTTTATTTACCTCGATCTCAAAGGTTACGGGGTTGTTCCCAACCAGCATGCCGATCTTTATCGCTCCTATATGGGCCCCATCAAACATGTCTCAGACCATGAAAAATACAGGTCACTTAATAAAATCTGGTGTTTTGGTGAAGGCGAAGTTGGGGCGACAGTCGATAAAAAAGTGACCCATACGTCTGGCACCACCGTGATAAATGTTTACGCGCTGCACTGGGAGCCGCTTCAAAAATAAAAACGCTTCTGCTGCACAATCAGCCCTCTCACGCTGCGGCGCGCAGGTTAAGGGCGCAAACGGTGGTGAGGGTTACCGTTGTCATCCCTTATTAGCCCTGGCTATTTCGTTGGCCTTGTTTTTAGCTTGCGCGATCATGATAGATGACATGAACGCGATCTAATTTAACCGTTTTCTTTGCTCTCCAAAGTTCGTAATTTACCAAATAAACGCGGAAAGCCCCGTCCTTCAGGGCGGGGATGGATAGCGTAGACGCTGAAGGCGTCCAGTTTTTCAGTGCTATCTAATTCGGCGATGACTGTTGTTGAATATATTGTTTCACAATTTGAATAGGTGCGCCTCCGCAGGATGCCGCGAAATAACTGGGTGACCATAGCGTTCCTTTCCAGTAATGCTTTGCCAGTACTGGCAAATGTTTTCTTATTAAACGGCTGGATACCCCTTTTAGCGTATTAACAAGTTTGGATATTGCCAGCTTGGGTGGATACTCAATTAATAAATGAACGTGATCTTTTTCTCCATCCATTTCAATGAGCGTTGATTCAAGATCGGCGCAAACATCAGTGAAAATAATATTTAGAATGTTTATTGCTTCAGCAGCAAATACTTTTTTGCGGTATTTTGTCACGAAGACCAAATGAACATGCATGTTAAAAACGCAATGTCTTCCCTTTCTTATTTGATTGATTTTATTCATAGGCCAAAGTATATTAGCACCATGAAACGACTTCAAGCTTTTAAATTTGAATTGATATTATCAGGCGTTCATCTGCGTGAGTTATATTGCATGGCAGGTTCATGCCGTTATGTTTATAACAAGGCATTAGCACTGCAGAAGGAACGTTATGAGCAAGGTGAGAAAAAACTGACTTATGCGGGTTTATGCAAGCTGCTCACGGGTTGGCGAGATGACCCTACATTAATATGGTTAAAAAATTCCCCATCACAGGCGCTACAGCAATCGTTGAAAGATTTAGAGCGGGCCTATAAGAACTTTTTTGCGAAACGTGCTGATTTTCCCCGATTTAAAAAACGGGGAACACGAGATGCTTTTCGTTTTCCACAAAGTGTGAAGCTGGATCAGGCTAATAGCCGTATTTGTCTCCCCAAATTAGGCTGGATTAGGTATCGTAATAGTCGTTCAATAGAAGGTGAATTGTGTAATGTCACAGTCAGTCGTGCAAGTGATAAGTGGTATGTTAGTATCCAGACGGAGAGAAACGCTCCAGAGCCTTGCCATCCGTCAGTCACATCGATTGGTGTTGACGTAGGGGTTGCACGTTTTGCAACATTGTCCGATGGGACTCAATTTGAGGCGGTCAATAGTTTTAAAAAGAATCATGCAAAATTGGCTGTTTGTCAGCGAAGGCTGAGTAAAAAGACAAAATTTAGTAGCAATTGGAAAAAAGCGCGGCTCAAAGTCAGTCGCTTGCATCATGACATAGCGAATATTCGTCTGGATTATCTGCATAAAACAAGCAGCATCATCAGCAAAAACCACGCGGTGGTGTGTATTGAAGATTTGCAAATAAAAAATATGAGCAAAAGCGCGGTAGGAACGGCTGCCCTGCCAGGCAAAAATGTCAGGGCAAAAAGTGGCTTGAACAAAGCCATTCTTGATCAAGGCTGGTATGAGTTTAGGCGACAACTTGAATATAAGCAGGCATGGCTTGGTGGGGAGGTGATTGCGGTTCCCGCGATGTACACAAGTCAGACATGTCCTGATTGCGGTCACGTTGAAGCGAAGAACCGTCAAACACAGGCAAACTTTGTGTGTGTGAGCTGTGGTTATAGGAACAATGCCGATCATGTTGGTGCGATTAATATTTTAAGGGCAGGGCATGCCCGGTTAGCCTGTGGAGAGACGGTGCAGTCGGGCCGCTCGATGAATCAGGAACCCACCGAAGTGACTCAGGCACTCGTTGCGTGAGCGCGGTAGGAATCCTCGGACTTTAGGCCG
>MGYH01000035.1 GCA_001801665.1 Gammaproteobacteria bacterium RIFCSPHIGHO2_12_FULL_45_12 | reverse complement strand
ATTATTGACGACGTTCTGGATTGCTTCGGCCAAAAAGCGGCCTCGCAACGACGAATGATGCAACAAAGCCAGTACGAACGGATTCTCTCATTTTTTAAGACGGTTGTTTCGCTCAGAATGACGGCTCATTTTGGTAACCTAAGCCAGGTTACCTACTATACATTCCATGGCTAAAAACTGGCTGAAAAAGCAGGCAAAAAAAAGAGGCGGGGATCAACCCGCCTCTTTCGTCACAACCTCGATGTGAAGCCAAGCTTACGCGAAGTGGTACAACACACCCAGCATGAACTGATTGTCGGATGGGTTGATGCTGGTGTTTAAAGCGGAGGTGAAGGAGTTGTAGCCGGTGTGGGTGTACTCACCACGAACACTCCAGTTCTCATATACCAAGGTTTCAATGCCGACACCATAGTTAAAGCCGCCACTGGTGTTGGATTTGTTGCCCGAAGTTGGGATGTCGGTGCTTTCGGTCGTTTTTAAGTTTGACCAGTTGTAACCCAAGCGTACATAACCCAAGGATGCGTCATTTAACTTAACGCCTGGCAACACGCTAATGCCATAACCACCACGTGCTTCCACTTTGGAATTATAAGTCCCTGTGTCAGTCAAGCTATAGCTTTGATCGGCACCGCTATAGTTGCCAAATACTTCGCCACCCAGGTAGTAAATGTCGTTGAAGTATTGGCCGTAACCAACGAACAAGCCGCCAACCCAGCCGGTTGCATTAATCACTGGATTACCCGTTAAGGTGCCAGGAGACGCAAGAGTAATGCCTTCACGAACGCGGTAAGAATCATAGCCAACCTGACCACCAACATAAAAGCCGTCTTTCAACATTTTTGGCGGCGGACATGGCATATCTTTGTAGTTGCCTTCGCCTTTGTAGTTGCCTGCAAAAGCCAAGCTTGAAGCTGATACGAGAATCAGGGAAGCTGCTAAAGTTTTTAATTTCATCGATGATAATTTCACTTAAATCTCCTTAATGTAGAACAGTTACAATTTGTTTGATTGAACCCATCCGGTTTTTTTCTCAAAGAGTAAGAGGATACATTACATAATCATTTAAAAAATGACAACATTCTTTGGGTTAATTTCGGAGCTGGTAAGTTGTTGGTGATTAGCGTTGCGCAAAATTGACATTTATGGCCATCTTGTGCCCATTCTTGTTTTGCGGGGAAAGGTTGGCAGGGTGCCTAGTGGTGGGCAGTGTCTGGCGTAAAATGAGCCCGCCTCACTTTTGGGTGGCATGGGTTGTTTCAGGGAGGCCGTTTAAGTCTAGTATATTGCCTGGGGGTTGTGATGCGTGTTTGCTGCTAATCAGAAAAAGCATCAGGCCGCAAACGAGCAAAATGGGCAAGAAGATAATGAGCATCAGTTTCATCAGCCATTCCCGCTAAAAAACGCGGGAAGGCTTCCTTGTTTCTATGCTACGCAAAAGCCACGCTTTTGCTTGCACCAAAAGGGGGAGAACCGCGATCTCCCCCTTTGGAATCCCCCATCGCGACATGTAAAGCGGAAATCGCTGTCAGTTTCATCAGGTTGTTGATTATTTTTCGACAGGAAAACCCGCCTCTTTCCATGCGCAAATACCACCTCTTAAATTGTAAATGTCTAGCTTGGGGTTATTGTCCAGCAGTTTGGTGCAAGCCGCGCCGCCACGCTTTCCAAGCATGCAATGGAGGACGATTTTTTTCCCATGGGCAATTGAGAGATGCGATTCAGAAAGCTCCCCCAGCGGAATGGGGTGTGAGCCTTTGATGTGTTCTGCTTCGTATTCAACAGGTTCACGCACATCAATGACAATGGCTTCATCATTATCGAGCCAAGTTTTTAATATATCTGCTTCTATCAGTCTTACAATGGCCATGCGTTTTTCCTGATTTTTAAAAGAAACCCAGTGTGTCACTATAATCGTTTTTTAGAAAAAATTGAACCGTTCCGTTCGCGGGATTAAAAAGTGTTACAATAAGGCATGGGGTTGTCGTGATGAGGTGGTCATGAGAATTGAAAAATTACTTGAAATAGCCATTGCGATGCACGCATCAGATTTGCATATTTTTCCCGGGTTGGTGCCGCTCCTGCGTATTGATGGTGAGCTGGTTCCCATTAAGGACCAGGCTGTGTTGTCGCCCGAGGAAGCCAAAGGCATTATTTATGAGTTTATGACAGAGGCGCAACACCAGATGTTTGAACAAGAGCTGACGCTCGATTTTGCATTCAGTCGTCCTGAACTGGGGAACTTTAGAGTCAGCACCTTGCACCAGTTGCATGGCGTGGGCGCGGTCTTGCGTTTGCTTTCAAGGCGCGTGCCAACCCTGGATGAATTAGGCATGCCGCAGATTTTTAAACGTTTTCTTAAATTGCCGCATGGGCTCATCCTGGTGACGGGGCCAACGGGTTCGGGGAAAAGCACGACCATGGCGGCCATGCTGGAATATATTAATCAAACACGCTCTGCTCACATTATTACAATTGAAGACCCCATTGAGTATATTCACGCTAGTAAAAAAAGTGCGATTAGTCAATTGCAAGTGGGTCGTGATACCACCGATTTTGCCGCCGCCTTGCGTTCATCATTGAGGCAAGACCCCGATGTGGTATTTGTCGGAGAAATGCGTGATTTGGCGACCATCAATCTGGGTTTGATTGCCGCTGAAACCGGCCATTTGGTGGTCGGTACCTTGCACGCCAGTTCTGCGCCGATGGCGGTGAGTCGTATTGTGGACATGTTCCCACCACAAGAAAAAAACCGTGTCAGAAGCATGTTGTCTGAAACCATGCAGGCTGTTTTGTGCCAAACCCTGGTGAAAAAGAAAACCGGCGGGCGTATTGCGGCCTTTGAAATCATGTTGGCGACACCGGCTGTCCGTAACCTGATTTTTCAGGATTTAGTGGGGCAGATAGAGTCAACAATGCAAACCAATGGGGATATTGGAATGTGCACCATGGAGCAATATGTGCAAGAGCTGGTGAATAAACAGTTGGTGGCTTCAACGGTCGCGCGCAGTTTGATTGCTAACCGACGTGCCTTCCAGTAGCGCGTTAATAGCCGCCTTTTTTGCCGGTACCCAAATAGGTAAATTTCCAGCTAACGTCAAAGGGACTCCACCATTTGCCCACGCCAGTTTCTTTGTCAGTATGGCGAACGAAGCCATTGAATGGCGGTGGGTTTAAGTGATAAGTCAGACGATATTTGCCAGTGCCCTCGAGTTTCACGTTGGCGCCATAATGCGGCCCGTCGCTTGCGACCATGGGGATGAGGGTGCCCGTTTTTTCCCAAGCAGAACCTTCTTTTGACAGATGGTAGCTGACTTGCAAGGCGGGGATCCATTCGCCGACACCAAATCCATTGGGGTTTCCTTTGACCGCATGGATGTCTGCTTCAAGGTGGATATCCGTTTGAGCGGAATCACCAGGCATGATCGGTTCCATGATGACAGATTGTAAATAAACGGCGCCAATTTCCATGCCATTTTTTTCGACGGCTTGCCCAATGGGTGTTTCAGCGGCCAGCGTGCTCAGGCTAAGGGTGCTGAGTAATACGCTGAGAGAAAGAGAGGAAAGGGATCGCATCAGTTGTTCCTTTTAACTAAGAATGATTAAGTGTTGACGGTATTGTTCCAGCAACGAAAAGTTGATTCCCACGACAGCAGGCCACCAGGCAAGCCCAATGAGTAAACTGCCAAGGAAACCAGGGATTAAGGCTAGCCCTCTTTTAGTGCCTTGCACGCCTTGTTTGCTGAGTAAGCGATTGCCTAAATAGACGCTCCAAAAAATGGAACCCATTAAAAGCGCACCTTTTAAGGCAGAAGCATGCAGCGTTGTAAATAAGGTGTCGCCCAGTCCAATGATGATGGAGATCATGGCAACGGGTGCAAATTGATACCCTAGTTCAATGAAGCGTTTTTTTAAGGTGCCATCTGCGCCCAGTTTGCCAGCAAGATAACTGCTTGCGAGGGTGCAAATACTTAAGAGAGAGCAGGTAAATAGCATGCTGCCAAGCATGAAGCCAATGATGGTGATAAAGTCCAGCCAGTTGTAGGCTTGTCGCCATTCGGGATGCACGCTCATTAACCAAGCGGGGCCGCTGTTTCCGATGCCGTCCCAGCCGTGGTTAATGAACCATTCGCCCATGTTTTGACGAAAAGTTTGATAGCTGGGCAAGATCAGCCATAAGAATCCGCCGAGTGCGATGCCGGTGCTTAAAAAGATAAACCAGACTTCACCCATGCTTGGGCTGTTCGTGCGAATGTGAATGATTTCTTCGCCCAATTTTCTAAACCGTAAAAACAAACCACCTTTGGCGGCGGGATTCACGCAGCGAAAACACTCAATGCAGTGACGTGACTCTTGTTTGTGATTGATTGAAATCATGGTGGGACACATGCCTTTTTCAGTATATTGATCGCCGCCTGCGCGCGGCAATTTTGGAGAAAATTGCACGATTCCCAAACGTGAAAACATGCCTAACAATAACCCAATGGGGCAGACATGGCGGCACCAGGCGCGCTTTGTTTGTTTGCCGTAAAAAAAGCCGACTAATAATGCCAGGATTAACATGCCGCCAAACACTTCGGCGATGGCGGTGGCCTGGTCACGCACATCGACTGTTTGACCGAGAATGGTCACGACCAGAAAGCTAAAAATGGGTGTGCCTTCCCATTTAAGCCAGCCCGGAATTTTAAACCCCATGCCAATACGCGTGGTCCATTCCGACGCCGCCCCCATCGGGCAAAATAAGCCGCACCAACTGCGACCAGTCAAAAGAACAGAAGCAAACACCAGTGGAAACCAGACGCCCCACAAGAGAAATTGTGCGAATAACGTAAAATTTGAAAAAATATTAGCACTTTCTGGCGGGGGGGGTGTGAGAAGTGGGATGAGAATCAAGCCTAAAAAAAGACAAAACATGGCGGCATGCACAAGCACCAGTTTGTTTTGATGTCGATAAAAAAAACGTTCGATGACGGCTGCCAATTTATTTTGGGGGGGTTGATTGCAAGCCTTGCCGTTTACCTTGACGGCAATGCGGGTTAATTTTTCTCGGGCGGTTTGCATCAGGTTTCCTGCTGAGCGAGAGCGGGCGTGTGGCGTTGACGGCATTGCCGTATGTACCAAACACCGAGTATGACAACAGAGGGGACGACAAATAAAAGTTGTGCGCCGACATTTTGCCAGGCGGGGAAGAGGCCTAGCCATTCAATTTGAGGAAAATGGGGAATGGGGGTGATGTTGATCCAGCCAGCTTCTTGTAAATCTAGAATGGCGCCGCCGACAAATGAAAATGACATAACATAAAGTAGTAAGGCGGTCAGGGTGAAGAATAAACGATAGGGAATTTTAACGGAAGCGCGCTGCATGGCGCCATAGATAACGGTTAAGGCCAAACAGGCCGCACCAAAACCTGCGACAACGCCGATTAATTGGTCTTTACTGTCGATTAATAAGGCTTGATAAAACAAAATGGTTTCCGCGCCTTCTCGATAGACGGCTAAAAAGGCGGTTAAGCCCAGCGCAAACATGCTGCTTGACGTTAACGCTTGCGTCATTTTGTTTTTGATAAAGCCTTGCCATTTGAGGGCGTCACGTTTGGAGAGCAGCCAGAAGCTGACATAAAACATGACGGCTGAGGCAGTGAGCATGGTGATGCCTTCAATGGCCTCACGGTTGGCGCCCAGATTTTTGAAAAGGGTGATAAAGGCAACAGCCGTGACAACGCTTGCCAACAATGCGAGCCCTACGCCATAGTAAATGATGTTGGTTTTATGGGCGTGTTCGGAGCGGCGCAAGTACGCGAGTAAGGCGGTCACAATGATAAGTGCTTCCACACCCTCACGGAACAAGATGGTGAAGGATTTAATAAAGACTTGGGAGAAGTGTTGTGACGCATGACTATTTAATAATGCAAGGTCGGTGGTGAGTTGTGATTTTAAGGCAGCCCAGGTGATTTGCAGTTGATCCGGTCGGATGCCGTTGCTGGACGCGTTGATTAAACGGGTGAAAAATGCCTCGGTTTTGATGTTGATGGTGGGGGAGAGGGCGGCAACGGACAATTCCATGCCGCTACCTTCGTAATGGTCAAAGTAAAGTGCGGTGAAGCCTTCCATGGTTGAGAGACCTTCTTTGGGTTGATACTGGGCGACTAATTCATCACCTAATTTTTGCATGTTTTCAACGACGGCCTGGTAACGGGTGGGTTGGTCAGCCTTGTCTTTGGCGTGGACGGTAAGGGACAACAGGCTGATGCAAAGGAGCATGGGGAGCAAGAAAAAATAATTTTTAATCTTTCTGGTCATGGCGATTACTCTGGGTTAAATACCTTGCGTGTCACCTTCGCGGCATTCAAGGCATTGGCATCATCATGGACGAGTTGGCACAGTGTTCTGGCCAGCCGGGTCATTTTTTGAAGCTGTTGTTTGTCTGGGTTGGGTGTCATCTCTTGAGAGAAATGACGGAACTGCCTTTCAATGGCAAACACATGAGGGCCGCCCAGTGTGATGCGGACAGCGGGTTCAATGTTGGCATCATAACCCTTGAAGTAAGCCATCACCGCCGCTAGTTTGGCCTCTTTCAAGTGGCCTTGCTGATAGAGTGAAACAGCTTGATCCATTTGTCGGCAAACAGCATCTGCTTCTGGTTTCCAGACATTAGGTGTCGTTGCGGCCATTGCCGGAAGGGAGGTGAAAAGCCAACAAATTAGAATTAAATGGCGCATGCTTCACTCGTTTTTATAATACTTTAAAGCTAAATGTTAATGAGAACCATTCTCAATTAAACAGAATCATACTGTCTCTGTCAAGGATATTTAAATTTAATATAAAAAACAAAAGGTTAATCGTTTGTGTGGGCTTTGTGGCATCATTCGTCGTTGCGAGGCCGCTTTTTGGCCGAAGCAATCCAGAACGTCGTCAAAAATCATGATATTGCCTACATTCTGGATTGCTTCGTCGCATAAAACGCTCCTCGCAACGACGATTATGTTTAAATAATAATTTATGCAACAACGCTGCATGCTAGCATCATTTTGCCATTTGTTTCGCGGGTATTCAATGTGCTTTCTTCACAGTGCAACAGCATCGCTGTCAATATAATATAATAACCCGCCTGGCAGCCCTTTACTTAGGTTAGCTGTTTTACCATCCTTGTATAATCGCTGCGCACATTTAAGAAAAGGCTTAATCTCTAGCCTAATTCGCTGTTTTATCATGTTTTCTCTTAAGAATCGCGTCTGTCTTTTCAGTTAAAATGAGTCATAGACCTAGAAAAACAATGAGGAGCTCATCTTATGTTAACTCTGCAACCGCGCTGTCTTGGTATCCTTTGCTTAAGTGTGCTTGCCTTAGCCCTGACTTCCTGTGCCACCACCAGTTCAAGCAGCCGTTCATCAAATGGTATCTATATGCCTGAAAATTTCAGGGCAGATTACACTGATCGCCTTCCTAAGCAAATTAATACGAATGGCCAGAGAGTGGTGGTTGTTGATCCGAGCAAATATGTTTGGGGTGCTTATGGAAGCGATGGCGAGTTAATTCGCGCGGGTGTGGCAACATCAGGTGGTGACTGGTGTCCTGATGATAATGCGCCATGTCGAACAAAAGTGGGCACTTTTAGAATAAGTTCATTAGGGAGTGAAGATTGTAAATCACGCATTTATCCCCGACCTGAAGGCGGTGGTTTAATGCCCTATTGTATGTTCTTCAGTGGTGGTCAAGCATTGCATGGTTCACCTGATATTACCGTGGTTGAAAACAACGTGAGTCATGGCTGTGTACGTATGCGTATTCAGGATGCTGAATGGATGCGTAACAGTTTTGCAAGCGTCGGCACAAAAGTCATTGTGAGACCTTATGAAAATTAATTCAAAAAATGGAGGCGGCTATGCACTGGATGACACTTGTTAAGTTTGTGAAGGCATGGTTGGACTTAAGCCTGTCCAATCCGAAGCTCGTTCCGATTAAAATCAATCAGCACAATGTGGTTCGCAAAGAAATTGTTGCCGATAGACGCCGCATACGGTGAGTGATTTTGCGGTAGTACATAGAAATCCAGCTTTCCAAAGTCATGATTGGCGATGCTAAGCGGAAGCTTGTTTTCAGGTTGCTTTGCATCGCTCGCGTATTCCTTGCTCACCACCGACGTTGTCGCACCCGTATCCCATACCGCATTGACAGGCTGACCATTAATCAGGACGCGAGAGCTGATATTGCCCTCGGGTGTTTGCTTGAGGGGAAGCACTATCCAGCGCAGCTTAGCATAAGGTTTCGGTAAGCGATTTTTCACTAGCACAAAACGTTGATGTGGGTAATCCAGAATCAAGCGAAATGATTTTAATAGATTGGTGCCAATGATGCCGTAATGATCCAACTTCTTGACGGAGGATGAAAAGCTGCAAGCCGGCGTCGCTGAAAAAATGAGGGTGGGCACTTGCGTAAAGATGACGCTGCCAAGCGTCGCATCAGGTAATCTCACAAGCGTTGTTTGGTAGCGTTGTCCACACCGATTTTGCAAAAAATAAGTCTGTTTCTTGTCATCCGTGACAGCGAGGTTTTTGGCGAGTGATTGATTAAGAGCAATCCAGGTGTTGCTTGATCCAAGATCAATGAAAGCAGGGATGCGGTGACCTTGAATCTGTAAGGTAAAAATAGGAAGTTGATACAGAAGCTTGAAAGGTAGAATGGTATAGTCAGCATTTAAGTGCGCGGTCATTGCCTGAGCGGATAAGCATGGCAAGCAGAGGCACAGAAAAAACAGTCGAAGCGAGACAAATTGTTTGATAATTTTCATGGGAGGCGATTTTCTTGTAATTTATGAATAATCAGGTCAGTTAATATTTTTTTGGACAAAATGCAGACGGAGGTTTCAGTCGTGTTAAAATCACTGTTTTCAAAAAATTTGTTAGACGCTGAACCCCCGCCACACAGGTTGAAGTAGTCACATTCTTTGGCACATTTTTCGACGCCTTGTTTAATGTCGTGCAGTTGAGAGAGAAAATTAGGCTGCATTTTTAATTCATCTAGGCTGGTAATGTCAAGGACGTTTCCAATGATAAATTGTTTGGGATTGGTTTTGCTGCCACCTGAGAGTTCGGGAGAAAAGGTAGAGATGTCACCATCTTTGGTGATAGTGAGAATATTAAATGCAAGAGATTCAGCGCTGATTAAGCCGGTGGTGGCCCCCATTTGTTTCTGAAATAATAAGTTGCCAAAAATATGGCTAAACTCACGGATATGCAGTTGAAAGTCATCGCGAGCCCAACGGTCATAAAAAATGGACATGAATGACTGATATTTTGATCGAATGTCAGATGATGGAGCTTGTTCACGCAAGCTCATGGTTGAGTGAGTGTGGATGCCTTCTTGTTCTTCCACATTGAAACAAACAGACTCAAAGCCGGTTTTTGTAAAAAAATCATAAATTTCATCGGGATAATCGAGGCTGTCTTTGGTCAGCACGCAAATAGCGCGCAGAGGTAGGTTATTTTTTTGAAGGTGATGAATGCCGCGCATGACTAACTTAAAAGAACCTTTTCCTTGCCAGTTTATACGATAGCGATTGTGTAAAAATTCAGGACCATCGATGCTAACTGAGACATTTAGATGATTCTCTTTAATAAAGTCACACCAAGCTTGTGTGATGGGGGTGGCATTGGTTTGAAATTCCATGCTGACTGGAATGTGATGGACATTATATTGCTGAATCAATTTAAGCGCGGTTTTAAAAAATGGAATGCCAGCGAGCAGGGGTTCGCCGCTATGCCAGAGAATTTTTAATTTTTCATGGCGACGGGGGTCCTCTGAAAAAGGACGATTAAATATTAATTTCAAGCTGGCTGCTAAAATGTGGTGAGGCATCCGTTTTGTATTTCTTCTGCCAGGCAAATAACAGTAGCTGCAATTCAAGTTGCATAAATCAAGAGGCTGTAGCACGAGTAGTTTTGTTAACATGAATGACCTGTTTAAGTAATAGTGTTGAGTCTGCGGAACATTGGCTATTTTTTCAAATCGTTTGAAAATCATCATTGATAACGTGAATCAATGTACTAGGCTGTTTGTCCTCTGGAGGCTGTTTTTGGACAGTTGCCTTGCGCTTCAGAGGACGAATAGCTTTTCTTGCCATGTTAGGCGCAACGCTCACGGCAGATGCGCTATCATGCGTTGGAAAAATTAAGTGCTTGCTCCGAATTTAGACCAGACATTGCCCCACACGTCTAACCAGTTGCTCATCAGGCTGTCGTTGCGGGTTACCTTGCTTAGTTTTTCCAGAGGAAGGGTTGAAATGGCGTGCGTCAGAAGATTGTTTTTTGTTTGAGGAACTGCCACGTTTGGCAAAAATCCTTGCTCCTGATAAGGCTGTAAATAATTTTTTAAATCATCTAAATTGATTTTTCGCATTCTCATGGTTTGATTCCTTGTGTTGAAATGAATTGAAGAAAATTCATGAAGCAATTTGGATAAAAACGCATTATGTCGGGCGAAGTGGCCGGATGCAATGTGGTGAAAACAGGATATATAATCCCAAAACCAGATGGCATAAAGTCTTCACATGAAATATCATAAAAAATAGAGTGATTGTTAGATTATTTTTTAGGATAGATAAATATGCAAGTCGCCCCCTTATCTCAGAAAATAATACAGCGAGTTAAATCTGCTGTGACACCAACACACATCGCTTCTTATGAAAAAGATGGCGCTGTTTGTATCAGACAAGTATTAACTTCTTCGGAAATGGGTTTACTTCGTGATGGCATTGAGCTTAATCTTCAGTCGCTCAGTCATCGGGCTAAGATCGCGAGTAAAAGTGATGATCCAGGACGGTTTATCGAAGATTTCTGTAATTGGCAGATCAATCCCTATTACAAGCGTTTTATTTTTGAATCACCTCTCAGTATGATTGCTGGCGAGTTAATGAAAAGTAATACGTCAAGACTTTACCATGATCACATGCTAGTAAAAGAACCTGGTACGAGGCAACGTACTCCCTGGCACCAAGATCAACCCTATTACAATATTGAAGGTATGCAAAATTGCAGTTTTTGGATTGCGGTTGATCCTGTGTCGCGATCTTCTACATTAGAGTTTGTCGCTGGATCGCACCTCGGTTCATGGCTAATGCCGCGTTCATTTATGGACAATCAGGCAAAATGGTTCCCAGAGGGTAGTTTAACCGAGCTTCCTGATATTGAATCGAATCGAGAAAACTATCCTATCATTGGTTGGGAAATCTCTCCCGGGGATATCGTGTGTTTTCATATGCTCACTCTTCATTCTGCTGCTGGAGTTGAAGAAGATCGACGCCGAAGAGTATTTTCGATCCGTTTTCTAGGAGATGATATGACCCATGCACCACGGAAATGGATTACCTCACCTGATATCTCAGAGATAACGCAACAAATTCCCGTAGGCGGGGAAATGGATCATTTTTTATTTCCAGTACTTTGGACGCGTGCGTCATCCTGAGGAGCGTTTTTTGCGACGAAGGATCTCGTGTTTTTTAGGAGATTCTTCGCTTTGCTCTGAATGACAGCCTATTTTTGTAACCTCAGCCAGGTTACCCACTATATGTCCGCTTGCTGGCAAGAGAGCGCGTGGATTGCTAGGCGTTTTTTTCCGTATTGGGGAGGTGAATGCCGCAAATTGTTTCAATTAAGGCAGCAGCCACTTCATAGGGGTTAGCGTTTGCGCCCGGGCGCCTGTCTTCCAGATAACCGTAGCCCTTGGTTGCCACAGGTCGTGGAATGCGTATAGAAGCGCCGCGATGACCCACCCCTGCAATAAATTCGTTCATGGAAGCGGTTTCGTGCTTGCCTGTTAATCGCAGTTCAAGGTCGCTGCCATAAACGGCAATATGGTCTTGGTGACGTGCTTCCAGTGCCTTGATGGCTTTATTGATGGCTTCCATGCCATGTTTGTGGTCTCTGGTTTCGCGAGTGGAAAAGTTGGTATGCTTGCCCGCGCCATTCCAGTCACCTTTGACGGGTTTGGGGTGTAAGCGTGCTGTAATGTCATACTCCTCTCCCAGGCGATAAAGGAGCCAACGTGCTAACCACAAGTGATCTGAGACGGTGATCGGATCAGCACTTTCAGATTCAATATCGCGGAAGCCAATTTGAAATTCCCATTGTCCTGGCATGACTTCGGCATTCGTGCCATAAAGCATGAGACCGGCGTCAAGGCAAGCTTGTGCATGACGCTCAACGAGAAGACGGCCAAATACCTCATCTGCACCCACGCCACAATAGAAGGGGCCTTGTGGTGCAGGGTAGCCGCGATCTGGCCATCCAAGTGGTTGCTGGCCTCTGAAGAGCGTGTATTCTTGTTCAAAGCCAATCCAGGGCTCATGCGTTTTGCCGCCATTTTCCATGAGTTGCACCAGTCGATCTCGTTTATTGCTCGGGTGCGCTGTGCCGTCTGGGTTCAGCACTTCACAGAGTGCGAGGTAATGACCTATGCCAGCGATAGGGTCATTGACGATGCAAACGGGTTTTAAGGTGAGGTCGGAATCATGACCGCTCGCCTGATTGGTGGAGGAGCCATCAAAAGTCCAGAAGGGCACATCATCAGGATGAGGGTGTTTGCCCGGACTTTTAAGTATTTTAGTTTTGGATCGAAGCGTTTGGGTGGGGATGGCGCCATCAATCCAGATGTAGGTGACTTTTGAGAGTGTCATAAAATTCCTCAATGAGAATGCTGTGTGTGGCTGTCATTGACAGGTGAATGGGGTGACCTTGTCCCTTTTAACCTGTCAGCAGCCATTCCCGCTAAAGAACGCGGGAAGGCTTCCTTGTTTCTATGCTGCGCAAAAGCCACGCTTTTGCTTGCACCAAAAGGGGAGAACCGCGATCTCCCCCTTTGGAATCCCCCATCGCGACATGTTCAGCGGGAATCGCTGACCTGTCAGCCTATTCTATCTGATCTTTTTGCGACTCGCTAATGGCTACGTAATGATTCCGCAGGCCATTCTGGCACCACCGCCACCCAGTTTTTCAGGCATGTCAGCATAGTTGTCGCCGGCAAAATGCACCATTAAGGCATGATGCCTGATTTCGTTGACGTGATGCAGGCGTACTGCCAACACGGGTGTGCTGGATTTTCCTTCGGCATCGACATAAAGCACGGGAAGGTCGCCCAAGTGCCCTTGATTATTGTAAGGGCCTAAATGTTTTTCAGTGTGCTTCGGATCAAAATGACCACCAGCCGCCATGCCCTGTTGCTGGCAGGAAGGATGTTCATGTACGTGGAATCCGTGAATGCCAGGCGTTAAGCCATGCAGGTCAGGGGTGAAAAGTAAACCATAGGGCGTTTCCGTGATGACGACAGAGCCAGCCGGTTCGCCGATACCGGTTTCAACGGTCATGCGTAATGGGATGGTGGTATTCGCCATGACAACTGAGGTGAGTGTGAGGCAGGCGGCAGCGATCAGGTAGTGAGAAAAAGACACAGGGACAACTCCTATAGGGGTGGCAAAAAGCAAATATCGATTTAGGTGAATCATAAATCAATTAGGCAAGGAAGCAAGAGGCGGGGTGAGTGATGCCCAAAAGCGCTGGTGAAACCACGGCATTGACGTAGATAACGGTTTGCCGTAGGCCCGGCCACTTAAAATTAATCACAAATTGGGGATATAAGATGAAATTGATCAAAATAACTGCGATCATGGGCGTAATTAAGTGGAGGAATAGGGGCATCCCGCTGCGTTCTTCCTAATTATTTTCTAGATGTTTAATGATCCTGAATGCTCTCGACATTCTCTCTTGTTCGCTTGTAGATATGCCTAGAGCGTTTGCTTCCTTTTGCCAGTTTTTGACAGCACTTATTACCTCATTTATGATTTCATCGGCTCTATCCGGTTTAATTCGAAAATATTCAGCTACATCTTTAGCAAGATTTAAATCTTGTGCATTGTCAGATTCTGAAATATTAAGCTTTAATCCTTCGCCGCTAGCCACCGGATTCATATCAAATGCTGGTGATAATCGCCAGCCATTTGGCTGCAGAAGAAAGCCGTGGTTTCGTAGGTGATCATCAACGTTTGACACGCATATGAAAAACACAATCCTGCGCCATAACTGCTCCAAATCCTCAGCTACATTTGCGCCCTGCCGTATAATGAACGCCGCCAGTTCTATGTAACTTGCGCCTGTCGATGCATCATCGCCATCGGTGCGTTGTAAGAGAGTCATCGCCGAAGAAAAATGAATGCGTTCGCCAGAATTTGATCTATCAAAACGCTTGCTTATAAATGTGTGATGTTGGTTGCTAAATTTTTTTATTTTGGCATCTGCCATCCCAATTTTTGCTTTTTTCGCAAGTTTATAGAGAACCATTTCCCATGCGCCAATATCATTTTCATCATTTCCACATGGAAATTTCGCAATCCATAAATTTTTATGTTCATCTATAACGCTGGCTTTTGGTCTTGCGCCACCTAATGAGCCGCCCGGAGAGATAAGCATTTGTAACCATTTTGAATAACTTGGATTGCGTTCGGCATCATTTTTCTCTAGCTCTAAACTTGCATGCTCTAATTCACGTAATGAAGTCCATGGAGGTGATGCTCGATCTTTATTGTTATCTAGAAATGGACCAAGAGGATTCGTTCGAAATCTAAGCGCCCCCATTCTGTGCTCGTCGTATACACCAAGCAGATAATCCGATTCAAATAGTTTTCGTTCTTCGCGTTTTTCCTCTCTTGCAAGTTGTGCTTCTCTGCGCTTCATGAGGAATCGACCCCAGCGATCAGGTGATGAATCTAGAAAAACGCCAAAATTATCTTGTGTATTCGGTGCATAATGAATTCCTTGAAGTAATTGAAGGGATGGATCTAAAGCGTGAGTTTGAGAGCTTCTAAGCCATTCGTTGCTATATTCAAATGAAAATATTTCATTGCCTCGCGAAGGAATGGCATGTAAAAAACCAATTAAAGTGGGCTGTAACAAACCTACCCAGTGAGCGCATACCTCAATGTCTCGTTGCAAGGGTTTATTCATTATTTGTTCTTCTTAGTTAATCGGGAGCTTCGTTTTATTTTAGGTGCTCTTGCTTTAATAGGTAGTCCTGCATCTTGTAATTTCCTACCTAGTTCATCATCGCTCGCAATTGATCGGAGGTCCTTTTCAAGCCCAAGGCAAAACAGGACGTTGGCGTATGCACCAAAAGCAACGCGTGAGTCGCCATGTTCAATGGCTCTTAATGTGTTTCGAGCAATGCCTGCTCGCTCTGCAATCATTGCGGCTGGAAGTTTTCGGCGCAATCTTGCTAGACGAATATTTTCGCCCATTTCAGTCAGTATGCGTTGTAGAGGAGGGATTGATCCGCCCTGATTTTTTCTCATAATGGTCAATGCCTTGATCAATAAGCATGGTTAATGGTTTATACATTGACCATTATACCAATAAGTTTAGATCAATAGTACTAAATAATTGAGACAATATTGCTATCATTATCTGTTTTTTCTCTGCAGACGATAAAAAAATATAACTTACTGATATTGATGGAGTTATTGTGTGTTTCAGTCGATTTATCCGGGCTGCGGCTTCAAGACGGTGATATAGTCGGTAACGCTTACTTTCTGTGTTGGCGTCGTATCTATTAGCGCGCTAGCGATATTAATCACTTTAGGCGGTAGAGATGGAGAGATCATCGAAAAACAAGATTCAGCATAGCTTGGGTGAATTAGGCGCTATCTATAAGAAGAAGGACCTTGCCAGCAAGCTTAACGTGAGTCCCAAAACGATAGCTTGCTTGCAGGCGGGTGAAACAGAGCCGCCTTCGTACATCATGCCTGAACCACAACACACGTTTAATACGCGCGACGTATCAGCGCATGATAAGGAGTTTACCTGCATTGATTTATTTGCTGGGATTGGTGGTATCAGGCTGGGATTTGAAAATCAGGGTGGAGAGTGCGTGTTCACATCAGAGCGGGATCCCTATTGTCAAAAAACGTATAGGGAAAACTTCGGCAATAATCATCCATTAATAGGTGATATTGTTAAGTATGATCCACAAAAAATTCCGGATCACGATGTTCTTCTTGCGGGGTTTCCATGTCAGCCATTTAGTATTGCAGGCGTATCCAAGAAAATATCTTTGGGCAGGCCTCATGGCTTTAAAGATAAAACGCAGGGGACCTTTTTTTTTAATGTGGCCCAAATTCTTGGCACAAAGAAGCCAGCAGCATTCATGCTGGAAAATGTCAAAAATCTGAAAAGCCATGATAAGGGAAACACGCTTAAGGTCATTTTAGAAGTACTTGTGAAGGAGCTTGGGTATCACGTTCAATGGCGGATGATTGATGCGCAGCATTTTGTTCCACAACATCGTGAGCGTATCATTATCGTTGGATTTCGGGAAAAAACAGATTTTAATTTTAATGATTTGGTGTTACCCGCGCCAAAAAAAAGAATGAAAGATATTCTTCATTCAGAAGACGGAAGTGAATTGGATCTTGATCAAGGACGTTTTATTAATGCCAAAGGAAAGGTTCATGACAAATATGTCCTTTCAGAAAAATGATGGCATTATTTACAAAATTACGCCGAGAAACATCGACTAAAAGGCAATGGATTTGGGCTTGTGAAGCCTCAAGGTATATCGCGAACCCTTTCATGATATTGTAAGGATGGGTCTGAAATTTTGGTTTTTAGAGGAGAAAATAAACGTCCGCGCAGGCTCACTCCAAGAGAATGTGCGCGCCTAATGGGATACCCTGACGCATTAGCCATACCCGTCTCAGATACGCAGGCATATAAGCAATTTGGAAACTCGGTTGCTGTTCCCGTCATGAGTGCTGTCGCGGCTTATATGAAACAGTATATTTTTGATATAATACATTTAAGCGCTCCTAGAAAGAAATCCAAGAAAAAAGAGATTATTAAAAGTGACCCATACTGACTTAAGCTGCCAATATTTTCCCGTTTGTCCAGGCTGCGCCTTGCAGAAACAGGTGGCCTCACCGCCTGTGGCAAGCCGGTTGCGCGAGACAATGCGTTTTAATATCGTTCATGACAACGTTGTGGGTTGGAGAACACGGTCAAAACTGGCCGTACGTAATCAGGGTCAAACTGGATTGTTTAAGCGAGGCTCTCATCATATCATTGACATTCAACATTGTCCTTTGCATCATGAGGCGATTCATCAAGCAATTTACTGGCTTAAAATAAAAATCCAAGCTTGTGGAATTTCATCTTATGACGAATCAACGCGGCGCGGCGTATTACGCTATGTTCAATTTGTGGTTGAACGTCGTACTGGGCTTGTGCAATTGACACTGGTTGTAACAGAGCCTCAATGCTTAAAAAATTTCATTTCGGCTCTTTGGGATCAGGGGGTCTGGCACTCCATCTGGGTTAACATTCAGCCTGAACCCAGTAACAAAATATTTGGCGATCGCTGGATATTAGCGGTGGGTAAGGAATTTGTCATGGAAACCTTAGGCGGCAATGTCATTGCATTTCATCCCGCCTGCTTTGGCCAGGCAAATCCCTTTATCTTTGAGAAGATGCTAACGTCCATACGCGAGCATATTTTGCCTGAAAAAAAGGTGCTGGAATATTACGCAGGCGTAGGTGTGATCGGATTAAGTATTGCCGCGAAAAGCAAATCTGTTCTCATGGTTGAGATAAACCCCTTTTCCAAAAAGGGCTTTGAACACTCAACACCGCATTCTAATACTTATTATATTGAAGCTGATATAAATAACGCATTACATTATTTAAACGAAGCCAATGTCGTCATGGCTGACCCTCCGCGCAAAGGATTGCCCCTAAATTTTATTGAAGCGTTAACCGCATCGCCGGTAGAGCAGCTTATTTACATGAGCTGTGGTCCTGATTCCTTTCAACGAGATTGCGCGCTACTTTTTGAGCGCGGATGGCAAATGGCGCACCTTGAGGGATATTTACTATTTCCCGGCACCGATCACCTAGAAATGCTTGGTTTTTTTAAGCGTGGGAAGTAAATTATTGGTTCGTTATTTTTCTGGGGGAACAAGCAATTTTAATTGATGAAATGGCAATAACATGATAATGTCCTTTTTTTTCAGGAAGGAAAAAATGAAAGATAACTCTGGCAACAATCAATCATTTCAACAAATGTTCATCCTACTATGCGGCGCAACTTTTTTTGCTTTTCTTCTCTTCGGCTATTCAAATTATCAAAAGTTAAGAAACATTGAGCGTGAAAATCACAAGGACGCTAGTCAATATAAATTATCATGGATCACCTTGTTGATGTATAATATAATCGGCTATTCGTTTGAATTTTACATAAATTCACAGCAATTTATGGTGGATTACTTGGCAACGCAGGCAATCCGCGAAGGCTATGCAAAAGGACCTACTTTCCCGTTTATGACCGAGTTCCTGGTTTTTGGAAAGAGGGAATTAGTTCGCCTGGGAGGATCTTATGGAGAAGAGCCGGATGCGCTTTACCCTCGGAGTCGCTATTTTCTTGGCCTATTTTCGAAAATTAATGGTGTTCCTGATGACGTACCCAGCCTTGCAAATATGGTCGGTCAAGAGGCGCAAGACGAACGGAAGCGCCTAAAAAAAGATTTAATAGTAGGGATGGAAACCTACGCTAATGTGATCAAATCAATCGAGCGTTTGATGGGAATTGGCATTTTTGCTCACAATCCAATGGGCGGTTGGCATCACAGTTATTCGGTTACGGATAATTTTCGCGTGTGCCTTCTGAACCTTATTGCAGAAAATGTTTTTGGAATTCCAGCCTGTTTAAAAATTGAAGACACGGCTATATTTGACGAAATTGAGAAAGCCTTAATTAACCATTACCCCGAAAATGGTGCCGCCTATCAAGATGTAAGGTCCAGGATTTCAAACCTGAATGATGTTAAAATGGAATTACTGTTTAAGCGCATCATCACATCGGGAAAATATGTGGGCAATCTGGTCGATAAGAACCTGCCAGAACAAGCGCAGTTGCAACAATTAAAGAATTTTAAAGCTATAGGCGCTTTATTTGCTGGCAGCAATCTCATTGCCTTGATCTCAATTGCATTGGAAAGGATTTATCATTGTCCAGAGGTTTTGGAAAAATTGAGAATGTCCTTGAATGATATTGATTTTGAACGCTTGCCCACATCTGAGGAAGAATGCAAAGCATCTTTATTGAAATTAGCAAAAGTAAGATATCTACAGGCAGTTTATGACGAAGCACTTCGTTATGGGGCATCTGCTACATTTGGCGCAAGACTGACTGAAAACAAAAAAACACATTTTGAGTTTGAATATGCTGGAAAACAGCATCAGGTGTCCTTGAATCCAAATTCAGTCATCTTTTTCGCAAACCGAATGCTTGCTCATAGCCAAAGACATTGGGATAGACCCGATCTGTTTAGGCCTGACCGGTTTCTGGAAGAAGGAAGAAATAATATTAGCCGCACAGAATATAAGGTGCCATTTAATGCAGGGCCAAGAAGATGCCCTGCCAGTGATACATTTGTTCCTAATGTCTTTAAATTAATAATTGGTTACTGCGCTAAACATCTTGAGTTGACATTTTCCAGCGAAGCAAAACCCAATCCACCAAATGCCATTCAAGTTGGCCTGGATGAAAATGTTGTACTATTGCGAACGGCATATAGACCCGGAAACGGTTTCTGTGCGAAGAATTCCCTGTGTTAATATGGCCATTATGCTAGGGAATAAGGCTGAAATTCAATGAGTATGGCCATTTTTCTTTGTCATGTACTTGGGCCATTTTTATTGTAATCTACCTTCTGATAATTCAATTGTTTTGTTGCCTGTAGGATCTACTAATTTTAGCCCCACCATTTTATGGCTAAGCTCAGATGTTTGGTAGCGTAATTGTGGTTTCTCAGCAGATGCAACTTCTAATAAAATATTGGCTATTTCGGTTGGTGTTTGGCCTAGCTGTGCAAATGCATTTTTTACCGCCAGTGAATATCTATCTAGCATGGCTCTATAATCACTTTCAAGTTCAGCGGATAGTTCCGGGCTTTTATGGAGTGTAGAAGAAACAAAATCACTATTTACGGGGCCCGGTTCAACCAATGAAATCTGGACGCCGAAACGTTTAGCAACAGGTGCTAAAGATTCCATCAGCCCTTCGACAGCAAATTTAGCTGCACAATAGGCATCATTGAAAGGATGGCCACTCACTCCTCCTACACTACTGATTGAAATAATGCGGCCAGATTTGCCTTTTCTCATGCTAGGCAGAACAGCTTTAACTAATCGGCAAGTTCCAAAAAAATTAACATCCATCATATCTTGAATTTGGGATAAGGTGGTCTGTTCTAGTGCGCCTAAAAATCCTGCTCCTGCATTATTAATTAAAATATCTATCCGGCCATTATTTTGTAATAAATCATTAACAACTGTTTGTACAGATTGCTCATTTGTCACATCAAGTTGTTTAATATTGATATTCAGTTTTTCCTGGATCGCTATCTCTTGCAGGGTGTGTTTTTTATCCAGGTTGCGCATGGTCGCAACCACTTGGTAGCCTGCTCTAGCAAAAACAAGCGCAGCTTCATAACCTATTCCAGACGAAGTGCCTGTCATTAAGACCGTTTTCATATTTTATATTTCCCATTTGTTCAAGTAGTATCAGTTGGTTTATGAGCGCGAAAATCTAGCGGTCATATAGTAGGTAACCTAGCTTAGGTGACAACTGTCATCCTGAGGAGCGTTTTTTGCGACGAAGGACCTCGTATTTTTTAGGGGATTCTTCGCTTTGCTCAGAATGACAGCTCATTTTTGTAACCCAGCTAGGTTGCCTACTCTATCTAATGGTCGTCATTGGAGTAAATCTAAGCATGGCCACAACTTCATTTTCAATATTCCGGTAACACGTTAACTTTTCTGGCAATAAATCAGCTACTGATAACAGAAGCATACCATTTAAATGGGTTTAAAAGAACCAATCTTATTTCGAAGAACCATCAAATTCTGTTGAGCTTCTATTAAACCGGCATTTGCTGCTTTTGAGTAAAACATTATTGCTTTAGAAATATTTTTCTGGGAACCTAAACCATTTTCATACATATAGGCAACCTTAAACTGAACACTTAAATATTTTTTTAGTTTTTCTTCTGAACTAAAAGAAGATACTGATTCGTTATCCAAATAGATTAAATAATACTTTAAGGCATCGGAGAATTTATGGCGAGTAAAAAGATGATCGCCAAGGAAGAATGATGCTTCATTTTTATAATATGAATCATATAGAACTGCAAGTTCATAGTACTTAATTGCTTGATTTAAATTTTTCTCACACTTGTTTTCACTTGACCATCCAAAGCTTCCATCATTATAGATTTTTGCTAAACTATATGCCACATTTCCAGCCTCCGCTCGATCAAAAGCTTCATTGTAATACTGCAATGCTTTCATTTTCTGAATTACGACCTTGGAACAAGATATATGACCTCCTGTTGTCGGATCAGATTCTACGTCGTATTTACTTGCCAGCATCTTTAAGGCAGATTGATCTTTTAAGTCTGCACTTTTTAAATACCAATACATCGCTAGTTTTATATTTCTTTCAGGTTCAATTTTAATTGAGTATCTATTATGAGTTTCTTTAGGGTCATAAAAAGTTGCTAATACGTACATAGCCCGCGCATTCCGATTTCTGGCTGCCCTATTTAACCATTTAAAACCCAATTCATGGTCTTTTCTAATTTTTCCTTCGACATTTAAATTGAATAAAGGAAAAGTACCAGCATACCGTTCTTCATCGCTTTTAAGATAGTAATCGGCGAGTGTAAATTGAGCATCTGCGTTACCATTCTCCGCTGATTTAATTAAATCTTCTTGATTTGCGTAGGAAAAAGCATTAAAAAATAAGCTCACCATTAAAACTAAAAGCATCTTTTTCATAATTATACTTTGCATTTTTATTCCCAGCAATTTCTGAATTATGACTGATTTTGCCACACCTAAAACTGAAACGCCACGGGTATATCAATGTTTAAACATATAAAAGTTCTTGTCATTGGCGCGGGTATTGCTGGTCCTGCAATATGTTATTGGCTAAAAAGATTTGGCTTTTCGCCTGTCTTGATTGAAAAATCTATTGCTATCAGAAAAGGAGGTCAGGCACTGGATGTCCGCGGCGTAGCAACGCATATTGCTAGAGAAATGGGTATTTATGATCGAGTATGTGATATGCGCACGCGAATAGAAAGCGGTCGCTTTGTGGATGTAAGCGGCAACGTGCTGCATGAAGAACAGGGTGAAAAATTTGGTTTCAGGCAAGACGATGAAGTTGAAATCCTCCGTGGTGATCTGGTTGAAACCCTGATGAAAACAATTACTGATGTACCTTGTCGTTTTAATCAATCCATCGCTAGCATGCGACAGAATGAGAGTAGTGTTACCGTCAACTTTAATGATGGCAGCGTAGAAAATTATGATATGGTGATCGCGGCGGATGGCATTCATTCTGCCGCGAGGCGCATGATTTTCGATAAAAATGAATATCAGTTAATTAATCTTGGTTCATATCTCAGTACATTTACCATTCCAAATTACTTGGAATTGAACCATATGGATTTGGAATGTGAAGCTAATCATAAACTGGTGAGTATAAATAGCGATAACGACCCTAAAACCGCAAGAGCTGGATTTATGTTCCGTTCTCAGCATGTTCTGAATGACATACGCGATGAGAATGAACAAAAACAATTCCTGTGTGATACTTTTCGTGATTTTGGCTGGGAAGTACAAAATATTTTAAATCATATGTCAGAAAGCGATGACTTTTATTTTGATGCCATTACACAAGTAAAAATGAATAGCTGGACCAAAGGTCGAATTGCTCTTCTCGGCGATGCAGGATATTGCCCTTCTCCGTTATCCGGCCAAGGCAATAACCTTGCATTAGTTGGTGCCTATATACTCGCAGGAGAATTGAAAACTGCCAATGGAAATCATATGCAGGCATTTTCTCGTTATAATGAATTGCTACACGCCTTCGTTGATGCTAATCAAAAATTTGGAGTTTGGGTGAGCGAATCATATCTGGTAGAAGATGAATTTTCTAAGGAATTTGCCGAAGGACGCTCGAATAAAATCTTAGCCATGATAAAATCTGTTTCAAACGCGATTGCCTTGCCTTGGTATGAATAATCATGATTTCTCTATCAGGTCGTTCATAGATTCTCTAAATAAAACGGGGTTGAGTATATGGACCCATTTCAAATTATTAAAGACTGGTGGCCGTATTCTCCATAAAAATGGTCATGCTCCTTTGATTTTGACCATATTCTCTGAAAAATGGCCATATTTCTTAGGTTTTAGCCATATTACTTGTGAAAATGGCCATACATATTATATTTTGGCCGTATTATCTATAAAAATGGCCATACTCGTTGAGTTTTAGTCTTATTCCGTAGTAAAATGGCCGTATTAATACAGCGAATGGCCATATACGCATGCCTAAAGACCAGCAAAAAATATCTGTGCTAAATAAGCTTAAAGAGCAAACATCACCAATTGCCCTTGGCAAGCTGCTTGAAGGCTTAGCGCTAAACTACTCTGCGCGCGCGGTGCGGCGCTGGATAGACGAGTGGGTTAAAAAAGGGATAGTTCATAAAACAGGTAAAAAGAGTGGGACTCGCTATCTTGCCTTCAAAAACAAGGCAATAGAGCCGGCAGATATATACTTTAGCCCAGAAAGCCTGAAAATTATTAAGCAAATTAAAGTACCATATGAACTTCGAAAACCGGTGGAGTACAAACCAAAGTGGCTGATTGAATACCGCCCAAATATTGATTTTTATCTGTCGCCCACCCAGCTTGAAAAGCTAGACGCTGTGGGAAACAGAGCAAAGCACTATAAGGCTGCAGGAACATATGCAAGACAAATTTACAATCGCTTACTCATTGATCTCTCTTATAACTCCTCAAGGCTAGAAGGCAACACTTACTCATTACAGGAAGCAGAGAAATTAATTATGGAGGGGGCTGAAACCCCTGGCAAATTAGATGAAGAAAAAACGATGATATTGAACCATAAAGACGCCATAAGGTTTTTAGTTGACAATAGCGATCAAGCTGAAATACAAGAAGCAACAATATGTAATTTACATTTTCTATTATCGGATGGATTAGTGTCTTCTCAATATGCTGGCAAAGTACGTGATTATGGTGTGCGCATAGGCAACTCAACGTATATCCCCCTTGAAAACCCAGAGTTGCTACACAACTATTTAAAAAATATTTGTAACAAGGCTAACCAAATTACTAATCCATTTGAAAAAAGTATTTTTCTATTGGCACATATCGCCTACCTGCAAGCGTTTGTAGATGTTAACAAGCGAACAGCACGGTTAAGTGCAAATTTTCCGCTTACATATGCAAATCTCGTCCCACTCTCATTTGATGCTGTTAAAAAAAGTGATTATGTGGATGCTATGATTGCCATTTATGAATTAAATAACATAAAGCCGCTAGTTGACGTCTATATGCATTCTTACGAACAAGCAGCAGAGCAATATGATGCAACTGTAGGGGCAATTGGTTTTGACCGAGTGAGAGTGCAGTACAGGCAGCAACGCAGAGAAATTATGCGATATGTTGTAACTAACAAATTGCGAGGCGCGAAGATGAAAGACTATGTTGACGCAGAGGTAAGTAAATTTGCGGATATTAGTGATCAAAAGCAGCTCGTTAGTCATATTCGTGAAGATTTAGAGCAGCTCGGTTCCCATAATATTGCAGGCATGGGCGTCACGATTGAGCAGGTTCGAGATTGGCGCGAAGAGAAGTAGGGTGTCATTTGCTATAATTTATCGAAAAAGATTAGAAGAGTTTTAATATTATAAGATGAAAAATAAACGTATGAATACAGTCGCACAAAGAGACTGCAAATAATTCACCGCGCAGAGAAAATTTCCGCCTTCATTACAGCTTTATGCTGCGCCTGTCGTGGCCTCCAGCCTCTCTCTCCTTTATTATGTCTTAGCTCTCTGGAAAGCGTGGATGGCGATCTTCCTATCTTCTTTGCTATCTGTTTTTGATTAAAACCTTCGCGTTTGAGGTCATCTATCTGGTGTCTTTCTTCTTCGGTCAAATGTTTGTAGTCCATGATTGGCAATTCCTGTCAGAGTGGCCATTCTACTACAACATTTGGCCACTATTTATACGTTAATTGCGCTTCGCATTTGAACCGCCGTGTCGAAGAGCAGCAACAATGTGCAAAGACGAAAAGCCAACAGTATGCCAACGTTCATGCCATGGTGGCCTGACTTGCAGGACAGTTTGATGTCGCGACAAATCAGACAATAGCGGATTATGGTGGCCTTGATGCTTCAGGTGTGTCGCGAAGTTTGACGCGTTCAGTTAGGTAAGTGAAGGAGCGGGAGTTTGTGGAGGTAGAGCAGTGGCTCGAGAAGTCAGTTTGTCAGGCCCCGTTTCTGATCCCGTTTGAAAGAATTCGCGCTATTCGCGAAAAGAAGGGTTATTCGCAAGAAGAATTTGCGGCTGCAGCTCAGCCTGGTAGAAGCTATGCAGGAAGGGCTGAGAGGGGTGAGCAAAATATATCCATGCCGGGCTTAATACAGATTGCTCTCACTTTGGAAGTTGAGGTAGGTGAATTATTCCCATCTCATCAGGAGCTTAGAGCTCCTTATCGAAAAAGATTAGAAGGCAAGACCTCTTGAATTTAAATTATAACTAATTTACCATAGTTTATCTTTTTTAAATAAACTAGGTATAATTGGTTATAATTATGGACCCATTTCTTAATCCTTATGCTCCTGGTGCGGGAGCTCCGCCACCTGAATTGGCGGGGCGTGACGAACTTCTAAGTAAGGCATCAATCGCTCTGCGCCGAATTGCTTCTGGTCGTTTTGGGCGTAGCATTATTTTGACTGGGTTACGTGGTGTAGGGAAAACGGTTCTACTTAATCGTATCCGTCAGGATGCAGAAGCTGCGAAGATTATTACAGTTCGCATAGAGGTGCCAGAGGGTCGCTCGCTGCCATCTTTATTAGTGCCAGGGTTAAAAGTTGCAATCTTAAAGCTTCATAGGGGAAAGGCTGCAGCAGATTTAGCTCTTCGTGGATTGCAAGCACTTGCCAGTTTCGTGTCGGCAATGAAAGTGAAATACAGTGATGTTGAAGGAAGTCTTGATATTGAATCAAATTCAAGTTTTCCAATGACAACTAATCTTGATGAAGGATTATCCCAGCTATTTCAGGTTGTTGGTGCTGCTGCAAAGGAAAAGAAGACCGCAATTGTTTTGTTTATTGATGGAATTCATGTCTTGGATGAAAAGCAGCTAGCGTCATTAATTATGGCGTTCCACATAGCTTCTCAAGACTCTTTGCCTATAACGATGGTGGCTGCTGGTTTGCCGCAAATATCATCACAAATGGGTGAGGCGAAAACGTATGCAGAAAGGCTATTTGAGTTTCACCATATTGGTAAGCTTAATTATGATGCGGCAATTCAAGCGCTTGTTGTTCCGGTAGAAAAATTAGGTGTTCACTATATAAAAGATGCTTTAGAAGAAATTATAAAACAGACTGAAGGATATGCTTATTTTTTACAGGAGTGGGGAAAGCACGTCTGGGATATTGCAGAAGTGTCGCCTATTACAGCAGAGAACTCAAAAGATGCAACAAGGGAGGCTCTTACTGACCTTGATGCTAGTTTTTTTCGAGTTCGGTTTGACCAGCTTACCCCTATGCAAAAACGATATCTTAGAGCGATGGCTGAGTTAGGTTCGGGGCCCCATGCATCTGGGGGGATTGCAGCAGTTCTAGAAAAACCCGTTACTCATTTGGGTCCTGTGCGCGAGCAGCTTATTAGCAAAGGATTAATTTATAGTCCAGCACACGGTGAAACTGCATTTACTGTTCCGTTGTTTGATTCATTTATGAAGCGAATGATGAAAGAGTTTTAATATTATAAGATGAAAAATAAACGTATGAATACAGTCGCAGCAAGAGACTGCAAATAATTCACCGCGTAGAGAAAATTTCAGCATATTTTCTTTCAAGCGTTTTAATTTCATCTTCTTTCAATGCGCTAAATTCTTTTCGTTTTGCGCGATTAGATAAAATCCCATTTTCATGATTCATAAAACGAATTAAAAGATCAGTCAGTCTATCTGGCATATCAATGTAGTTTTTTACAAAAATTTTCATTTCATCGTATTTTTTCAGATAATCTACTTCTTCAGGCAGTGTAATTTTAATGGTTTCTTCAATGCATTCATATAAAAACTCAGCCTGTCTGGTCGCATCGAAATAGCGATATAGATTAATGGTGTCATTCAGGACTTCAACATTACCTTTTTCAGTGGCGCGCCATTTGACAAATTGCAGGCGCGGTCGTGAATAGGATTCCAAGGTTTTCCTATAATCAATAATTCGGTTTAAAATAACTGCAGAAACGGGGAAAACAATATTTGTCGGCGTGAATTTTTTTTCAGCAAGTACATGATGTATAAGGTATCTGTGAATTCTACCATTGCCATCTTCGTAAGGATGAATGAAAACAAAACCGAATGCGATAATGGCTGAAGCTAAAACTGCATTCATATCACTTTCTTTCAATAGTTCGTTGGTTTCTATCAATCCATCCATCAGTGTGAGTAAGTCCTGCCATCGTGACGATATATGATCAGGTATGGGTCGTCCTGTTGTTCTTTCATGTTCACCAATAAATCCGCCTTCATTGCGATATCCCAAATGTGTAAACCTGAAATCTGAAATGATGATTTGTTGAAGTCGAAGCAATTCATCATGAGACAGCGTATTTGTTCCTGCTTGACCAATTGCTTGTCCCCATCTTTCAGCGCGAGTTTGCGGTGGTGTTTCACCTTCAATTGCAAAGGAAGCTTTGGAGTCTTTTAAAAGCATGAAGGCGGCGGCGCGCATCAGCACATCTGGGTGAACAGCGCTAAGTGCAGCTCGTGCTTTTTCATTTAAATTCATTTCAATAAATTGATCGAGCTTCGCTGTCCTGCGAATTGTGGGGCAGAACGCAGGAACGCCGGGTAAGTTGTTCTTAACGCGATGACGCTTTGAAAGTCTTGCTGGCCCAGGGTATTGTAGCTTGGAATCTAATGCATCAACTAAATTTCCTTTCGCAGCCTCTGGTAATTCTAGCTGAACACCTTGTAGCCATTCATACAAAAACCATATTCGGCGACTATATGAACCCGTTGGTTCCATCTTAACGATATTCGCTATTTCTTTTGCATCAACCGTATCAAATAACGCTTTTAGAATTGCCAGGTTTACGCCCTCATATTTGAGTGCAAATGTAAGATGTCCATATAGGGAATCATGAGGAGCATGGCGAGGTGTAAACATCATCCAACCATTCTGTTGATACTTTTTGTGCTTTTTGCTGATGGCAGCCAGTAACTCTGGTAGTGGCACTTTCAGATCATAGGCTTCCATTAAAGCCGCATACCCGGCTAATAAGGCCCCATCCTCTGGAAGGTGCCGTCCATGAAAAACGTTCAAAACATGTGAAAATTGATTATAATCAGTCATATTTTATGAAAACTGTGAATAATATTGATATATGAGAGTATAGCATGAAAAATAGTGCTTAAACTGAATCGCTAGAGATTTTATTTAGTGGGAAGCTGCCTGATTTCGTTAATACAAATTAGGAAATGGCGCAGCAATTTGGGGAATAGTTACTATTTTTCATTGTCTATAATTGGATTAAATATACCTATATGTACGCCGTTAGCGCTGAAGTTTATTAATTCATCACGGTAACCCAATAATATTTACAAAGGGAATTTCATAAGACAAAATGTCTTATGAAATTCCCGTGGAGATCCCTAACGATGGAAAGATCAGCGAAGAATAGATATCAGAGCATGCTGGATGCTCTGTGTCTAATATACACAAACAAGGATCTTGCCAGTAAACTCAATGTGACACCACGAACAATCGCACGTTGGAGGTTGGGTGAAAATGAACCGCCAGCATATGTAATTCCCGCATTACAGCAGACCTTTAATACTCGCCACTTATCGGAGCATGAAAAAGAATTCACCTGTATAGATCTTTTTGCTGGTATTGGTGGGATCAGGCTGGGGTTTGAAAGTCAAGGTGGAGAATGTGTCTTTACCTCTGAATGGGATCAATATTGCCAAAAGACTTATATTGAAAATTTTGGCAACAACCATCCTTTCATTGGCGATATTGTAAAATATGATGCAAAAAAAATTCCTGATCATGATGTTCTCCTTGCGGGTTTTCCATGTCAGCCATTTAGTATTGCTGGGGTTTCAAAAAAAATATCATTGGGTAGGCCGCATGGATTCAAAGATAAAACGCAGGGAACCTTGTTCTTTAACGTAGCTCAAATTCTTGCCAATAAAAAACCGGCTGCTTTTATGCTTGAGAATGTGAAAAATCTTAGAAGTCATGATAAGGGGCGTACTCTCCAGATTATATTGGATGTTCTTGTAAATGAGCTTGGATATAACGTTCAATGGCGAATTATTGACGCCCAGCATTATGTGCCGCAGCATCGTGAGCGAATCATAATCGCAGGATTTCGAGAAAAAACAGATTTTAACTTCAATGAGTTACTACTACCTGTTCCAAAAAAGAAAATGAAAGATATTCTGCATCCAGAGGATGGTAGTGAATATGATCTTGATGGTGGGCGCTTTATCAATGAGAAAGGTAAAGTTCATGATAAATATGTTCTCTCTGAGAAGTTGTGGAGTTATCTCCAGAATTATGCTGAAAAGCATAGAATCAAAGGTAATGGATTTGGATTTGGGCTTATAAAACCAGACGACATATCAAGAACTCTTTCGGCTAGATATTACAAGGATGGCTCTGAAATTCTTGTTTTTAGCGGTAAAAATAAGAGGCCTCGTAGATTGACTCCAAGAGAATGTGCTAGATTAATGGGGTATCCTGACTCTCTTGCCATACCTGTTTCAGACACCCAGGCATATAAACAATTTGGAAATTCCGTAGCTGTGCCAGTCATCAGTGCGGTAGCCGCTCATATGAGGCCCCACATTCTTGAAATAAAAAAGTGTGGATTTGTTAAAAAGAATGTTAGGCAGAAAGAGATAGCCTAAGTGGATATTGTGGACAAGCAAATACGAAGCAAGATGATGGCAGGTATAAAAGGGTTTAACACAAGGCCAGAATTATATCTTCGTGGTGAACTTCACAAGCGAGGGTTTCGATTTCGAATACATTATGGATATTCAGAGCCCGATTATTTGGGTTGGGAAATAAAATCACATAATGTTAAAAAATTTTCAAATCCCGCATCTGGCCAACCGATCACCTTGATGACGCCAGAGCCAACCGCGGGTTTTTATCGGGAAAGCGGAGTTGAACGTTTTACTCGCAGATTTGGCTATCCAGATAAAAGAGGGAGAGCAGATCGAATTAATTTTGGCGGCCCATACAAATGTGGTGTCAAATACCTTCCTTCTGGGTTGACATTAATTGTCGAAGTTTAGTTGAGCCAAGTGCTGGCTGTAATGCGTGTCACCAAGCTGCGGGTCGGGCATTTATTGTTATTCAACCCCCAAAGACTTCGCCGTTTCCAAATCAGGATTTCAAACCAATTAAACTAGGTTAAATATATTGAATTAGCAGTTCACCGAGTACGCATAACAACACAATAAGCCACTGTGGCCAACGTAAATGTTGTAGAAACAAAAATGCAGTCATGGCGATTATTAAATCTGTTGATGATTGAATTGTCGCAACCCATATAGGGTCATAAAATGCTGCTATGAGTAACCCAACAACAGCAGCACTTACCCCGGCCAAAATAGATTGAAAAGCCTGGTGTTGTCGCCATTTCTCCCAAATGGGCATAATGCCAACGAGTATTAATATAGACGGTAAATAGATCGCAAATACACAAAATAATCCACCTGGCCAACCGTGAGGCACCCCCTTTGTCACTGTGCCCAAGAAACCTGCAAAACTAAAAAGAGGTCCTGGTACAGCTTGTGCAATACCATAACCGGTTAAAAAAGTATTGTTATCTACCCACCCACTCATAACTACCTGTGATTCGAGTAGGGGTAAGATAACATGGCCTCCGCCAAAGACCAGTGCGCCAGTACGATAAAAACTATTGAACAGAGAAAGCGAGTGGTTGTTTAAGCCAGCATTGATGAATGGTAGGCCAAACAATAAAACAAAAAATAATATCCACGCAATGATGGCTGTGCGAGTACTGATTATCCCTTTGTCTGGGTTGGTTATGGGTAGTTCGGAGGCATGAGATTGTTGTATAAGCAGCTTGCCAACGACAACGCCTATCAAAATTGCTCCGATTTGCCCAGCAAAACTAACAAAAATAGTAGCAATAATGGCAGCAGTGACAGCAATTAAAATGTGAATAATTCCGATTAAAAATCGTTGGCTCATTTGTACAATGGCTTGGGCGATTACCGCTGCCACTGCTACTTTGAAACCATGAAGCCAAAGTGATTGAGCTTGTGCGGTAAAAAAGTTTATCGCATAACCTGCAAAAATCATGATACCAATGGATGGTAATATAAACCCTAAAATAGCTGCGATGCCTCCAGCTAGTCCTTGCTGTTTCATTCCGATTGAAATGGCAACCTGGCTGCTTGCAGGCCCTGGTAAGCTTTGACAGAGTGCCACGAGATCAACATACGTTTTCTCATCGATTAATTGACGATGGACAACTAGATCACGGTAGAAAAAACTTAGGTGTGAAACTGGACCGCCAAAGGAAATACATCCTAATTTTAAGAATGTGAGAAAAATATTTAAAAGAGAAGTGTTCATCTATCACCACTAAGGTGACAGGGTTTTCGGGCGGATTTTTTAATCATTAGCTTTTGCTTCCCAAAATACAATATGCTCATGCTTTATTATTCCGCTCAAATGTTCTAATGCAGGTTCTATCTTATCCTTGCTATCAAAAAACTCTATTGAGAGCGGTAAATCGAGTGAGAGATCGAGCAATGAAGAGGTATGATTGCCCGTTTCGCCAAAGCCGCTAATGGCACGAAAAACACTAATACCGCAAATCTTCGCTTCTGTTTTGAGGTAATTAACGATTGTATTAAGTAAATGTGATGATTCAGTAATATAGATTCTGACGATGACGACATCCATTGTTTTCATAACTGCCTTCCTCCCATAACGCCTAGCCAAGTTGCTGCAATACATAGAATGACGCTAAATAAAATATTCAATGCGGCGCTTAAATATGCTCCGCTTTCAAAGAGATTAAGTGTTTCTATCGAGAAGGAAGAGAACGTAGTGTAGCCGCCTAAAAGCCCAATGAGTAGTAAGGAGCGTAATTGCGGCCCCATGCCATCGAAGCGTTCTAAAATAAGAACAAAAAGTAGGCCCATTAAAAAGCACCCGCTTATATTGACGACCAATGTTCCGCAGGGGAATTGACGACCTAAAAAACTATAGGTGATATTGGAAATCCAGTAGCGAGATACGCCGCCCAAGCCAGCACCAAGAAAAATCAATAAAGTGTTAAGCACCCGATCGCTCCCTGCTTATTTGTCGCGGTTGTTCATCCTGATTGCGTTTTATAGCGACCCTGGCAATGATGATATCGCAGCTTTAAGTTGATTGGTATTTATTGTGTATCGCTGTTTTCAACTGTCCCAGGAGTGTCCCTTTGGGGGGGGGTGGTATTCGTCGTGAATTTTTATAAGTGCTTGATTCTATTGGTGGGCCCACTAGGACTTGAACCTAGGACCAAAGGATTATGAGTTCTAGAAGGCCGTGTTTGAAAGAATTCTACATGCTTCTAAATTTTTGTAAATCCCTTTTAATACAGTGAATTAACTTATAGAATCCATTCTAGTTTCTTCTGGCGAGTTCGAGACAGCCTTTCTACATGGCTTCTACATGAGAAAACGGGATTAGTAATGAGTAAGATAGTTAGGATTAATAAGTCGGTAGTTGAGCAAGCACAACCACCACAAGGAAAAGACCAAGATTTTTACAGGGATGATCAACTAAAGGGGTTTGCCCTTCGCGTTACTGCTTCTGGTGTTAAAAGCTTTGTTGTGGAGACTCTGATCAATAACAAAGTGCGGCGGATTACTATTGGCAAATATGGGAAGTTAACCGCCGAACAGGCGCGCAAAGAAGCAATGAGTTTACTCGGTCGTATTGCGAGGGGCGAAAATCCCATCGCAGAAAAGAAGATGCAAAAAGTAAAAGCTATCACCCTTCAACAAGCATTTGATGATTACCTCCAGGCAAGAAAATCACTAAAGCAAACTACGATTGCTGATTATAGGCGTGTTTTGCAGCAGGTTATGCCCGACTGGCTGAATAAGCCTATCGCTAGTATTAACAGAGATATGGTTGCGAAAAGGCATGCTAAGTTTGGCGACAGTAATAGTAAAGCGCGGGCTAATTTATGTATGCGGTTGTTACGAGCGATATTTAATTTTGCAATTTATCAATATCAGACAGATGATGGTGGAAGTGTTATTAGTATTAATCCAGTGAAATTTCTATCACATGCTCGTAGTTGGTATCGCATTGAACGCAAGCAAACAATAGTAAAACAGCATCAGCTAGCTGATTGGTATAAGGGAGTGGCTGCACTTTCAGAGCTATATCCGCATGAGCAGGCGGCCTTATGGCAAGATTATTTTATGTTAATTTTGCTGACAGGCCTGCGTCGTACTGAAGCGGCATCTTTGCGCTGGGAAAATGTAGATTTAAGGGGAAAGATTATTACATTGCTTGACACTAAGAACAGAGGCACGCATGTATTACCAATGTCTGATTATCTTGCAGAGCTTTTTGAGCGGCGCAGCCAGCATGTGCAGAGTGAATATGTTTTTCCCTCAGTGCTTGGCTCCGGTCACATCGTTGAACCACGAAAAACCATGTTAAAAGTTGTTGAAATATCAGGTGTGGATTTTACTTTGCATGATTTACGCAGAACATTTATTACAACTGCCGAAAGCTTAGATATATCAGTGTACTCATTAAAGCGACTGCTAAATCATAAAAATAGTAATGATGTGACCGCAGGTTATTTGGTGATTGATGTTGAGCGGCTCCGTAAGCCAATGCAACTAATCACTGATTTTATCTTGAAATCCACGCAGATTATTGCCAGTTGTGAGGTTTTTTCTGTAAGTAAGAGTTTAGATAAGTATTCAGGTAAAAGGAGAGAGCATGTTTAGTGAAGAAACTCTATTTATCCTTGGTGCGGGCGCTAGTTGGTATTATGGCTATCCTCTTGGTAAGGATTTGATTCATTCAATAATCCATACAATATCATCTGAACATGTATACGTGCCATTAACAAGTGAGCAGCGAGCTAGGGTTGGATTTGATGCGAGTTCGTTGAACGACATGCGGTTTTCGTTACATTATATATCGGAGCAGTTAAAAAATATCGATGTAAAGAATATTCCTGATGGGGATGATCAATTTTTTCAGATCAATCCAAATCATGTTTTAGCGAATATGGGTCAAACTGGGATTGTTCCTACTTCATCAATGCTAGCCTCAGTAAAGATGAGTCAAATTGAAGAATTTTCTGCGCTAAAAAATGCTCTAAAGCTGTTTGATCCAGTCTCAATAGATGCTTTTTTAAATCATCATCAATCGCACGCTTTAGCTGGAAAAGTTATGATTGTTTACGCGTTATTAAAATGCGAAGATCCAGCAGCGTTTATGATGGGGTATGCAAGAAAGCCGAAGCCTTGGGAGGTATCAATATCTAAAGATGTGCAGGATGATAATTGGTATAGTTATCTGCTGGCAGATATAATGGCAGGTTGCGTAAATCCTGATGACATAGTTAATAACAATCTAAAAATTATCACATTTAATTATGATATGAGTTTGGATTGCATCTTGCATGAAAAACTGTCAAATGTTGAGATGTTCAAAGATGATGGCATTGCTAAAAATTACTTTGATGACTTGGTTTTAAATAAAATTCACCACGTTTATGGGAAGCTGTACAAAGAAGCTTCTCAGGATGTTTATGGTCTTCATCAAGTAAAGCCTTCTAATCAAGATGCAAGGACGAATACTATTAGATTGGTTCAGGCTCTTAACTCAAGTGATCAAATAAAATTAATAAATGATAGATTGTTGGCACATAAAGATGGATTTTATAAATCATTAATCGAACAAGCAAAAAAAATCATTGTCATTGGCTTTGGGTTCGATAGAGATAACTTGGATGTGCTGGGGTTTCCTTCGCAGCCTGATGGGTACAATGGAATGTTTAAAGGGAAAGAGTTATTGTATATGGACTATGACGGCCGCATGAGGGGTTTAGCAGAACAGTTTGGATATTTAACAAAACGATTCGACTTTAGAGCGTCACGGTCTGCGGCAACACGAATAACTGACGCATATCAGAACGATTTTAAAATTAGATTATTTCAAGATATAACTTAAAGTTTATTCGTTCAATTCAAAATGGAATCATGTTATGCTTTATGAGAAAACCGATAAAATAATTCAGTTATGCAATCCTGCATCACCAGAAGATATTTTTGTTACTTCGGATTGGCAAGCAAATATCAAAAAACTTTCGGAAATATACGCCATCGACAATGTAAATAGATTTACTTGGGTATTAATTAATTTGAAGCGCTCATACAATGTGCGAAAATATGGTGATCAAAGCAATAATCGAAAAAACCAAGATGCAAAACAAATCGGTATGGCTTTGGAGTATTTAAGTAAAGCAGAAGAATGCCTTAAGATGCTCGCATACTCTCATCGCGATATTCAAAAGCTGTTACACGATAATGCTAATGGCATGAAGGCATTAAAGTCGTTGCTGCAAGAATTTAAAACAACATCAAGCCCTGGTCGTCCTAGCAACAAGTTAAAGCATCAAGATGTAATAAATATGCTCGTCATGGTCTACATCGAGATTACGCAAAACACTCCTAAATGTACCCATTCAAACTGGGAAGCTAATTTGTACAATGGTGAGATTCTTCGCTTCATGCAGGATATCGACTCTTTATTAGGGTTGGGTATTGGTAGTGAAGGTCGGATATATAAAAACATAAAGAAAGCGATTGAGAGCCCATCAGTTGAGCAAAAAATAATTTATAAAAGAATGCTTGGCATTTAAATTCCCAGAAATCCATAGTTCCGTCTATGTTATGTGGGACAATAATAATAATTAATTTATGTAATTATTGTCCCCATGTTTTCTTATTAAAGGCCCGTTATCTTGAAATGGATCAAACAATTTCAAGGGGATTCATAATGAAGCAGATTAATCCGAAAATAACTGATTTCGATAGAGTCGCTGAATTTTGGGCGGCAGATCCACAAGCTTTATTTGGAGAGCGATACATTGCACCTGTGATGGGTGTACAAGTTTCAACGTTACAAAATGATAGGTGGCAAGGAAAGGGGATTCGATACCGTAAAATATGTGGACGTGTCCTATATCGCAAATCTGATGTGATTTCTTATATTGAAGCGCATGAGCTGGTATCTAATACCAGTCAATATAAAAAATGCAACGCAAACGACAATGCACAAAGCATAGCATCAAAGGAGTAATCGCATGCTTCAAGTCGCCAACATGTCAGATTTTTTAGCGATGGAGTTCCCGCCACGTGAGTTGATTTTGTATCCTTGGCTGCCAACTTCTGGTTTGTGCATGGTTCATGCATTCCGCGGTATTGGAAAAACCTATTTAGCATTAGCAATTGCATATGCTGTTGCTACTGGTGGGATCTATTTAAAGTGGCAAGCGCCAAAAAGACGGGGTGTTCTTTATATTGATGGCGAGATGCCAGCAACTGTTTTACAAGAACGATTACTTGGCATCATGGCAATGAATGGAGATGCCATAATACCGGATAATATCAAAATCATTACCCCAGATTTGCAATCAGGTTGCATGCCAGATTTGGCTACCGAAGCTGGTCAGGCGCTTGTAGATGAATACATTACAGATGATATTGATTTAATCATTATCGATAATCTCTCGTGTCTTGCTCGAAGTATTCGGGAAAATGAGTCTGATGATTGGAATCGCATACAGTCATGGGTGCTTAGTTTACGTGCCAGGAGAAAAAGCGTACTTCTAATCCACCATTCTGGTAAAGGTGGTACACAAAGAGGCGCATCAAAAAAAGAAGACGTGTTAGATACAGTAATTATGTTGGAGCGCCCTAAAGATTATGATTCATCTGAAGGCGCAAGATTTATTGTTAAATTTGAGAAAGCGCGCGGATTTTTTGGAGAAGATGCTCAACCATTCGAGGCGAGATTAATTGATGAGAATGGTATTCAATCATGGCTAGCGCAATCTTTGGATGATACTACCTACTTAAAGGTTGTTTCGCTTTTAAATAAAGGCATGTCTCAGGCCGAAATAGCAATTGAGCTGAATATTCATAAGTCCGGTATCAGCCGCCATGCGGCGCGTGGCAAAGACGAAGGGTTGATTGGAAGGCCAAAGATTGAGGGTTGCGCAGTTGCAGTGCCTATGAAGACGCAACAATGCAACTAGAAAAACATGACTGCAACTGTATTCGCAACTTTAAGTGCAACCTTGCAACTTAAAGATCGCTTGGGAGGGGGTATGAATAAACTGACTAACAAACAAAAGCGCTTTATCGATGAGTATTTGCAGGATCTGAATGCCACACAGGCAGCTATTCGATCCGGCTACAGTCAAAAAACCGCCTACTCCATTGGGCAAGAAAACCTGAAGAAACCTGAGATCAAACGAATAATAGATTCTGAGCTGGCTGCCTTACATAACGCGCAACGAAACAGGCTTCTCATCGCGGCTGAGTCTGCCATTAACGCACTTTCTGACATTGTGGAAAATGGCACAGGACTTGCGCGAGTTCAAGCTGCCAATAGCATTCTTGATCGCGTTGGACATAAAGCTATTGATAAATTCCAATGTAACATTATCGCGAATGATAAATCCCAGATAAGTTATGTCGATGCACGGCAAGAATTAATTGCCAAACTTTGCCAAAAATTTCCGCACTTAGCCCCGCAAGGAAAATAATCTGATGTTAACCGACTTTATCTATCAGTCAGTCAACAAGGCCGACTTTGAAAGCAGATTGTGCTAACTCTGTTGGGTCTATTAATTTAATAGCAGAGCCGGATACATTAAGCTCAGATTTGGCAGTGTGGTAAACATAAAATACTAGATCTGCTGCCATCTTACTCAGGACTGCAACTTAGTTTTTGCATAACCTGCAAAATGCACACAAAAGTATCAAATTTTACACAATCTTGTTAGGTTTCTCCCTCTATCATCATGGGGCTTGTCTTATCATTCATTATCTTTGATAATCACTTAATTCTTATAAAACATACAAAAAGAGCTGACTATGGCCGTAACAGAAAGATGGATGTCGGTAAGTGAGATTGCCGAACACCTAGGAGTGGCGGCGATAACAATTTACCGCTGGCTCGAAAAGGGTCAAATCCCCGCGCATCGGGTTGGCAAGCAATGGCGCTTCAATCAGGGCGAGGTTGATGCATGGGTGACGTCGGGTAGCGCCTCAGAAGAAGCAACTGAGTCAGGCAAAAGTAAGTAGGAAATTCTTAACTAGAGCGGGATACTTTCAATGATAGAAGATATAAAGAAAAAACTTTGGGCCACTGCCGATAAGTTGCGCGCTAACATGGATGCTGCGGAGTACAAACACATTGTGCTCGGCTTGATTTTTTTGAAATACATATCAGATACATTTCAAATTCGCCGTGACGAACTTACCCATCGTTTTACTAATAAAAAAGATGAATACTACGTTGCAGAAGATGCTACTGAATATCTTGTTTCACAAGAATTAGAAGACAGAGACTATTACAGAGAAGTAAATGCATTTTGGGTGCCAGAGGAAGCCCGCTGGGAAAAAATTCGAGCACAGGCAAAGCAGCCGAATATTGGTAAGTTAATTGATGATGCCCTATCAGTAATTGAGACTGCGAACCCAAAGTTGAAAGGTATTCTTGATAAGCGTTATGCGCGTGCGCAATTACCGGATGGTAAGCTGGGTGAGCTGGTAGATTTAATTTCTTCTATTGGCTTTAGTGCTGCTGGTCAAAATGCAAAAGATTTACTGGGGCAAGTTTACGAGTATTTTCTCGGCCAATTCGCGAGTGCTGAAGGAAAGAAAGGCGGGCAGTTCTACACGCCAGCCAGCATTGTGCGAACTCTTGTTGCTGTATTGGCCCCTCATCAGGGAAAAGTATATGACCCCTGTTGTGGATCAGGCGGCATGTTTGTTCAATCTGAAAAATTTATTGAAACGCACGGCGGCAAGCTCGGTGATGTCTCTATTTACGGGCAGGAATCTAATCCAACAACATGGCGTTTAGCAGCGATGAATCTCGCTATTCGTGGTATCGATTTTAATCTTGGCAAAGAACCTAACGATACATTTACCAAAAACCAACATCCTGATTTGCGTGCTGACTTTATTATGGCGAATCCACCCTTCAATATATCTGATTGGTGGCATGGAAGCTTAGAGAGCGACTCCCGTTGGCTTTACGGAACGCCTCCTCAAGGCAATGCTAACTATGCATGGTTGCAGCACATGCTGTATCACCTCAAGCCCAATGGACGTGCTGGTATTGTTTTAGCGAATGGTTCAATGAGTTCTAACCAAAATAACGAAGGCGAAATTCGCAAAAAAATGGTGGAAGCTGACGTGGTGGAATGTATGGTTTCTTTGCCAGGACAGTTATTTTTTAACACTCAAATACCAGCATGTTTATGGTTTCTCACCAAACAAAAAATCACGCGTAAAGGGGAAGTGTTATTTATCGATGCACGCAAGCTTGGCACGATGATCAGCCGTGCACAAATTGAGTTTGCAGAGGTTGATATACAAAAAATTGCGGAAACAGTTCATGCATGGCGTGGTGATGGTGAAGTAAATGTAACATATGAAGATGAGGCTGGATTTTGTCGAAGTGTCGCATTGACTGAAATTGTTGAGCATGGATTTGTACTTACGCCTGGTCGTTACGTTGGATCTGAAGCGCAGAAAAATGATAATGAAGCCTTCACTGAGAATATGCAAAAACTTACTGAAACGTTAGGCGAACAGATGGTGAAAGGAGTTGAACTTGATGCCCTGATTCGACAGAAGTTGGGAGGATTGGGGTATGAGTTCTGAGTGGAGTAGAGTTCAACTCGGTAGTCTTATTAAGCACAAAAAAGGATTTGCATTTAAATCAAAAGATTACTTAGATAAAGGCATTCCAGTTATACGTGTCTCTAATTTCACAGAAGATAGTATTAGTGATAAAAATTTAAAATATGTTTCTAAAGAGATTGCGGCTGCTAATGGTGATGTGGAGTTATGTCAAGATGATATTGTTATTGCTACGGTTGGCTCCTGGCCAAACAATCCAGAGTCTGTCGTTGGAAGAACAATATGTGTTCCTTCATGGGCAAAAAAGGCATTGATGAATCAGAACTCAGTGATAATTCGTGCTAAATCAATGTCTGAAATAGATCAAAAATTTATATATTATCAGCTTAAAGGTGAAAAATTTTCGCAGCATGTTATTTCTAAAGCACAGGGTAGTGCGAATCAAGCAAGCATTACACTAGAAAGTATTTTTTCTTATGAGCTTAGTTGGCCTCTTGAAGACGAAAGAAAAGCAGTTGTGGAGGTGTTGTCTGGCTTTGATAAGCGCATCACTCTTCATCGTCAAATGAATGTCACACTTGAAGCAATTGCCCAATCACTTTTCAAATCATGGTTTATTGATTTCGATCCGGTGCGTGCAAAAGCAGAAGGTAGACTTGCAGAAGGAATTGATGCAAAAACAGCCGCACTTTTTCCTGATGCATTTGAAGAAACCGAACTAGGTTCTGTGCCGCACGGGTGGTGTATCACAACATTGGATAATGCTTATGAAATTAATCCAGCTAGAAGACTAAAAAAAGGTGAGCGGTCAGCTTTTTTGGATATGGCGAATGTTCCAGTAAGAGGGCACCATCCTGAAGTTATTATTTACAGAGAAGTGGGGTCTGGTTCGAAATTTATTAATGGTGATACCCTTTTAGCGAGGATAACTCCGTGTTTACAAAATGGTAAAACAGCTTACGTTGATTTTTTGAGTGATAATCAAGTAGGTTGGGGATCAACTGAATTTGTTGTGTTGCGCCCCAAGTTACCACTTCCTCTTTATCATGGGTATTTATTATCACGCCATAACCCTTTCCGTGAATTCGCTATTAAAAGCATGTCTGGGACTAGTGGGCGACAGCGAATACAGAATGATGTTCTGGGGCGTTATCCAGTTGTTGTGCCATCGCGGAATGTGGCGGAGAAGTTTGGAGAAATTGTCACTATGATTCAGCAGAAAATTACGGAAAATTCAAAACAAGCTAAAGTTCTTGCTGACTTGCGCGATACACTTTTACCACATTTAATTTCAGGCGAATTACAAATACCAGTCGAACGTGTGACTTCGGAGCATGTTAAATGATCACATTAGAGAAATTAGCCGAATGGCTTGCTGTACCACATGAGCATGAGCATCTTGAATTTAAAGAGGCAAAACAGCATTACGACGACGAAAAGTTATTGCGCTATTGTGTCGCTTTTGCCAATGAGCTTGGCGGCCACTTGGTCTTGGGGGTGAGAAATAATATACCCCGTAAAGTTGTTGGGACAAGTGCGTTTCCTAATCTTGGTGCTGTCAAATCCTATGTATTACACAAGCTTCATTTTAGAGTTGAAATCTATGAATTGACGCATCCTGATGGTCGTGTGCTTGTGTTTGAAATCCCTCCCAGGCCCATCGGTCGTCCACAGGGGTTAGATGGAACTTATCTAATGCGTTCTGGGGAAGAGTTAGTGCCGATGTCGCCAGATCAGCTTCAGCGGATTTTTGCTGAAGGCCAGTCAAATTTTTTAGTTCATGACGCTACATCTGTAATAATTGCAGATGAAGTGATAGCAATGCTGGATGTCCAAAAATACTTTGATTTAATTAAACTTCCATTGCCTGCAACAAGGGATGCTATTTTGAGTCGACTCGTAAGTGAGAAACTTGTTCGCTCTAAAAAAGATGGATTTTGTATTACAAATCTTGGTGCAATTTTGCTAGCTAAAGATTTGAGAGTATTTGAATCAGTAAAACGCAAGACAGTTCGTATTATCAAATACGCAGATAATAATAAAATAAAAACAGAGCGTGAGCATATCAGTGTTAAGGGCTATGCAGTAGGTTTTGAAGAATTGATCGATTATATCAATAACCAGCTACCTATGAATGAAATTATTGGAAAAGCGCTTCGAGAAGAGGTCAGAATGTATCCTGAATTAGTAATTAGAGAGGTTGTAGCCAATGCTCTCATTCATCAGGATTTAGAACTAAGTGGTTCTTCCGTCATGGTTGAGATTTACTCTGATCGTATTGAATTTACGAATCCTGGCCAGCCCTTGATAGAAGCTGAACGTTTTGTTGATGAATATCGTTCAAGGAATGAAAGTTTGGCTGATGTCATGAGACGCATGGGTATCTGCGAAATAAAGGGAAGTGGTATTGATAAGGTTGTGTTTAATACTGAACTTTACCAACTGCCTGCACATGATGTCAGGGTAACATCCTCTTGCACAACTGTTGTTTTATTTTCTTATAAAGAATTCAGGTTAATGGATAATGCTGATCGGCTTCGTGCTTGCTATTTACATTGCTGTTTAAAGTATGTAAGTAACGAGAAAATGACAAACCAGAGCCTGAGGGAGCGATTCAAGTTGGATGATACGCGGGCAAAGTCTGCAATTGTATCGCAAATCATTGCTGCTTCAGTAGAGCAGGGAGAGGTGAAGCCAGACGACCCAGCAAGTGCATCTAAACGATATGCTAAATACATACCGTTTTGGGCGTAGGTTTATTTAATTCAGAGTGCTCTAATGCGCCAAGAGATTGACTAACAGATTGATATATAACGATATTCTTATTTAATCGCTATTGTCGATATCGTTAATAAAGAGGGTATATGCTCAAAGAAGCGCTAACATTAGATGTAGAGAGCTAGGAGTGCTTTAATGCAAAACGTTGATGGTTGGGGATGGTACTATTAAATCACTATAAATCATTAGGTTAAGTGGTTTAATGCAAAACTGGAGCTATAGAAATGACAGAAGATCAACTTGAACAGGAAATGCTTAGCTGGCTATCCGAAATAGGATACGTCCATATTTATGGGCCTGATATTGCCTGTGATGGTAAGAGTCCTGAGCGTAGCAATTATCAAGAGGTATTGTTGATAGAGCGTCTACGTGGAGCAATAGACCGATTAAACCCAGATATTCCCTTGGCAGCCCGTGAAGATGCTTTGCTACAAGTACGAGACTTGAACACCCCGGTTTTATTATCTGCCAATCGTCGCTTACATAATTTTTTGGTAAATGGCGTGCCTGTAGAATATAAAAAAGACGGTGAAACTCGCGGCGATTTTGTCCGACTTATTGATTTTGAAAAGCCAACTGAAAATGAATGGTTGGCGGTCAATCAATTCTCAATTAAAGGTGAAAAACATACACGCCGCCCTGATACCATACTCTTTGTAAATGGGCTGCCATTAGTACTAGTAGAATTAAAAAACCCCGCAGATGAGAGTGCCGATATATGGAAGGCTTATAATCAAGTTCAAACCTACAAAGAACAAATACCCGATGTTTTTCAATACAACGAAATGCTGATCATTTCAGATGGCAGCGAAGCCCTCATTGGTTCACTTTCTGCTAATGCTGAACGTTTTATGTCATGGCGAACAATTGATGGCGTCACCCTTGATCCACTTGGGGAATTTCGTGAGCTTGAAACATTAACGCGTGGAATCCTAACCCCAGAATATTTATTAGATTACCTGCGGTTCTTTATTTTGTTCGAAGATGACGCTGAGTTAATTAAAAAGATTGCTGGGTATCACCAGTTTCATGCAGTTCGAGCAGCCATTCAGCAAGTTATTATTGCCTCACGCCCAGATGGAAATAAAAAGGGTGGCGTTGTGTGGCACACACAAGGCAGTGGTAAAAGTATTACAATGACATGCTTTGCAGCCCGCGTGATGCGTGAATCAGCAATGGAAAATCCAACCATCGTAGTGATCACAGATCGGAATGATTTAGACGGCCAATTATTTGGTGTTTTTTCACTGTCGCAAGATTTATTACGTGAACAGCCTGTGCAAGTAGAGACACGGCAAGATTTACGCATCAAATTAAATAACCGCCCCTCAGGTGGCATCGTGTTTGCCACAATACAAAAATTCATGCCAGGAGAGGATGAGGATATCTTCCCTGTATTATCTGATCGTCGAAACATCGTTGTGATTGCTGATGAAGCACATCGCACGCAATACGGATTTACAGCAGAGCTCAAAGGTAAGTCAGGACAAGAAAAATATAGCGTAGGGTATGCGCAGCATCTTCGCGATGCTCTGCCTAATGCTACATTCGTTGCATTTACTGGCACACCTGTTTCAACAGAAGATCGCGATACTCGTGCTGTATTTGGCGATTACATCCACATTTATGATATGCAGCAAGCAAAAGATGATGGTGCAACAGTCGCCATTTATTATGAATCTCGTCTTGCTAAGCTATCGCTTGATGAAAATGAAATCCTTACGCTTGATGAGGATGTTGATGAATTGGCAGAAAATGAAGAAGATAGCGAACAAGCAAAGCTTAAATCACGCTGGGCAGCATTAGAGAGGATAGTGGGAGCGGAGCCACGTATCAAGCAGGTTGCTGCTGACATAGTCGCGCATTACGAAGAGCGTAGCAAAGCCCAAACTGGCAAAGCAATGATCGTTGGTATGAGCAGAGATATTTGCGTTCATCTTTATGATGCAATAATCGCGTTACGTCCTCAATGGCATAGCGAAGATCCGACGAAAGGCGTGATCAAAGTTGTTATGACAGGTTCCGCTAGTGATAAGCCATTACTTCGCCCGCATGTTTACGCTAAACAAGTACGGAAAGATTTAGAGAAGAGATTTAAAAAGCCTGATGATGATCTGCGTTTAGTGATTGTTCGTGATATGTGGTTGACGGGTTTTGATGTTCCTTGTGCCCACACGCTTTACATAGACAAGCCTATGAAAAGTCATAATCTCATGCAGGCTATCGCGCGAGTAAATCGTGTATTTAAAGATAAGCAAGGCGGTTTGGTTGTCGACTATATCGGTATTGCCAATGATTTAAAGAAAGCATTAAAGGACTATACCGCAAGCCAGGGGCGGGGTAGGCCTACAGTGGATGCTCACGAAGCATATGCTGTGTTGGAAGAAAAACTAGATGTGTTGCGAGGGATGCTACACGGGTTTGATTACAGTAACTTCCTTGCAAGTGGTCATAGTTTACTTGCAAAGGCTGCTAACCATGTTTTGGGCCTCGAAGATGGAAAAAAACGTTTTGCAGATACAGCACTTGCCATGTCAAAAGCTTTCACCTTGTGTTGCACTTTAGATGAAGCAAAGGCTGTTCGTGAAGAAGTGGCTTTTATGCAGGCAATAAAAGTAATACTTACAAAGCGCGACATTAGCGCAAAAAAGCGCACGGATGAAGAGCGTGAGCTTGCGATACGACAAATCATAAGTTCTGCTGTTGTGTCGGATCAAGTGGTCGATATCTTTGATGCTGTTGGCCTGGATAAGCCCAACATCGGAATTCTTGATGAAGAGTTTCTTGAAGAAGTGCGCAATCTGCCAGAGAAAAATCTAGCCGTTGAATTACTAGAGCGTTTACTTGAAGGTGAAATAAAAACTCGATTCTCTACAAATGTGGTTCAGGAGAAGAAGTTTTCTGAATTATTAGTCAATACGATTAAGCGTTATCAAAATCGTGCAATTGAAACTGCACAGGTGATGGAAGAGCTGTGCGAAATGGCTAAGAAGTTCAAAGAGGCTGTTCAGCGTGGAGAGTCAGTTGGGCTCAATGAAGATGAATTGGCATTCTATGATGCGCTTGCTAATAACGAAGCTTCTGTTAAAGAGTTAGGCGATGAGATTCTAAAGAAAATAGCCCATGAGCTTACTGAAAATCTCCGCAAAAATGTAAGTGTAGACTGGTCAGTGCGTGAAAGCGTGCGCGCTAAATTGCGTTTAATGGTGAAACGAATTTTACGCAAATACAAATACCCGCCAGACAAGCAAGAAGAGGCGATTGAGTTGATTTTAAGGCAGGCCGAAACTTTGAGTGCGACTTGGGCATGATTTTTTTCGTATAAATAATAATAAAATTAGAGAAAAATATAATGAAATTTTATAAGTATCAATCACTGTCTGAGGCCGAGCATTTTGAATTCGTTAAAAATTACATTTCACAAAGGGTTTGGATCACGCCGCTAAAGAATTTTAATGATCCCTTTGAAGGGAGGTTTAGGTTTGTATCTTTTACACCAGAATTTTTGCTGAGCAATTCTGAAGTGTTTGATGTTATTTTGCAGGAACATATTAAAATTGAAGGCCCTAGTTTTACGGCGAATGACTTGAAAGAGCGGTTATTGTCAGGCGAGTTCCGGAAAGAGTTAAAGAAGCCAAGAGTTGTTCGTGACATGCTTTCTAATCACGGTGCTTTATGTTTAACAGCAAGTAACAATAATATTCCTATGTGGGCATATTATGCTGATAACCATAAGGGGTGCTGCATTGAGTTTGAGTTGGATTTTTCTTATATAAAAGATAATGCTGGTATTTTAGATGAGCAAATAGATGAATTTAAAAACGGTGTTTTAAACGGAACGGATATAATCTCATTTAATCTGAACTCAGAATTAGATCGCGAGTTTGCATTCGTTAAGGTTGGTTACAGTGACGATCTTCCTGTCATAGAAGCTGATAAGGCTGCAAGTATAAAAAACAGTTATGATCAGTCTGAGTATATTATACGAAATTCAGTGGGAGTTAAGTTTAAACAGTGGGAGCATGAACGTGAATATCGCCTGGTAACTAATTCAAATAGTGAAAGTGGCGGGTTACTTCAACTAAATGGATATGCTCCTTTCTTGAGGGTAACAGGTATTATCCTGGGCAGTAAAATTGATCCAATCAATAAAGAAATTATTTCTAAACTATGTAATAAAAGCGAGATTAAACTTTACACGGCTAACTGTTCTAACGAAGGATTTGATATTGTTGTTTCTGATGGTGGCTATCAGCAGCCAATTACAACAGAAGAATGTTTGATTAGTGACATCCCGCAAGTTATATAATGGCCACCTTGGGTAATTTGATACGTATTGCAGGAAGTTTACAAGTTAAAAGCCAGGGATAGATATGTCAGATCAAAAGAAAAAGAAGCATCATTATGTTAATGCCGGTTATCTAAGGTTGTTTTCTATGCCAGATAAAACCAGTGCATATTCTTCATTTGTTTGGATGTACAAAAAGGATGTAGCAATTCGTACCGCATCACGGAAGTCCGTGAGAAGTATTTGCCATAGAGAAGGTTATTACGCACAAATAAAAAATGATGAATCTGTTGATTATAACATTCTTGAGGACGGTTTTTCAGAAATTGAAGATCAGGTGATAAAGTTAATTCGATCTTTGAATAGTGATACCCCAGAGTTAAAAATTTCATCAGAAAATAAAGGTCTTTTGGCTTTTTATATAGGTTTAATGTTTTCAAGAGGGCCGAGTTTTAGGGACGGAATCAAGCAAGCGCATGAGCTAATAATAAAAAAACTGTTATCTACTTATGCGAAAAATAACCCTCCACCATTCAGCTATAGTGGCAATATAGTCGATATCGTTGACATTGGTGTGCTGGAGCAAGTAAGTTTGCACCCGATGATAAACCTAGCCTCGCAGGTGGCGGAAGCTATTTTACAGAAATATTGGCAGTTTCAACGACCTTGTGACAATGTGAATTTTATCACCTCCGATACTCCAGTTGTTATGGCAAGTTCGCTAGGTCATGTCGGGCCCTGTCATCCTTTAACCGAGTTTATTTTTCCGCTTAGAAAAGATTTGTGTTTGGTTTGTACCCATCGAAATCCTGACGTTAACACTAATAATCTGATTTTTACCGTTTCTTCTGAGGAGGTATTGAAATTTAATGAGGCCATTGTGCAGGCTGCATCATCTGAAATTTATGCTTGTGAAAATCTGGAGCAAATCTCTGTTCTGGCGGCAATGTATTATGGTGTTAGCCAGAGGCTTAGGGTTGATTAGGGGCTGTGAATCTAAAAAAGATCGGCTTTGAGATAAAAAAATTGATAATTACTATTTTATAGTTTCACTCAGTGTTGATAATTTTTTCCATACAAATCGAATGATGAAATCTGTGCTGCCTTTAACTTTTAGTTATTCCAGTACTTGAACTCGCTAGGCATTTGGCTTTCAAGCGCTTTGTCCTCATCTGTATCATAAGATAGACGAACATTCTCCGGTAGAATCCAGAATGCCCCTTCAATTTTTGGCGCATAGCATTCGAAGAGTCCCATTGGGCTAACTCTCCGAAAATAAAGTTTGTCACCTAAATCAAAATCTTCAGAAATATTATCATCTAAATTTGTTACTTTAAGCCATTCCCCAGGAATGGGGTATTTCCATGGCCTCTCGTCTTCGGTTTTTAATAAACTTGGAAATACTCTCTTGGTGATCTTTAATGCTACAGATTTTACATTCCCGCTATGAAGAAAGGGTCCATTTTTATGTTTAAGCAGTTCTGGCGCGCTTGATGGGCTTGCTCCTACGATAAAGATGGGCATGATTTTATCTGTATTTGAAATAGTCCCAATCTTTTGGGTTGCTAGCTCTAATTCTTGATGTTGGCCTGTAGCTGCGGGTGTTCTTTCTGAAACAATGAAAACCACTAGATCTGATGCGCTAATTTTTTCTTCAATTTCTTTCCATGGATTCAAGTTCAATGTTTGATCTATTGAGTACACCCAAGCATTGATTCCAAATTTTTTAAATTGATCGCGTAGATTTTCGACAATGTCTCTACTGGTATCTGGATAGCTAATAAATAAATTGTAGTTCATGCAGGCTAGGAATCTCCATATAATTAACCTCAGTTCTTCTACATTGCTTCTACATGAGATTTTCCCCGATTTGGGCATGACTTGCAATTGATTGATTCTATTGGTGGGCCCACTAGGACTTGAACCTAGGACCAAAGGATTATGAGTCCTCTGCTCTAACCAGCTGAGCTATGGGCCCCAGCTAATAAACGATTACTTAAGGATGCCAATATTAGCTTGATTGGTGACGTCTTTCCAGCTTAATGATGGGGGGTTTTTAAGAACGAATTACGACATTTGTCTGTGGGTGTTATTGCCAATTTGTGTCGCCTCTCCTGCCAGTGAGCAGGAGGGGAGGAGGCGCAATGGGTGGGGGGAGGAGGGCTTATTCTTGTTCTTCTAGGAAGCTGCGTAGTTGTTCTGCTCTTGAGGGGTGGCGCAGTTTGCGTAAGGCTTTGGCTTCAATTTGACGAATGCGTTCACGGGTGACATCAAATTGTTTGCCCACTTCTTCAAGGGTGTGGTCAGTGTTCATGTTGATGCCAAAACGCATGCGTAACACCTTGGCTTCGCGCGGGGTTAATGACCCCAGCACCTTTTGCACGGCTTCTGATAAGCCGAAATTGGTGGCGGCTTCAATGGGGGACATGGTGTTGCCGTCTTCAATAAAGTCGCCAAGATGGGAGTCTTCATCATCACCAATGGGTGTTTCCATGGAAATGGGTTCTTTGGCGATTTTAAGAATTTTACGAATTTTTTCTTCAGGAATGACCATGCGGCGGCTCAGTTCCTCCGGTGTTGGCTCTTGCCCGCTTTCTTGCAGTAATTGTCGTGAGATACGGTTCAACTTGTTGATGGTCTCAATCATGTGTACCGGAATACGAATGGTGCGTGCCTGATCGGCAATTGATCGGGTGATGGCCTGGCGAATCCACCAAGTGGCGTAAGTTGAGAATTTATAACCGCGTTGATATTCAAATTTGTCTACGGCTTTCATCAGGCCAATATTGCCTTCCTGAATTAAATCCAGAAATTGCAAACCACGGTTGGTGTATTTTTTCGCGATGGAAATAACCAGACGCAAGTTTGCTTCCACCATTTCCTTTTTGGCGCGACGCGCTTTTGCTTCACCAATGGATAAGCGGCGGTTCACTTCCTTGATTTCCGCAATGGTCATGTGCATTTGCTCTTCAAGCACAATCAATTTGCGCTGCGCACGTTGCGTTTCAGGTAAATATTTTTCTAATTCAGCCGGTTGGTTTTTCACCGCGCTTAACCAGTCAAGGTTGGTTTCGTTGCCAAGGAAAGCCGCAATAAACGCTTTACGCGGCATTTTGGAGCGATGCACACACAAGTCCATCAGCAAGCGTTCTTGTGCGCGAATTTCAGTTAACATGCTACGCATGCGCTTTGATAGTTTGTTGAATTGGCGGGGTGATAGTTTGATGTCCATGAAGTACTTGGCCAGCTCTTCACGTTTTGCAGTTGACTTTGCGTGTTTCTGGCCGTGCTTCTTTTCAGTGGCAATGGTTGCGTTGTAAATGCTGCGTAATTCATCAAAGCGCTCTTTCGCCTTCACAGGATCAAGGCCCGCGTCTTCATCAAAGGGATCCGCTGAGCCATCACCATTGCTGCTGTCCGCGCTGTTAGTGTCTTCATCTTCCTCTTCGCTGGCGGCGCTACTTTCTGTTTCTTTTCCTTCGTCACCCTCTTCGCTATCATTATTGATGTCCGGTTCAATGTAGCCGCTAATCAAATCGCTTAAACGGATTTCACCACGCTCGACACGGTCAAAGTCGGCTAATACCTCGGCAACCATTTGCGGTTGATAGGCGAGCGTGGTGAGCATCTGGATGATGCCTTCCTCAATGCGTTTGGCGATGATGATTTCACCTTCCCGTGAAAGCAGCTCGACTTTGCCCATTTCACGCATATACATGCGAACCGGATCCGTGGTGCGGCCCAGTTCGCCATCAACGACAGCGAGGGCGTGTGCGACTTCTTCAGCAGCAACCTCATCTTCCGATCCTTCACTCTCAACCAGCAACATTTCTTCCCGTTCAGGCGCGTTCTCAGAGACAAGAATGCCCATGTCGTTCATCATGCTGACAATTTCTTCAATTTGCTCGGGATCGGTGATATCGGCGGGCAGATGATCATTAACCTCTGCATAGGTTAGGTAGCCTTGTTCTTTACCACGGGTAATTAAATCTTTAAGCCGTGTTTTCTGGGATTCTTTTTGCGAATCTTGTTGATTCATAGTATGGGTAACCTATCTATGTTGTTGGGCCTAAGTTAGTTTGTAGACGAAATCCGGATGAATCACACATTATACACTATCACGCCAAAAAATCATGGGAAAATAGCGAAGTTGGTTAATAAACTAACGCCTTTTTTTTGCTGATCCAGACCGATAAATCCCGTTTTTCCTGGGGAGACAGCTTGTCCTCGGCGGACTTTGATAACAGGTGATTGATTTCGGCATCAATTGAGAGCGCGATTAATTGTCTTATCACCCCTAAAAATTCGTTTTTTATCCCTGTTTCAGGGATATTGTGTTCAGCGTGAGCCAGTTTTTTGAGGAGGGGTTCTTCTTTTTGTCCTCGCCAATGTTCAATGAGGGCGCCCGTGGTGACGGGGTTGGGGCTGCTTTTTATGATGTCTATGAGGGCAAGCAGGAAATCATAGCCGGGCAGTTTGTTGTGGGGCAGCGTTGTTTCAATGGATTGGGCAAGCATGGGGTGCTGGATTAACAGTGCCAAAGCGAGGCGTATTGGGGGGGGCAGGGGGGTGCTGGCTGTGACGGGTACGGCGGCAGGCTCGGTTGTGAGTGGTTTATTCAACGGATGAAGCTGCTGCTTTAACGTTTGAACGTCTACCCGTGCCCGTTTGCCCAGTTCTTCCAGCATCATGCCCTGAAAAATCTCGGCAGGAAGTTGTTTAAGGTGGGTTAAGGCAAGGGCTGCCAATCGGGCGCGGCCTTCAACGGTGCTCATATCGCATTGCTGGCTCAGGGTCTGGAAAAAGAACGCTGATAACGAGAGTGCGGAGGTCATGCGCTTTTCAAAGAGCGCGCGGCCTTCTTTGCGTATCAGGGTGTCAGGGTCTTCGCCATCGGGTAGAAAGAGAAAGCGAATTTGGAGTTGGTCGTGCATGGCGGGTAGGGTGACCAGCAGAGCGCGCCAGGCGGCTGTGCGCCCCGCGTTGTCGCCGTCAAAGCAAAAAACAATCTCGGCGGTATAGCGAAACAATCGTTGCAAATGATGGCTGCTGGTGGCGGTGCCCAGTGTGGCCACGGCATAGGTGATGCCATGTTGAAAGAGCGCAATGACATCCATGTAACCCTCGACAATGATCACACGCGCCAACTGGCGATGTTGTTTCAATGCCTGATGCAGGCCATAGAGTTCATGGCCTTTTTGAAACAGGGGTGTCTCGGGCGAATTTAAATATTTGGGTTCACCCTGATCAAGCACGCGTCCCCCAAAGCCAATGATGCGGCCACGATAATCATGGATGGGGAACATCACGCGCTCACGAAAGCGGTCATAATAGCCGCCTTCATTTTTGGGGATGATCAGGCCGCAGTTTAGCAGTTTTTTCTTGTCAGGATCGGTTTTACCAAACGTGTCAAGCAGGTGGCTCCAGCCAGAGGGCGCGTAGCCCAGCATAAATTGTTGAGCGATGGTGCCTGAAATGCCGCGTTGTTTGAGGTAGTGGATCGCGCGTTCAGACTGGCGCATTTGTTCGTAGTAGTCATGTGCCGCACGGGCGGTCAGATCATAGAGTTCGGATAAGGATTCGTTTTTGGAAGAGGGCGCGCCTGATGAGGGCACCTCCATGCCAACTTGTCTCGCCAAGGCTTCCACGGCTTCCGGAAAGTTCAGGTGGTCATGCTGAATCATGAAATCAATGGCGTTGCCGTGGGCGCCACAGCTAAAACAATAATAAAACTGCTTGGGTTGACTGACGGAAAAAGAAGCACTTTTTTCCTGATGAAAGGGGCAGCAGGCAAAATAGTTGCTACCTGATTTTTTACGCAGGGGGATTTGTGCGTTGATGAGGTCGACCAGATCAATCCGGCTTAATAGCAAATCGATAAATTCTCGTGGAATACTCACGCTTTAACCTCAGTTGAAGGGTGATGTGAAACCGTTAACGGGAGAGGTGTTCCTTGACTTTGGCGCTGACCAGCGTCATGTCGGCTGCGCCTTGAAGTTTCTCCTTCAGAATGCCCATGACCTTGCCCATGTCTTTTGCAGAGCTTGCGCCGGTGCTTTGAATGGCCAGCGTCACGGCTTTTGTCACGTCTGCCTCAGATAATTGCGCGGGTAAGTATTGCTGGATGATGTTTACCTCTGCCACTTCAATGGCCACCAGATCAGGCCGGTTGCCGGTTTCAAATTGGGCAATGGAGTCACGGCGTTGCTTGATCATTTTGTTTAAAATGCCAAGCACTTGCTCATCAGTCAGTTCAATGCGGTCATCCACTTCGCGCTGCTTGATGGCCGCCATGATGAGCCGAATGGCCGCAAGGCGGTCTTTTTCATGCCCGCGCATGGCTGTTTTCATGTCTGCAAAGATCTTGTCTTTGATGGAGGAGGTCATAACGGGCGACTCTTTCAATTGAAAATAAGCTTAAGTGGTGATTTCCCTTCGGCCGCCAGTTGGCTGACGATCACGCTCAAGTGCCATATGTTCGCGCAAAATTTTCTTCTGATAGCGTTTGACGGCAGCGGCTTTTTTGCGCTTGCGTTTCCAAGTGGGCTTTTCATAGAATTCGTGCCGTCTTAAATCGGCTAAAATACCGGCTTTTTCGCAAAGTCGCTTGAAGCGGCGCAGGCTTAATTCAAAGTTTTCATTATCTCTTACGCGTACGGTTGGCATAGTGGAAACATTACCCTAATCAATTGGTTGAACAAATAGGAAGCGGCAATTCTAATGCGATACTTGGAGAAAAGCAAAGACTTGCTGCCTAGTTTGAGAATTTTTCGTGGGGATGGTTAATTTAAGGACAGAAAAAAGGAGAGAGGGGTCTTGCCTGAGAGGGATTATGAGCATATTATACGCCTACTATGGGTTTACTGTATATTAATAACGCTAAACAATCACGAGGAAAGACAACATGGACTTGACACCCGCACAGTTATACACGTTTTCTAAAGAGTTGAATAAGGCGCTTGGCCAGAAATTGTATAAAGCGCACCGAGAGCAATTAGCGGTGTTGCTCGCAAGTTCGCCGGAGCAGCTTAAAGCGCACTGGCGTATCTTGAAGCGCGAGGAGAACCTGCCCGCGTTGTCTCCCGCGTTGTCTAAAGATAGATTGCGCCTCATCAAGGGTTTTATCATATTAATACAGGATTTAGTTTGCGAAAATGCCAGGGTGAGATCGTTGACCCGTTTAGGACTCAGCCTTGCTATATTGGCATCAAGCAATCATCCCAATGTGGTTTCGGCGGCATGTCGCTTGCGTCAACTGGAAGTGAAATATTTGTTTGCTCTACAGTCTGAAACCAGCCAAGGTGATCTCGCGCCCCGAACACTCAGGTTGGACAATTTACCGTTAAGTGGTTGTGATCAGATTAGCTGGCAGGCGTTTTGCCAGGCGATTCGGGACGCCAGTTTATTGAAATTGTCTGTTTGTGGCGCGAGGTTGGGGTTGACTCGGGCGGATCAAGCAGCGCGGCTTCGTGAATTGCAAGAGGCGATCAGGTCAAATCCCAGCATTCAGTTTGTTGATGGAATGTCTGTGTCAGTTGACCAGCCATTGCCAAAAAAGTCAGGTGAATCTTCCCATGAGGGAAGAAACGCTGGCCTGCAATTGTTTGATCAAGGCAGGAATGGCAATGGCAAGCGGGCATTAAATGATCAAGAAAACGAAGTGATTAATGTGCTTGGCAATTTAGCCAAGGATAGAAAGCGCGCGCGTTTTGCCTGACAATAAGGATGGTTTTAAGCGCAGCATCACTGTCTTAAGCGCGCCATTCTGTTAGAATGCGGCACTTTTCAGCGGGATTCCGTGGAGCGCGCCATTTTGCGGGTATTGGGTATAGAAACATCGTGTGATGAGACCGGTATTGCCGTTTATGATGCAGATGACGGCTTGCTGGCGCATACCATTTATAGTCAGACAGACATTCATGCTGAATTTGGCGGCGTGGTGCCTGAGCTTGCTTCGCGTGATCATGTTCGTAAAACCATTCCCTTAATTGAAAGCGTCTTGAAAGAGGCGGGGTTGGCT
>MGYH01000034.1:4504-9085 GCA_001801665.1 Gammaproteobacteria bacterium RIFCSPHIGHO2_12_FULL_45_12 | reverse complement strand
TCTACGCCATGCCTGGCGCACAATAGGTTCCCGCCTGCGCGGGAATGACACAGTTAGCGGGAATGACACAGGTTGCAGGTGAGCATCAACACTTAATTTTTTCTAGGGGCGAAACACATCCAACATTGGCACAGGTCCTCCCCCTGTCACCACAGATGGCATCACGCCATTCCATTTTTCTACGGCTAATCTTTGCACCTCAATCTTACGCAGCGCAAGTAATTGCTCCGTTATCTGAGCTTTTTGGAGCTCCAACCCCTTAGCCTCGGCGGTTGCCTTGACGACAGCTTGTTGCGCTTCAAATCCAACGCGTTTCAAGGCGTTTTCTGCTTCAAGAGCTTGTTGAACCGCTTTCACTTTTGCTTCGATAGAGTCTTGGAATACTTGTGTAAACCGAAAGTCAGTGATAGAAAGCTCTACAACCCTGATACCCAAGGGAGCTAATTTTGTAGATATCAAATTTTGAAGGTCAGCTTTCACCCGAGGCCTTTGCGTGATCAACTGCTCGGCATCAAAATTAGCTGCGATAGATTTGACTGCCTCCTGGACAAACGGCTGAATAACGCGATGCTCATAATCCTGCCGCATGGTACGATAAATTTCGCCAACCTTACCGGCTTCAAGCTGGTAGTTTAAAGTGACTTCTGTGGTAACTACTTGCAAATCTTTACTGGATGCACTGGCAAGAGCAGAGTATTTCTGAATCTGCGTTGACATCAGAACAACCTGTTCCACAAATGGAATTTTAAAGTAAAGACCTTCGTCTTTAATGATCCCCGTCATCGCTCCAAAACGTAGTAAAACACCCCGCTGACCTGCGCCAACGACTCCAACGCTTGATGCGATCAAGGCAAGAATAGCCATCAGAAGCGCAAGAATAATGATTTTCTTTTCCATTCCAGACGGAATTTTAAAGTCTTCTCTCTTAACGTCAGGGTACTCCGACATTATTATCTCCCTATCTATTTACATTCCAATAGAACTTGACAATTGACTTTCATCATAGCTGGAGTTTGGTTAAAAGTACATAAATTAACATTGTTTCAGCATGAAACATTTTAGCGCAAAATCACTCGGTGCGTTCTTATCGGTGACAACTGAGGCGAGCTGCATTATCTGTCGATGGACATCCATGTTCTGTCTGAGACGGGCGATATAAAGAAACGCATTTTAGAGCAGGCTAGGCCAATAAATAGCGGGTAACCTGGCTTGGCTTACAGTGACTCAAGAGCGTTTTTTTCGATAAAGGATCTCGTTTTTTTTAGAAGATTCTTCGCTTCGCTCAGAATGACGGGCTTCGCTCAGAATGACGGGCTTCGATCTGAATGACAGCTCTTTTTAGTAACTTAAGCTAGGTTGGCTACTATCACTATTTTTGACCTACCGCTGTGAATAAGATGGGATATTTATTGGTTGTGTTGATTTTTAATATTTGCCTAACTTCCTCATCAAAGAATGCGCCTACGGCACACGCGCCTACATTTCGCGCCTGTGCGGCAAGATAGGCTGTTTCACTGCCTATTCCACATTCAAGATTGGCATAACGATAATCGCGTTCGCCGTGTAGTCTGCCGATGCGGTTAAAATCAATGACCCAGACTATCACGAATGCGGCGCGTTCAAGCACTTCCTGAGATAAACCGGCTTGATAAATGGGAGTGGAAAAATTGCCTATATTGATTTTGAGTAAGGCTGATTGCTCAGGAAGATATTGATAAACACCACTGAGCAAACCTCTTACACGAGTCGCTACCACATATAATTCCACACGTCTTCCAGGTTCGACTAAATGATGATTTGTTAGCGGCAAATAAGCTTGTTGAATAATGCCAGAAAAATCTTCAAAACTAAGCTCGTGATTAGAAAACTGTCTGAAAGACCGACGATGTTTGATGAGAGAAAAAATATCACCATTAGCAGATGAGGCGACTGGCAATTGAATAAGCGCAGTCGATGCCGGTATACCTTGATCAACTTTTTCTGGCTTTGGTTTAGCAAGCTTCAACATGCCAGACGTCCATTTTACCGCCGTAAGTTGCTGTGCAAGGCGGGATATCTCCATGTCATTCAAATTTTTAGGTGCTTTCCGCATTGAAAAAGCGGGCATCTGTGTCGGAGCATCCCATTTCTGTTTGCTTATCACCATCATTGATATCACGCCTTCCTTAAGTGGTGATAGACGCAAAATTTTTTTTACCGCCTCATCATCAAATATTTCTGTATTTCTATAAGGTAATTTCATTGATGCCGCGACAAGCGATAAATTAGCCAGAATATGGCCAGCGTCAGGTAGAACATAACGATAAGAACGTTCATGATATTTCCAGACTGAGCGATCAAACAAGGCTGTCATGATGATAACAGCAGATGCATTTTCTAATAAATGAGGATAAGGACTGGCAAGTGCCAGCATTGACAACAATTCTTTTCCTCCTACTTTAATCAATGCATGATCAGCCGGATGATAATAATAAATACCTGCCGCCAATCCCTTGATGGAGATAGCGGCAAGGTATAAATCATTTGGATACAAGGCACCCGCCGAAGCGGCTGCCCGTAATTTTAAATAACCGCCTGGATAATTTAGCGTATTGGTGACACCATCCGTATAAAAAAGCAAATTAGATAAATGCTGCAAATTAATCATGGAAGTGAATGCGGCTGAATTCAGTTTCAAGCCTTGTGATAATGAGATACCTGAAAGCCGACTTGGCGTTGGAAGATTGATAACTGGAGAATTGGGGTACGATTTATATTGATCCGGTTTGGCAATGTTAAACCAAGGGCGCATGACACCGCTTCGTGTCAGATCGCCGCGCAATTGAATAAAGCGCGCGGCATGCATTTTTTCACCCTGATATGAAAGTAAAACACGATTGTTTGAGACAATTTCCGGCATACTTTCAATATTGTTCGACGTGGCCGGATTTATAAACTCATAAACGATAAGTGTCGCAATAGAAAATCCAAGAAGAGAAATAAGTGTCAGAAAAATGTATTTAACGAGCGGTTTCCAGCCATCTTTATCAGGAACAAGCAAATAAGATGGACTATTTTTTCTCAACCATAAAAATACAATTGGCAACTGAAACCAAAGATGTACGCTAACTAAAAACATCAAACAATAACCAAATAAATAATGAAGATCAAATGCCGGCAAATCCATGCGCGCAACCCAGAATAATCCTAAACAGGCGGTGATAATCAAATAAAAAATCAGATAAATGGCAGATAGCATATTAATGTCACGCCTAGAAACAGGCCGGCCCATCATGGCTCGCAACACCAGATAGGCAATCATTAAGGTGACAGGAAGTGAAAACCAGAAAAATTTTTCCATATAATGCCCGCTTGCTCCCTGTTACCATTTAGTATAGCGTGTCATTTCACTATAGTCAAAGTCGGCACATGTGTCACCGCTGTCACCGCTGTCATCCTGAGCGAAGCGAAGGATCTTCTAGCATGCCAAACGATAATGATAAATCTTGCCTTCGCGTTCTTTAGCGGGAATGGCTGGTCTTCCATTGCAAGCACATTTTAATCACCGTTTATAAGTCAATGCTGATCTAACATCTTCCCTATTCCATAAAGCAGGATTGTTCCAGGTTAATCCTTCCAGCAAATCTAGATTGACAAAGTTATCTGATCGTTGATAATCAGGATCTGATAAGAAACCAAGTCTTGAATAAAAAACTCTAGCGCCCTGATTTTTTCTCCGAAGTAACAAGTGTATCGAGCTTAAATCCGACATCACCTCTAAGCTCATTAATGACTTCACAAGCTGCTCGCCAATTCCTTTTTGTTGAAATCCGGGGTGAACGATCAATAAGTTCATATATACAGCATTTGGCTCTGATTCCTCTCGTTTGAAAGTAGCCCATCCAGCTAGTTTCCCACTAATACGGGCCTCAACCCAGTAGTGCAATTCTCCATGAGAAAAATCTGAAAACTCAGTACAGAAATAATCTTCATAATATTTTCTAACTGATTTATCGCCATCACGCCACGAGGTTAAATCGTCGCTAATGGCATTAGGCGGAAGATATTTTTGATATTCACCTATAAAGCTTTCAACAAGAACAGACCTGGATGCTATCTTGTCAATTTCATTTGGATCGCTGATCAATTCAATAGATATAGTTGAATTGTTATCCTTAGCAGGAAAACAGCGATTTCTTCTACCGAGCAAATCTCTTATGTGAGGCTTAAATATTCCTATTGGATAAAACCGACTATTTGCTACATTAGGTAGGCGATGAGAAAATAGCATCGAGTCCGTATTTGCTTGTATTGCACATGCGTGCAACACAGGTGCGTATAAGAAATTCCCAGGAAGCTTTTTCTGTAAAAACTCATCGGCTTTCCCGCGCTCAGATGCCTCTACAGGTATAAGAGCAGCGCTACCGCTGACATGTTCATGCGCATGAGCGGCCTCATTGTGATTCATGACATCAAGAATGAAATCTGCGTCATTTTGCATTAGAATAGGAGCAACAAATTCAATCGTCGGAATCATATTCGTTCCCAATATTGATCTAAACGAAATGCTCGCAATGGTAGGTGATTCAACCATAGCAAGCC
>MGYH01000034.1:0-4482 GCA_001801665.1 Gammaproteobacteria bacterium RIFCSPHIGHO2_12_FULL_45_12 | reverse complement strand
AACGTAAATTCCATTTATCTTTCCGTGTCACCAGCGGTACTTTATTATCTTTTGATAAAAAAGGGGCTAAGACACCCGTTTTAAAAAACTCTTTATTTAATGCGCTCCCAGGAATATTTGCTTTTTTCATCTCCTCCAACGCTACAATAAAAACATAATCCACGCGTGCCGCTTCTAAAAATAAAGTATTGTTATCTGTGTCATAAACAGCGCCCGTTAATAACATTTGATTTCCATTATAAAAATTTTTATTAGCGCTTAATCTAGTGAATCCTTGTTGGTAAATGACTTTTTCTTCAGGCAATAAATCGACGGGCAGGAGATCTTGATATTGAGTTGCAGGCGCTAAACTTTTCAAATCCTTAGCAAAGATAACGTTTGGTGGAGTATCAAATTGAAAACTGCTTTGTGCGACACAAAGTCCTTGTGTTTTTTTATTTTCGCTCACAATATTAGGCAGAACGCCCTCTTTCCATGCGGCTACAAGATTAACTAGCATGACCTCACCTCTTTTGGTTATTTTTCAAACAAAGTCGCCAATTATAAGCAAAACCATACCCACTCGTAAACGTATTTAACGTTGATCGTGGCTTTAAATTGGTAGCCGCTAGTGGCAAATATAACATTGTTGGTCACAACCTAACCCCTGGCCAACCATTGGTCAACTATCAAGCGATTATCGAAAATCACAGTGCTCTAAAAAGTTGTGACCAGACCTTTTGATGTCATTTTGAGTGCGCCTAGCTGGATTGGTGCGCCGTCAGTATCAAGCTGCTTTAATAGCTCTCTAGTTGCCAGGGTTCCGGCTTGATTTAGTGCGTTCTGTATCCAGCTTTCGCCTTCTAACATGGACTTGCTTAATGGAATTTCGGGGCAAGCGCAAGGCCACCGACATCACCCGACATGAGGTTATTGATCTCCTAGACAAGATCAAGGAACGCGGCGCCCCTATCCTCGCCAACCGGACCCTCGCCTGCATACGCCGAATGTTCAAACTTTGGCATTGAGCGTGACATCCAGCCTAACAGTCCTTGCACCCTCGTTAAAGCCGCCGCCAAAGAGAACCGACGTGATCGCTGCCTAACGACAGACTAAGGCTTTGGCAAATGAATTAAAATTTTGCTTTTAATTTCTTCAGAAGCGTCTATTAGGCTCCATCCCTCTGTAGCCAATCTGGCTCCGCTTTCCGTCAATAACATAGTGCCACCCTCTGTACTAAATGGAGAGGAATGCGATTTTTTCAATTCAGGCGATAACAATTGTCCTATATCATCTAGAAAAGAATGATCTCTCAGCTTTAAATCAATATTTTTTTCAAAAAGATATTTTGTGATGGTTTTATTTTCTGACTCCATGTACTTTAAAAAAATTCGAATCGTTTCTGAGACATTAAAGTCCTTTTGTTTTAATGCCATCCATAAGTCAAAAACATCACGACCCTTATCGCGCTCATACAAAGCACGTAACTTGGTAGCAATTAATTCTTCAAAATAAGATGTATTTACTTGAGCCTCCCCCGTAAACCAATCCGATTGAACAGAGTGGTTTTTTAAGAGGCGATCCAGCACAGAAAATGTTTCCCTAATGTTAATCTCAATTTTAATACGCGTTTTAGTGGCTGGCGAACTTTCTGGATTAAAATAAAACTTGATTTTAAAGCTTCGATTAGTCTGCTCTGTTTTGGGTTTACCTAGCCATGGTTCAAATATATCTCGTAACGCATCAACAATTTTTTTAATGCCGCCATTATTTGTTCTTACCAAATCGATATCTTCGCTATAACGGGCTGGTTGGGAGAAAAACATCTTGTGCAATGCTGTTCCACCACGAAATGCCAACTCTTCTCTAAGAAAAGGATCAGAAAAAATCTCTACGATCATTCGTGATAAAATCAAATCCTGCTCAACCTGCATATCATCGGCCCATGGAGCGGTCGCCCGCCATTGTGTAATCTGCGCAACCGGTATCATTCATCAGCCTCCACTTTTGTATTTACAATTATTTTCCACTTATTATTTCTTTTTAATGAGTTATATGGTGCGTGAGATACTAGACGAGCCCAGTGAAGTTGTTTATCACTAAGAGCTTTAGCAAGCCCACTTGCTAGCTCATCAAATCCTAATGACTCTAGTAGATAACCAATGCGCTGCGCCCAAAATAACTCTGGATTCAGTTTCATTAATTCAATTAATTTCTTTGCATCTATACTCTCAATCAACTCCGTTAATATAGTAGCAACGTTATTGATCCCTGCCGCATGTCTTGGTGAGGTTACTAAATCCGCTGCAAGCACCTCAGGAGCGGCAACGGCAATGCTGCCTGCAAAAGTATTAAATTTCGTTATAGGCATTGTTGCGACTTTCTTATTCGCAATAAATTCCACATAAATACGACCACAATGAATTGGCATCTTATTTTTCAATGTAACAACTTGAAACCGTTGCGGCTTCTGATGAGCAGCTCCATAGAACTGAGCAGCGCTTAAGAACCCAACATAATAAGGTAACTCAAGATGCTTCATTAAATCGGGAATAAACATGTCGGCTGGCAAGCAACCATAGGCTTGATATTCTGGTGGCAATATCAAATAAAACCCTTTTGCCGGACTAACAACCAGCTTATGCATTTTAAGGCGTCGTAACGCATTCAAAGTTGCCGCCATATTTAGCCCTAGCGCACCGTTTATTTCCTGAATGGAAAAAGAATAACGGCCCTGGCTGCGTAGCTTGGTTATAAACTCATTCGCCTTCATAAAAGTACCAATTAATGTTAATACTCTTACAGTATATCACATTTCATGATATTAGCACATTTTTGACATATATTTATAATTTACATAATGTTATATTATACAAAAATTATTTAACCTGAACTATCTAACGTGACGTTATTCTAAGCCAATGAGCTTAGCGGGGCATTTATAAACATTACCTGTTGAGGTAACATTGGTTTGTTGTGAGCGACCGCCGCCAAAAAATCCGCCTGCGCCATCTGAAGATATGCTGCTACTAGCAGTAACACCTGCTCGATTTGTGACTATCTGAACATAATTGCCGTGGGCTTCAAATGCTTTATTTTTTAAATCATTCATTGCACCAGATTCTAAATTTGCATTGGAAGTAAAACCACCGGTAATGAAATTGCCTTGGCTGCCGAGTACTTGAGTGACAAACCTGCATCCTGTCGGTGCTGGATTAGTGCTGGCAATAACGTTAGTATTAACTTCCTGGCTAACAGGCTGAATAGCAGCGCAACCACTAACAACAACTGCGATTGCAACCAGAAAAATATTTTTCATCTCATAATCCTCAAAACAGTAAAATTTAAATTCAGAATATTAGCAGGCCAAATGCGGAAGATCAATCGTTAGCTACCATTAAGTTAAATGCAGATTTGAGTGGGTTAAAACCCCCTCTTTGCCGTCGTTGCGACTTGGTCCTGGCAGGCCCGTTGATTGCTGTCTGATGCGCTTAGAAACCGCCTAACCCCCCCCAGCTAACCTCTGAGCAGCGTTCTCAATTTCATCTACTTGCTGTTGACGCTTCGTCGTGTCAAAGAAAAAAGAGAATTTTCCGGTCGTTAATTTTGAATAAATTAGCTTACAGCCAAGCATCAATGCCCCAACTCCTGTCAGCGCAATTGAAATATTCGCAAGAATAGGCTTCCAGATTTTTCTATGCTCATTCATTTGATCATCTTGACTATGTAACAGGCGACTAAACTCATCTTTGAATCCTTGGAATGCAGCTTGTTTTTGTGGCTTCATAAAGAAATCGTCCGCTATTTTTTTTAAACCCGCAGATAATTCCACAGCTATTGTTCCTTTTTTATCGTCTGTTTCTTTTAACGATTTTCCATATGTATTCATTGCTTCAATTTTTTCATATAATGCTGTTACTGTTTCATTTGCAACAGAATATTCTATTTCTTCGCGCTTAATTTCCTCAACTTCTTCATGTTTTATTACGAATTGCTGACCTGATGTTTCTTGAGAATAGAGAATCTGGTATTCGCCTTGATGATGATATGGTGATTTTCCAAGCAGATTATCCAAGTTGTAAATATTATTCTTTGTCATCTCATTCGGATCATGGCCATGGACAAAATCAATAGAATATCCATTGATATGCTTTGGACGCTCTATGTCGTGATAGAAACGATTCCACATTAAAAATTCAAAAGGATTTTCATTTTGCTTAATAGGACGGAGGGAATAACCATCCAACATTATTTCATTTTTATATAATGTATTGACTGTTTTGTTTACGACATGTTCCTGGAAAGCAACATTAATATTATTTATTGTCTGAGCCAATTCTTCAGCAGTTGCATCGCGATAGGTAAGCTCGAGTTTTTCTGTCAACGCTTTAATGGTATTAAGACCAATTAATATTATTTATTGTCTGAGCCAATTCTTCAGCAGTTGCATCGCGATAGGTAAGCTCGAGTTTTTCTGTCAACGCTTTAATGGTATTAAGACCA
>MGYH01000033.1 GCA_001801665.1 Gammaproteobacteria bacterium RIFCSPHIGHO2_12_FULL_45_12 | reverse complement strand
TTAGGCGCTTTTTGCCGTAATCCACCAAATCAAATTTCTTTATGAATTTCGGACAATGTAGGGTGCGATTAGGCGCTTTTTGCCGTAATCCACCAAATCAAATGTCATTTCTTTTCGTCCCGTTTTTTTATGAAGCATTTTTCCGCTATCGCAAGCTTTATCTAGTACAACCTCATCAAGGTCAGTATTGCCTAAGATCAGTTCAAGGCTTTGAAACATATTAGAATTGAGATAACGGTTCCGTTAATTGATAAACTTTTGAACAAAGAAAATGAAATTTGATTTGGTGGATTACGGCAAAAAGCGCCTAATCCACCCTACATGGTCCGAAATCCAGAATGTATGCAATATCATGATTAACGACGAATGATGTAACAAAGCCCTCCGTGGCGGCCCTTAAACCTGCCCTTAATATCACCCGCCGCCCGATGCGTTATAATGGTAGAGGTATCCTGATGTTAATGCATGGATTTGGGGGGATCGTTTATGCCTGTGCCTGTGCCAACGATAGGTGATATGATTACTCAGATTAAAGGGCTTGAGGTTAATGAGAGTGACGTGACGATGCAAGTTGTCCTGACAAGACTTCTGCACCTTCTGTCGCAAACACAGGCGGGAGGCGTGAGTTGCCTCGCAACCGCTATTTGCTACCTACAATTATTTCCTACTGGCGAGAAAGACGAAACGCTCCATGCAAGCGTGTCTCCGAGTGAAAGGCAAAAGAAGCTTATTCTGGATGTTGCTATCACTGCTTTTATCCGCAGTCAAAATAAAACGGGATATCCCGTCCCTGAAAAAATCAGGGATCCGACCCTTAAAACCTTTTTTTGTAAATTGCATGAAAATATTCACACTCTTTATGTTGAGGAGTATTTTCTCATGCTAAAAGAAGTCAGCGAATCCGTTGATGTGCTAGTCGATCATATTCCTCTTGACCCTACCCATGAACCTTTATTAGCCCTGCTCAATGCGCTTAACACTTTATTAAAAAATACGCTGCAAGGCGATGAAACAAACCTTAAAATGGCGATTTTGCTATTGGAATCATGTGTTATTGACAATAATAAAACCTTACTCGCTATATTACATGAGAAAAGAAAAGACGTGCTCACGGATGAACCTATTAACGAGAGATTACTTGAGGACCACCTAAAGAGTGTTCTGACTCGGGAACAATACGAAAATATCTTTAAGGAAAAAGCCCATATCATCCACGTTCACGGAGTTGAAACCAATATTTTTACACGCATTGAAACCCTGCATAACGTTTTACTGGTTTTTTATCAAAAACAATATACGCCTGCATGGGAACATCCTTTTACCTTTGACGCGTTCAAACAGGAAAATAGTGGTGAGATCATGACAGAGGCGATCAAGGAGTGGCAAGACAGCTATAAGAATAAGAAAATAAATAATACTCCCAAAGATAAGGCCCTCATTGACTTAAGACGTAGCGGCTCAGTTCTGGGAAAATCCCTACAAGGCATGCCTGATGAGGAGATAGAACAAAGGCTGACACAACTGAGCGATCAGGCCGTGAAGCATCAACACTTTTCAAAAAATTACCCCGACACCGAGGCGTTTGAACTCAAAGACTGGCTGCGCCAGAACGCCAATCAAGAACTCGATAGATTTATTGATTTGACGCTTGAGGCTAACTTCTTTCAACTGAATCTGCAAAATAGCGAGCTCAACACTGAATTAAGCATGGCCAAGACACGAGAGGTAAAGCGTGACTGGTCAGTTGACCCGGACACAGGACGACTTGCCTTTAGCGCTGAACGCCTGCTCATCGCAGTTCTTTTGGACGGAAAAGTGTATGCATCCAAATTAGAGGGCGGAATAAAAGAAATCGATCCGGAGATCGTGAAATACAATCCTTACCTTCCGCCGCTCATGAAAATTAAATTCAAGGTTGAATTAAAAAAGGAAGAAAACCAATTAATACCCATGGTCACTTTTTTTTATGTGCAGAGCTATTCGAAATACCTGCAAATAAACCCAAAAGTGGCCAACACCAACGCAGCCGACGCGGTTTTCCGCGATCGACTTCCACCTTCACGCCGTCACTCATCTTAAACCGCAGTCACTTTCATCATGATATAAGGATTGTAAATTTCTGTTTTAAAATCAAATTTTTGATACAAACCATGCGCATCTTCCGTCATTAAAAACCAGCGAAACGTACCACGCAACTCTGGATGGGCGAAAATATAGTGCAAAAGTGCTTTACCAAGCCCTTTGGCACGATAGGGCTCATCAATAAACACATCCCACAGCGAAGCAAACTCAGAATAATCCGTGATCACCCTCGCAAAACCAATCTGTTTGTCTTCACAATACACACTAAAGCAGATTGAATTTTCCACAATGGTAGCAAATCGCTCAGGCGGCAACCCAGCCGAATAGCGTGATGGCACACATAACAAGTTGTAAAGATAGTCTAAATCCAGCCTGGCTTTATCAGCCGTCAAGATCACATTTTGAAAAGACTGATCCGGATAAGCGATTCTATGCGTCATAAGCTCACTTAGGTTGACTAGAGTATTTGGCATCTTAAATTCCATCAGTATAGAATAACTGACCGAATCCTGAGAATCACTATATTGAGAGGTTAATCCCATGAAAAGAAGCATGATCCTGCTTTCCACCTTAGTTGGCTGCCTCAGCCTGACAGGCTGTCAAAATATGAACAACCAAGATGTCGGCACCCTGACAGGGGGTATCGCTGGCGGTCTCTTGGGCAGCACCGTGGGTCAGGGCGGCGGGCAGATGCTAGCCATTGCGGCAGGTACGCTGGCGGGTGCCTATATTGGTGGTGCTGTTGGCAAAAACATGGATGAAAATGACCGCATGCGTATGGATGCCGCCTTGAATGATAATGCAGTGGGCCAACCCACTTACTGGCGTAATGCTCACTCAGGCACCACTTATCGCGTGACGCCCGTGCACAATGTCACGCGGCACGGCAACCGTTATTGTCGGGAATATCGCACTGTCGCCACCATCAACGGCAAGCCACAACAAATGTATGGCACCGCTTGTCGCCAACCCGATGGTAACTGGAAAGCTGTCAATTAATGGCCAAACCCAAACTGACCTTTTGCTGCCAGACCTGCGGCACGCTTTATCCCAAATGGACCGGACAATGTACTGGCTGCTGTGAATGGAACACGATTGTGGAAGAAGCCAGTGTGGAAGCACTGCCGCCATCGCGTTATCAGGGGTTTGCAGGTATTGGAACCACCCTGACGCGCATGGCCGATGTGACGCTTGAAAAAGAATTTCGCCTCTCCTCCGGTTTGCAGGAGCTCGATCGCGTATTGGGCGGCGGCATCATCATGGGTTCCGCCATTTTAATTGGCGGTGATCCGGGCATTGGCAAATCTACCATCTTGTTGCAAGCCATCGCGCATTTGAGCCAAACCTGCAAAGTACTTTATGTCACGGGTGAAGAATCACCGCAGCAAATCACCCTGCGTGCCCGTCGATTAGGCTTGCCGGAAAATCACCTGTGGCTGCTTGCTGACACCCATGTTGAAAATATTATTAAACACGTTCAAAAGGAAAAGCCACGCGTACTGGTCATTGACTCAATACAAACCATGCTCACTTCTCTGCTTTCTTCCGCCCCAGGCTCAGTTGGGCAAGTACGTGAAAGCGCCATGCAGCTAGTCAACTATGCCAAGCAAACGAATACCGCCTTATTTCTGGTCGGGCACGTCACAAAAGAAGGCCATCTTGCAGGCCCGCGCGTGTTAGAACACATGGTTGATACCGTGCTTTATTTTGAAGGTGAACAAGATAGCCGCCATCGTATTATTCGGGCGGTTAAAAATCGTTTTGGTGCCGTGAATGAAATTGGCATTTTCGCCATGACCGAAAAAGGATTGCGTGAAATAAACCAACCCTCCGCCATTTTTCTTTCCCGTTATGAGCAACCCGTTGCTGGCAGCATCATTACCGCGAGCAAAGAAGGTTCGCGTCCTTTGCTCGTCGAAGTTCAGGCACTGGTTGATCAAAGCCACGCTGGCAATCCTCGGCGTTTATCGGTTGGCCTTGATACACAACGCTTATCCATGCTGCTCGCTATTTTAAATCGACATAGCGGCATCTCCACCCATTCCCTGGATGTTTTTTTAAATGTTGTCGGTGGATTACAAATTTTTGAAACCGCCGCTGACTTACCCATTTTGTTTGCCATTTTATCCAGCCTGCGCAACCGTCCATTACCTGCGGATTTAATCGTATTTGGCGAACTGGGGCTGGCTGGCGAAATTCGTCCTGTACCAGGCGGCCAAGAGAGATTAAAAGAAGCCAGTAAACATGGCTTCAAAATCGCCATGGTGCCGCAAGGCAATCTCCCTCCCAAATCCATGGACGGCATGAAAATTTTTCCCGTTCAAGCCTTAAAAGAAGCGGTAGCCTGCATTGAGCATCTCGCGCTTCTCCCCACTGCTTAAAGCACCCTGCACTCATTTCCTGTTTCAGTTTGCAAGGAGAGATGACACTCAAACCCTTCTCAATGCATCGCCGGATCAAGCAACTCATTCAACAACGCACCCAAACGATATCCTGCGAGCGCCACCTGCTGCGCCGCTTCTTTTTGGCCAGCATAGCGATAAGCCGCTGACACCTCGGCACGTTCAGACGTGCTATAAACATATTGTTGAGCGAGCGCAAGACCTTCTTTTGCCCAACTGTCTGGCTCAAAATCGCTTGCTTGCGCGCCAAAATAATTTTCCGGATAGGCTGCTATCAAGCGGCTGGTTAATGCCTGAATCGCCGCTAATGAGGTATCCGCATCAAAAGCACCGACACCGCCATCCCATAATTGATGTAAATTGACGGTCTGATGGTTTACCTTGACAAAATAATCATTACCGCCTCTATCGCCATTCAGATGTGTCGCGGAAAAATAAGAGACCGTATGCAAAGGCTGATGCAAATCACCGACAATATGCGCCAGAAAGGCGAGAAAACGCGCTCGCTCGCTGATATTGGCGCGTGCATTTCCGACGGTGACTGCCAGTTGGCTGACTATCCACACGGCATTATCCGTATCAATGATATTTTTTAACGGTGTGCCATCCTGGCTAAAAGCGATATCGATATAATGCCAGTGTCCATACACGGTAATTTTTTGTGACTTCAAGACATCAGGCCAGGTTGCTAAACTGGCAAATGAATCAAGATCAGGATATTCCTCGCGCATGTGTACCACTAGGCTATCCACTGTCGCCCGAGATGTGGGCGTCAGTTGCTGGTAGGCAATATTCGCCACTACTTTATGCGCAACCGCATTCCAGGCATAGAGTTTAAACGGTAAAAAAACGGCCATGAGGCAAAGCAAAACAAGTTTGATACGGTTTATATTCACCCAGCCATTCCCTAGTAGGTTACTTGATTTCAACTTAATCATAAACCCCGCGTTTTTCAAGCCGCGAAAAAAATAAAACTTGCCTGTCATGGATTTCCACCTAACGAAGCCTCAAACACGCCACTCTCTGGCGGGTCTTACCGTCATGCGCGCCAACAACTCATATGCCGACGTGTGTGTGGCTTCGGCAACACGTTCCACGGGTAAATCTTCGCCCCACAAAAGAACAGGGTCACCTGGTTTTGCATTGGGCTGCGCGCGCAAATCCACCGTTAACATATCCATTGAGACACGACCCACCAGAGGGCACACCTCCCCATTGACCAACACCGGCGCACCATTAGGGGCGAATTGTGGATAACCATCGCCATATCCCGCCCCAACGACACCCACGCTCATGGTCTCAGGTGCAAGCCAAGTGCCGCCATAGCCCACTTTGGCGCCTTGCGGCACCCGATTGACAGCAATTAACTGTGAGCTTAACGTCATCACTGGACGCAAATCATGCTGGATACCCGCTTGATTGGGAAAAGGTGAGGCACCATATAACATTAACCCAGGACGTACCCAATCCGCATGCGTCTCAGGCCAAGCTAAAATGGCAGCAGAATTAGCTAAACTACGGGGCCCGGTCAACCCCTGGGTTATTTCTAAAAAAAGGCGTTGTTGCTCACTCGTTGTCTGGCTATCACAGTTATCCGCCAAAGCAAAATGCGTCATCAAGCCTATCGGTTTTTTGACCGTGTTAGCCGCCTGTAATCGTTGATAAACCGCTAGGACTTCTGAGGGCTCGATACCTAAGCGGCACATACCCGTATTTAACTTAAGCCACACCTGAAACGGCGGTATGCCTGACGCGGCTTCCAGCATCTCTATTTGCGGCATATGATGCAAAACGAGCGCAACCTGATAACGGACCGCATCAGGCAACTCATCTGGATGAAACAAGCCTTCCATCAAGACAATGGGCTGCCTCACGCCTGCCTCACGCAACACCCCCGCTTCTTCCAGACAAGCAACACCCAACGCATCCGCCTCTGTTAAGGCTTGTGCAACTGGCAAGATGCCATGCCCATAAGCATTCGCCTTAACCATGGCCATGATGGCGGCGTTAGGTGCTAACGCACGCACTCGCCCAAGATTGTGCTTCAGTGCGCCGAGATCAATGATTAAGCGAGCAGGACGACTCATCACACCTTATCCGTTATTAATAATTTGACTGTCTGACGAAATTCTCAAAACAGGTATATTGGCCCATGAAGGTCAAGCGCAACTTGCCAATGGGACCATTTCGTTGTTTGGCAATAATAATTTCCGCTGTGCCTTTATCCGGGCTATTTTCATTGTAAACTTCATCCCGATAAATAAAGACAATGAGATCGGCGTCTTGCTCAATGGCACCGGACTCACGCAAATCTGACATCACGGGACGCTTGTCAGCACGCTGTTCCAACCCGCGATTTAACTGCGATAAAGCGATCACAGGCACATTTAATTCTTTGGCCAACCCTTTCAATGAACGAGAAATCTCAGAAATTTCAGCCGTACGATTTTCATTGTTTCCAGGCACTTGCATCAATTGCAAATAATCCACCACAATTAATCCGAGCTGCCCATGCTCCTTCGACAAACGACGCGCCCGAGCACGCATCTCAGCGGGACTTAAACCCGGTGTATCGTCAATATATAAAGGGGCATCCGATAACATGCTGACAGTTGAGCTAATGCGCGGCCAATCTTCATCCGCCAATTTACCGGTGCGAATGCGTAACTGATCAATGCGGCACAAAGAAGACAAAAGACGCATCACAATCGATTCGCCGGGCATCTCCATACTGAATATCAGCACGGGTGCGCGACTTTTAATGGCAACATGCTCGGCAATATTCATGGCCAACGTTGTTTTACCCATGGAAGGGCGCCCCGCCAAAATCACGAGATCTGACCCTTGCAAACCTGAAGTCATGTCATCAAGATCATGATATCCCGTGGGTATGCCCGTAATCGCTGCTTTAGAGTGAAATAAGGTATCAATTCTATCCATGGTTTTAGATAGAAAATCTTTAATATTAACCGGGCCGCTATTGCGCGAGCCTTGCTCTGAAATGGAAAACACACTTCGCTCGGCCGAGTCAATTAACTCCACAATACTGCGGCCTTGTGAATTAAACGCATTTTCTGCAATTTCACCCGCTGCGGAAATCAATTGGCGTAAAACAGATCGCTCCCGCACGATATCGGCATAAGCAGCAATATTCGCTGCTGTCGGCGTGTTGTTGGCCAACTCAAACAAATAGACTTCACCACCCACCTGATCAAGCTCATGCATCTCGCGCAAAAGCTCTGAAACCGTCAACACATCAAGCGGTTTACTCTGTGCAACCAATTTACTCATGATGCGAAAAATAAGGCGATGGTCATGCCGATAAAAGTCTGCTTCACGTAAACGGTCAGCCACCATATCCCAGGCGCGGTTATCGAGCATTAAACCACCCAACACGGACTGTTCGGCATCAATTGAGTGCGGCGGCACTTTGACCGCACTCGTACTCATCATTCGGTTTGCGTTTTGCCTTTGGGGAACCAACACATCCGTCATAACACGTTTCGCCATTTTGAAAAGACTGATACCGAATTTTCGCACTAATGGGCGGAATTGTCCAAGGAGGTTTTAAGGCTGGAAATGCTTTTGAAGCCGAAAAAATGAAGGGCGCCTATTTAAGCACCCTTCATATAAAATACACTATCGCCATTAAGCTTCTGCCATAATGGTCAATTTAATGACTGCGGAGACATCACTATCCAGCTCAATGGTTATTTCATGTTCTCCTAGGGTGCGTAATGGGCCGTCAGGTAAACAAATTTCACTTTTCTCCACTGTCACGCCCGCCTTTTCGACCACATCCACAATATCGCGCGTACCAATTGAGCCAAACAACTTTCCTTCTTCACCCGCTTTCGCCATTAACGTTAAGCCAGAAAGCGCATTAATCGCTGCCTGACGCTTCAAGGCTTCTTGCTGTAGCAGGGCGGCGTGCTTTTCAAGCTCGGCTCGACGTGCCTCAAACTTGTCAATGTTATCCCGGGTAGCATAAACCGCCTTACCTTGAGGGATTAAAAAATTTCTCGCAAAACCAGGCTTTACTTTTACGGTATGACCTAGTGCGCCCAAGTGACGAATTTTTTCTAATAAAATGACTTCCACGGCCTTAGCCCTCTCTAATTTAAGTAACAGTTTAACTCTTTTTAAAGCGTTTTCTAAAGTCTAGCCAAATATCAGCCAACGCCATCATCACCACCAAAAATGCTCCGCCAGCGCCGCTAACGCCCAAGGTAGAGTAGATCAATACCGCATAAAACAGAACTAGCCAAAAAAAAGCTGTTTTAGACTGCATCAATCCAAAAAAGTAATGCACCAAACTTAAGCCTGCCACGACAAACAATAAATAAAGCACTGGCATCATATCCAGCACCACTTCATTTCCGTAATAGGCCAATCCCATCGCCAGCACAAATAACGCGCCAGCTAAAGGGCTTAAACGAATGTGATGCAACTCTTTACGCAGGCGGTCAGGACTATATAAGGCAGACTCCCACCAACGCGCAACAGCAAGCTGCACCAGGGCATTAAACAACACACCCGACACCATGACGCCTGTGGCGTAGAATCGGGACACACTGATCGCTTCCGCATGTGACTGTGCGGCCTCCGTGCCCGCTTGCAACCCATTTGAGGCCAATGCCGCTGCTTGATTATAATAATCTTGCAATTGCAGCCCCCACCAGACCCCCACATCAGGATAAGCCATGTGAATCAGGCTAATCGCCAGCACTCCCAGCAACGCGGCCAGTTGCAAAATTTGGCTCCAGCTTGCGTGTCTTGCCAGCATGACCGCAAAAGCCCAAGTCAGCAGATTGCTCACCACCGCCACCCCAAGTACCGCCCACACCATGAGTGATGCCGTTTGCACACCGCTGCCGGTCACAAAAAATCCAAGTACAATGGGCAAGGTTGCGGCCAAGGTAAATGCTGCGCCGTCAACTATCCCTTTGCGAAGCGTCATTAATGCGGCAATCAGGATACCAAGCACCCCAAGCACGGGCACAAAGGTCACCGCAAACGTAAACGCCAGCGCACGCCCGCGATGCTGCATGAAATAGCCTGTCAGTCGACGTAACCACATTGCAAGCTTAGTGTCGGTCGCAATAAGGCAATAACGCAAGGTAACGAGCCAGTTTAATGGCTTTGGATAACTTGCGTTGAAATCCAGCCTTGGTACCCGTGATGCGGCTTGGAACGATTTTGCCATTTTCCATGATAAATTTTCTTAGCAAATTGGCGTCTTTATAATCCACTTCAGTCAAATTATTGGCGGTGAAGTAGCACATTTTTTTACGGCGAAAATAAGTAGCCATCTTAAACCCTATTGTCATTTAGTTAAGTTAAACAAATTATTGCAGCGCTTTAAGACTGTGTATCATCTTGTAATTCTTTACGTCTTCGTGGCGCAGCATCTTCCCTGTCACGGTCCATTGAGCCCATGGGCATATCCAGATCACCATGCGAGGAACCACGGCCATCTTTTTCTTTTGCAACCGCAGAGGATTCCGTCACAGCCTGTTTGACACGCATGACCATGTTTCGGATGACGGCATCGTTATAACGGAAGTTGTCTTTTAATTCATCAATTGTCTGCTGGTTACACTCTACATTCATGAGCACATAATGTGCTTTCATGATTTTGTTGATGGGGTAGGCAAGCGGCCGACGGCCCCAATCTTCAAGGCGGTGAATGACCCCCTTGTGTTGAGCAATCATGGTACGATAACGTTCGATCATCGCGGCAACCTGTTCGCTTTGATCCGGATGAACTAGAAAAATAATTTCATAATGACGCATTTTTTCGTCGGGACTATTTGACATGAAAAGCTCCTCTCGGGTTCTACAGCTTTCTCCACCATGGTGAAAGCAAGGAGTAAACCTAATTTTTAGGTCGAGAATTCTACGTAAAGCACCGCTAATATGCAACTACTCATTTTTAAGCAATGTTACTTGACAGACCCCTGTAAAGACTCGAGAATATGCGACCTTCAAGCCAATGTTCTGGCATACACATGGCTATGTAGCTCAGCTGGTTAGAGCGCGGCACTCATAATGCTGAGGTCGGTGGTTCGAGTCCACCCATAGCCACCCAATACTTGCGCCCATCGGTCCTGAAATGCTCTACAACTTCTTGTAAAACAAGCACTATTTCAGTATACCATTACCTCAAGGCTTTGTTGCATAAATCAAATGTGACACATTTTGATGTCAATGCAGGGTGAATTAGACGCGCTTTTTGCATCGTCATCCACCCTACCCAATTTGGATTTATGCAACAAGCCATTACCTCATGCGTTCCAAGCGTTTCTCACAAAGCCTGTTTCTAAACGTTGGTTTTTCTACCATGGAGAGACCTGCCACGGACAATACCTTATTTGTTACTGTATAATAAGGCCTAGTGACAGGACTTTTACCCTCCTATAAGATATCACCCTGAATAACCTATTCTTAATACTAATTAAAGGTATGGCTATGCAATAGTAAAAAATGTGACAATTCCAACATTATTTTTACAAGGAGATGGTTATGAAAAATATTGCTTATGGAGCTTATAACGATTTAATCATTGGCTTGGCCAATACCCTGACCGATGAAACGCCAGAAACAAAAGAAAAAATCGAGACGATTATTTTCAAACAAGCAATGTATATTTGGGCTCAGGATTTTTTTACCGCACGTTCAGAAAAAGAAATAAGAAAGGGTGAGCTCGCTTCAAATAATGATCGTACATTAACAGAAGCAGAACTTAAAGAAGTAGGTCAATTTACACCAGGGATCGTAGAAGTAATTAAAAGATGTTTATACCCAGAAATGAGTGATATCCCAAGTAATATAAAATTGATATTAGAATCTTTTGAGAAAAGTTGCAGCAGGAGACTTCAAGATTACAATAGATATTGGCATCCTTTTTATGCATTACAACAAATGGAAATAAAAAAGCAATACAGCCTTTTAAGTAGCTCTACCTTCTTTGATTTCAGGGCTAACCCTCAAGCTGCTGCCGATATTATGGCAAAAGTATGGCGACAAATCGTTATGCCTGAAGTATCCAAAAAAATTGGTGAATTGAAGCGAGAAGGTATACAAACAATGGATGGTAAAATACCAATGAGTGATTGTTTAAATAATCATATGCTTTTCATCGATCATATGGTAGAAAATGCTGGCCAATACATGGGCGCGGCTCAAAGACAATTAAGCTCGCCTCAACAATGCGTAAAAAAATAATATACCTGAATGTGATATTCAATAGTTAGGCGAAATACGGTGTAAGCAAATGTAGCTTGTGATTTTCAGCAATAGCTGGCCTTAAGATACATATTGAATTTAATCACTCCATATTTTTACCATTTAAAGCGGTAAAATTGATGTATTTTTAAGGTTTACATGCAGAACATTCTTATACAGAAAAAAGAAATATATGCCTACACTTTTTTAACAAGTCTAGTCATTTGCGGACTTGCTAGCTCACTTATAACCGCTCCTAAGGTTGTACACATTGGAATTAATTTTCCATTTTCAAATATCGTATTTTCAATATTAACTTATCCGATTGTTGATTGCATTTGTGAACTTTGGGGGAAAGAAGCTGCCAGGTATACGGTACTACTTGGTTTAGCTAGTCAAGCACTGATCGCTTGTATTATTCAACTATCTATTAATTCGCCGTATCCATCATTTTGGCAATTACAAGCAGAATATAAATCTATTTTATCAACTGGCATCAGCGTTATAGTTGCTAGTATTATAGCTTTCTTTATCTCGCAAATTATTGATATCACTATATACCAGAAAATAAAAGAGCTCACGCATGGTAAGTTACTCTGGCTCAGAAGCAACCTTTCAACCTATTTAGGACAAGCTGTCGATTCAATCATATTTGTAAATATTGTATTTTTAAACTCAAATCAAAAACTAAATATTCTATTTGGGTCTATCTTAATCAAAATAATTCTATCTTTTTTGATGACACCAATTGTTTATTTAATTATTTATATATTGGATAAATACCTAGATTCGAATACGCTAGCATTTAAAGTTAGAAATGGGTCGCTTCTCCCGCAGTTTATCGAAAAAACACTCCTGAAATCCTAAAATAAAACACTTTTACTAGGCTGGGTTTACCCCAGTATGACTGATTTTGCCGGAGAATTGCGGGGAATTGTAGGTGGGATTATTAGGCCTTTACGAATTGAACTTTTAGCCTTCTGTCTCTCTTTAGGTAGATTTTCCGCTGGGTTTTTCCGTAAGAAATACTTGCTCCTTTTCCAGGACTACAAGTGAATGCTGGTATAACGGAATATTAAAAATTCAGATACCAGCAAATGGGCATTAACGACATTATTTTGTCAGCTTTTGCTGGCACGGTAGGTGGTTTCTTGTAGGAAAATTTTCGATGCAGCGTTGGCCGGCTTAAACAACCCAATAAAGCTAAAGGCCATTTTCCGCTGCTTAAATGCGCGTACTTTTTCATGTACTTTAGCAGGTAACTTGTCTTCATTCGCTAACCCGTTTTTCATCACATCCATTATGTTGTTGACAGTGACGCGATTGCGACCAACAATTCTCGCCTCACCATACGGATTCAGGTCTGAGCCAGCCTGATCGTTCTTTAGTCCGCTATTAACTAAAATAACCAAGCTCACAACTTTATTAGCAAAACATTTTTCTACTGCGTCTTTAATCGTGTTGCCAGTGCTGCTGGTGTAATCTAAAATAATGACAGCAGGATCCCCTTTTAGCATTTCGTCCAATGTCTTATTGTCAACGTTAAAAGAATTACAATGGTTCAAGTCAAAATGTAAAATTTTAGATGCGTAGTTGACCTTTACTTTGTTGAGTAGTAATTTATCATTTTTCACAAACTTAACAGCATCGTGCACTTCATAATACATTTGTTCAAGGTTTAGCTCGAATGCCTTGAATCCTAGTGATTTCAAAAAGGAAAGCGCGCCATAATGTGCTAGTAGAATGGCTTTCATGCCGGAGCAAACGCGTAATTTTCGATGAACAATATGCGTAGATTCTTTTGTGGGTTGATCATTCAAATCCTCTTCACAATCGGAATCACTGCCATAGTCTGGTTCATTATTGTCAACGGTTTCACTGCCTCTCGCATGACTGAAAAAATGAGACCCGGCTAGTTCAATGCCACTGTACAACGCCTCACGAGGCCTTGGCTCATCAAGACCTTGAAATAAAATTTTCGTGATCCTATCAAACGCGTGATCATCTTTATAAAATCTTTTAAAAGAAACTGTTTCAAATTGACGTTTACTAACCGATAACGCCGCTCCTATGTGTGAATAATTCATCGATACAACGTCTGTGTAAGTCAGTTGATTCAGTAAGTCTTTAAGTGCCGTTTCAAGAGGGAAAGCATTTTTTTCTAATAGCGCATCCAATATTTTATTGGCGAGCCAATCAATTGTGCTGTCCTTTCTGAAGCATTCATAAAGAACAGATTTTCCTATGCTATCGCCTGAACTTCTGATCGCCTGCCATATCGTTTTATTCTCCAAGCATACTGGGATAAATCTCGCGCTTCCTTTTGAACCCATATTTTCATTTAGTTGCTTGAAATGGCGGTGGAGCGTTTCAAAGTCGGCTTCATTGATGTCGGCATGATGATATTCAGCAGAACCTATTAATGACTTATATCGCGGATGTGTATCGATGGCCTTTTTAAGTTTTAATGCATTATACCGTTTTACTTTATCGATAAAAGTCTTGTCGAACCCTGATGCTGGCGAGGATTCATCGCTTATGTTGCCAATGTATACGTTTAGTCGATACAATGTTCTTCCAATTATATTGGCGTATGCTGATGGAATGATCCCAACATTAATTCTAAATGTGTTATCTGTCACACAGATGCTTGGCAAGTTATGCCCAAAGCTTGATCTCAACACCATTTCGATTGGTATTTTATTTTCTATGGCTTCTTGGTTTAGCATCGCAATAAAGCAGGCCAATACTAATTTCTGGAAAGGCTTGGGATGCTTAGCCCAATATTTTCCAGCCTCGCTATGGGAGTGATAGGCATTTAATGTGGGCAGTGCTACCAGCACACATGGATAATCGTTATCAGAAAATACGATAGGGCGTACTTGATTTTGCGATATATTTTGCTGATTTTCTTGCATCTTTTCAAAGCTGCTTATCACCAACTTTGCCATGCTATTCTTATAGACAAGTAATTCATCTCTAATATTAATCTCGCCATTCCGTACCAACTTAGTTTGGGTTAATGTATTTTGGTATTCGGGAAATGCAAATGGCGAATGATAGCCGCCAGAGTGCGCAAAAAATGAATTTGCTTTTGGTGTTTCCTTAACGAATGGGCTTGGAAATTTACTTTTGCCCCTCACCTCAGCCGCGAATCGGCTAGACTCACTTCGATGGTAAGAGCCCCAATATCGCGGTTCATTCATCTTAAATGACGTTGTATGATGAAACCGGGTGTAATATTCAGAGCGAGGATATAAATAAATATTAGTCATCATGCCAGCAGACGCTGGTTGAATGGCTGCTTGAATTGTAGCGGCTGGGGCGGGGTTTGCTTGGACGGTGACGGTTTTCGTTCTCTGTATTCTCGCTAATTCAGCTTGAACAAAGACCGCAACTGTTTGGTCGTTTATGGGCATTAATAGCCTTTCTATTTCTTCTAAACGCGCTTTGTCCTTTGAGTTGATCGCTTTAGTAATCAGACCTTTTAGAGTTGCCTGCTGAGTCCTTAAGTCATATTGACTGGTGCCCTTTTTCAAGGTAATGGTAATGGTCGTCATTCGTTATGCCTTAATTTATTATGTTAGCCGAGGGCAAATTCATCTATTAAATCACAGCCATTCCCGCTAAAAAACGCGGGAATGGCTGATTAAATCATCTGGGGTCTGTCGTTTCTTATCTGACATTTCCACGATCTTTTTGGAATTTTTTAATTTTAAATCTATTAACTGTGTCATTCCCGCGCAGGCGGGAACCTATTTCTAATTTTACTTCAAATTGCACATTTTAATCAAATCTGATTTTTTATAATTTAATAATCGGCAAAAAATTCGTGAAAATAAGTGCTACTTCTCTGAATAGTAGATACCTATGCGGGGCTAGCCTGCCCTGTCAGACCCATCGCAGCTTTTTTCAAGATAGTGTTGGATATTTTTCATCCAGCCAGTCGAAGGCAACGCGCAGAAATTGTCCCGTCGCATCCGCTTCACAGTGCATACCCGCACCCCACTGGCCTGAAAAACCTGCATAGGTTTTATCACAGTCCAGTGCGTCATATAACGCATTCCCACGATTGGAAATTTTATCGCTTGGATTGTCGCACACCAACGTAGGGCATTTTATTTGCTGGACCACGTCTGTGAAACGATATTGTTTCATTTCCTGCAAATACTCATAAGGAGTCTTAAGACCGTGGACATTCATCCTTGAGGTAAAATAAAAGGCTTGCATTTTATTTTTGGAAAAAATGTCATTAAAATAAACATTCACCTCATCTTGCTGGCCTTGATCAAGCAGGCTGTTGATTTTTGCTGGCAAAATTTTATGAAATACCGCTGAAATATCTATCTGCCCTGGGTCACAAATCAAACCAGCCACTCGGGGTTCAAAACAAGCCGCACGAGGCGCAAGATAGCCTCCAAAACTTCGGCCTATCAACACATAAGGAAGCCGCGACAAATCTCCCCGTGTGTCCATCCAGTCTAAAACCTTGGAAATGACTTGCTCAAAGTCATGCCGCATCGTTAATTTTTGTCGGCGCAAGACATGTCCCTGGCCTGGGCCATCAAAAATTAAAATATTATAACCATGCTGGAGCGAAGTGGGCACCAACGGATATTGCTCTTCCACGGAACTGTCATAACCACCTGGCACAATCAGTGTTGCCCTGGGATTTTTGTCCGTTGTGAAAAGATAACCACTCAGAAAGGTGTCACCATAAGGTATCTCAACTGGTTTTGAGCCGGGATGCAAAGCATCTATACTTTTTTCAAAGCAATATCGCATGTTATCAAAGCAAGGCAAAATGCGCGGGTCATCCATGTTAGCCCTTAGAAAAAACTCACTGGTGCGATGATATTCAACGGCTCTCAAATACGTCATGGCAGCCGTCAGCACATGCTTTTTGTTCCAGCTTTCATCTGCTAATGCCTGCAAATGACTCGCAATCTCATTCCAAGCGCTAAACCAACTATTGAAATCGTCATCTTTAATTTTATTTAATGTGATAAAGCACTCACCGACATCAGCACACTGAGTATAGGATTTGCCTAGTGCTCTTAAAAATTGCCCGAAAAAATCGTCAGAAAATCGAGGTAAATTTTGGTATGTATCATAATAATTATCAGACATTGCGAGTGCTCCCTCTACTATTTCAACTCGTGTGAGCCTAGTCATAACCTGCTAAACAGGCGATCAACCTAGATGATTTTTGGTGTGGCTTCGACCATGACAACGCATCCATTAACCATAAAATACACTAACACGACCGCCAGCGTCAATTGTCCTATTCTAGGAAAACTTCATTTTAAACGGTGTAAAACCTCGCGGCTGAAACCATCAGGACCCGTCGCAAAACCTTAAATCAACTCAATCGTCGCGACCCCTGACGCCACGGCGGCTTTTGAGACAGCGCGTGATACATATTCCCTTAAGCGCGGGTCAACGGGAAGGGGCAATAAATAAGCCGGCCCAAATGCCATGCTCCGCTCAATTCCATAAGCAATTAACATGTCATCTGGTACCGGCTCTTTAGTCAAATCCTTGATAGCATGCACTGCCGCCAACTGCATGGCTTCATTGATCTCAGTCGCGCGCACATCCATTGCACCACGAAAAAGATAAGGGAAACATAACACATTATTTACCTGATTGGGATAGTCACTTCGACCTGTTGCAATCACTAAATCATTTCTCATCGCTAAAGCCACTTCAGGTAAAATTTCAGGCGTGGGATTGGAGAGCGCAAAAATAATAGGATTTTTTGCCATGCGGCAAACTAACTCGGGCGCCAGTAAATTAGCACCGGATACACCAATAAAAACATCAGCGCCCTCAATGGCATCGGCCAACGTACGGCATGATGTATTCGCCATAAATTCTTTTTTCTGATCATTGATGTCATCGCGCTCCCCATGGATGACACCCACTCTGTCGACAACCAATATATTTTGTTTGGCCGCGCCCAGTCGCAACAACAGTCGCAACGTCGCAATGCCCGCTGCACCGGCACCCAGACACACCAGCCTCGCATGTGACAAGGTTTTACCCTGCACCTCCAGTGCGTTCAACAACCCCGCTGCCACCACAATGGCGGTGCCTTGCTGGTCATCATGCAAGACAGGAATATTTAAACGCTTTTTTAACGCTGCTTCGACATAAAAACATTCCGGCGCTTTGATATCTTCTAAATTAATGCCGCCAAATGTCGGCGCAATACGCACAATGGTTTCAACCAGTGCCTCTGCATCATGACACTCAATTTCAATATCGAAAACATCAATGCCCGCGAATTTCCTGAAAAGTGCCGCTTTGCCTTCCATGACAGGCTTACTCGCCAACGCACCCACATTACCCAGCCCCAACACAGCCGTCCCATTTGAAATGACCGCGACCAGATTACCTTTATTGGTATATTGATAGGCATGCTGAGGATCCGCTACAATTTCTTTCACGGGTTCGGCCACGCCTGGCGTATAAGCCAAAGACAGGTCATATCGCGTCTCCATTGGCTTTGTCAGCGCAGTCGCGATTTTCCCCGGAATTGGACTAGCATGATAATCCAGCGCCGCTTGGCGCAACTTATTGGACATTAAGACTTCTAATAATAATAATTAATTTTATTCTTTATCTTTCTTGTCAGCTTTGGCTTTTTGTTCTTCTGCTTTCACTTCTACTTTGGCTATTTTTTTGGCTTTTGGCTTCGCCTTCGTGTCGGCTTTGACCTCAGCTTTTTCAGCCGTCACGGCCGCTTTTGCTTCCGTTTTAACGGGTGCCTTGTCTTTCATGCCATATTTCTGGCGAAAACGATCCACACGGCCTGCGGTATCCACAATTTTCTGGGTGCCCGTATAAAATGGATGACACATGGAACAAACTTCCAAGTGAAAAGTGTCTTTCGACATGGTGGAACGCGTCGTGAAAACACTACCACAACTGCAACTTATGGATACTTCTTTATATTCTGGATGTAAATTTGGCTTCATTCCGACGAACCCCTATAAAAACAGTAGGGCATGATAGCTAAGTCTCAACGAACAATCAATATACTTAAGCGATATTCACGCTTGGTCGCGTCCATTTAGGCTAGATTAAACTCAGCGATGACAGGGGCATGATCCGAGGGTCGCTCCCAGGCGCGCGGGTCCTGATCAACATAGGCCTTGATGCAGTGCGTATACAAGGCTTCACTGGCAAGAATGTGGTCAATTCGCATGCCTAAATGACGCTTAAAGGCATTCATTCGGTAATCCCACCAGCTAAAGCCTGCCTCCTCTCTATGCTGCTCCCTGAAGCAATCTTTAAACCCTAAGCGCAAGATGGACTGAAATGCTTGCCGTTCTGGCTGAGTAAATAAAACATGGCCTTCCCAGGCGGTTGCATCATGTACGTCTCTTTCCGCTGGCGCGATATTAAAATCACCCAGCACCAACACATTATGATGAGCTTGAAGCTCTGCTTTAAGCAGCACATCCAACTGCTTTATCCACCCTAATTTGTACTGATATTTATCGGATGTCACACTTTCGCCATTTGGGACATAAAGATTCAGGATGCGCAGACCGTTGATGGTTGCGCCTAACACACGACGTTGTGGGTCATTTAGCCCAGGCAAATCGGTGATCACCTGAGATGCGGCTGCGCGGCTTAAGATAGCCACGCCGTTATACGTTCTTTGGCCTGAGTAAATGACCTGATAACCCGCCTGATTAATGCACGCCACGGGAAAATCACTGTCCGGCATTTTAATTTCCTGTAGAGCCAGCACGTCTGGTTTAATCACCGACAACCATTTTAAAACGTGGGGCAAACGGACTCTTAGGGAGTTCACATTCCAAGTGGCAATGGTGAAAGTGTCCATCACATTACGTCCTTCTCATTTCATGTCAGCCATGCCAAACCAAGGCAGCCCGCATTTTACCTTACTCTGGTCAGATGAAGGAAGAAAAAGCTGAAGGG
>MGYH01000032.1 GCA_001801665.1 Gammaproteobacteria bacterium RIFCSPHIGHO2_12_FULL_45_12 | reverse complement strand
CAAAACGGTCATCATGAGGCCGCCAAACTGTTACTAGATCATGGCGCAGATGTAAATGCTATTGCTAATGTAGATGGTCAGCCATACACCCCGTTAAAAATAGCTCTAGCAAACGGGAAAAACAACATAGCTGAACTAATTCGCCATGCTATCCAAAAAAGGGAAAAAGAAAATTTTCTTAATGCCGCCATGGAGAATGATTTGGATGGCATCAATCGCTATCTAAGTCAATATCAAGAGCAGCCAGAGGCTATCAATGTGAGTAATGGTGAGGGGCATACCGCATTATTCATAGCCGCTCAAAACGGTCATCATGAGGCCGCCAAACTGTTACTAGATCATGGCGCAGAGGTAAATCAGGCAAGCAATCTTGGCAACACTCCACTTGACGCTGCCGCTTACATGGGTTTCCTTAAGGTCGCCCAACTGTTGCTAGCGCATGGCGCGAATGTCGATCAGCCAAGATCATTTGATAAGCCGACTCCACTTTGGTATGCCGCACACGAGGGTCATCTTAAGGTAGCCAAACTGTTGTTAGATCATGGCGCAGATGTAAAAGCTATTGCTAATGCTAATGCAGATCGTCGGCCATACACCCCGTTAGAAATAGCTCAAAAAAATGCGCATGATGACATTGTACGATTAATTCGCCCTATTCTATTCCCTACATTTCAGGCGCGCCTAGAGAGGATTAACTTTGATGTTAATAATATCCCTAATACCCTTTGTGACCCTATTTCATTGATGATTATCAATGATCCCCTAGCTGTTTCAACAGGGATAACCTATGATCGCGAAAGTCTAATTGAGATGTTTAAAATATGCATGAATCCCCCTCATATTGTTTGTCCCTTGACGAGAATGGAAATTAGGAGTGCTGAACTAAACAATCCGTCTAATGTCATAATCAAAGGCATGCTGGAAGAGTTTGTTAAAGCAAAAGAGGATGCTTATTATAATGAACAAAAAAATAATGCGGTTAGCAGTTGTGGTCAAGGTGGCGTCCGAAAGATAACCAGCCTACCGTCACTGCGTGCTGCGCGTTTAGCGTTTTTTGAAGGCAAGCAAGCTAACCCAATGAATGAGCAAGGCCCAAGACTCTCACCAGAGTGAGTATATGGGGCTCAATGCCCAAATCCGACAAAATTCACAAACCACACAATAACCATATAACTAATATGGTTATTTTTTTCTAGCCGCAGATTTTGCACGTTCCTTTTGTCATTAGCCACGCTAATGGGTGACGGGAATGGCTGATAAAAGGGAGTTAAATCTCGAAAAACACGGGATGGATTTTGTGGGTGCTGTAAAAGTATTTGATGACCCAAGTCGAATCGAGTTTTCGAGTATCCGCAAAGGGGGAAAAAGACTTCAAACCTTAGGATTGGTACATGGGGTCGTTATTTCCTTAATTTATACAGCGCGGAAAAGTAAAAAGAGGATCATATCAGCCAAGAAGGCAAGCAAAAATGAGCGAGAAACATACTATGAAAAAAATGCCTAAAGATAAAACAAATTGGACCAAGGTAAAGTCCTTAACTGAGAAGCAGGTTATTGCAGCTGCAAAATCTGACTCTGATAATAAGCCTTTAACCAGAGCGCAATTAAAGAAATTTAAACGGGTTAATCCGCCGAAGGAAAAAGAAATTGATGTGAAACATATTCGCACGATGCTCCATGTTTCACAGTCTGAATTTGCCGGATATTTTGGCGTAAGTTTAAGGACTATTCAGGAGTGGGAGCAACACAGACGCACCCCGAATACAATAGCCCGTAATTTTCTTAAAGTAATAGAAAAAGCACCAAGAGCAGTTTTAAGGGCTCTGGCAGTTTAAGGATTTTCTCTACGCTGGCGGTAAGGGCACAGCGTCACGCAAGCTGCCTCCAGCCGCCACTTGTTCGATAAATAGACATGAAACGCTGGGTCAGGCTTGCACAATTGTACATTTAATACTTCTCTCCTTATCAAGGCGCAATAACGCAAGCCTGCCTCATATCGCTCCCTTTAATGCTGAGCATACTTTGTTCGTGTTGTTTTTCTGCCTCGCGTTAAAGTGGATTGTGCCACGCTAAGGGGATTCCTCGCTGTGCTCCACTAGTGTCCGGTATCTTAGCGTCATAAATGCGCACCCTCCACAGATGTTGCCCAAGTCATTTTTGGATAGTGGTATATGGGAGGGGGCTTTATAACTGATTCCACCATCACAGAACCTAAGTTATACCTTGCCCACGTTAAGCTGAGCTGTAGTGATAAACTATCATCTGTATCTGCCTTAAACATGTTAACTAGCAGATATGCTATTAACGCAGTTGCGATTTGAATTTTGACTGCATTAGCAGAATTCCCCAGGAATTTTTTGAGCTTAAGATTTTGTTTTATCCATTTAAAAAATAGCTCAATGTCCCATCTGCCTTTATATAGGTCAGCGATCATCTCAGCTGGCATATCATGCAAATTTGTTACTAAAACTAGCGGTTTTTTACCCTCCCTACTAACATTGATATATCTCAAGTTTTCCGTGTATAGATTTTTTTTTCCACCTCTAGGCCTTGTAATTCTAAACTTGAATGTACCGTCTTCAATGATGTTATCCCCACTCGCGGTATGTTTTATTCCTTTTGTGATGACAGCATTCTTTTTCAGGCGAGTTACAAAAAAAGCTTGTTTCTGATGAATGCTCCACCACCAGTTGTAGTCGTAGTAACCCTTATCAAATACATAAATTGTGTCTTTATGAATAGGCCATTGCTGACCCATAGTAGAATCATTCACATTAGGATGACTGGTGGTTACCCTCGTGGGTGATTGTAACTCTGGATCGTATTCGGCATGCAGTTTTAATCCTCTAATATGGCGAGTAGCATTCAGACTCGACCAAATATCGTAGCTTTTTCCCCTTAACTGAATTGGGCTGCTATCAAGAATTCTGACCACTTTATTTATATCTCTACGAATCTTTCTAGGAAGCGTTGACAGTAGTTGACCCAGTACCCAAAAAAAGCACTCTGAACTTCGTTTAGCATTAGCATCACTCAAAGTTGATCGTTTAATTTTTGTTGAAACACCTATCTTTTGGCTGTTTAATGCTACTTCCAGTGTGCGCAAACTCTTAATTTCGTTTATGTGGGCATAAACCATAGTTTGCAGATGCGCAAGTGTGTCGAATGTGTCGTAGTGATAGTCAGACCGAAATCGTGAGGTGCACTGCTTCATTAGAGCAGGTGTTAGGGGTTTCAAAATGCGTTGAAAAACGGTATCTTTCATATGGTCGTCCTTGGGTCTAAATTTGCGTTTAGTGCGCTACTATAGCGTTTTCCTAGGGACGATCAATAATTACACCAACTTACCGGACACTAGTGCGCTGTGCTCGGAATGACAAGCTGGACTCGGAAAACCACGTTCTTATCGTTGTCTTCTTACTTCATGAAATACCGCTTAAGTCCTTTTTCGAAGGGGAGGACTGTGATGCCATCTAACTGTTTTGCGTAAGGATCACAGCTCAAACAAATCGCTTCGCACTCGCCAAAATCATGGGCGATTCTTTTAAGCGTTGACAACTGTTCTGTTTGCACATTTTGGCTGCTTTTAATTTCAATGAATAATAATGGCAATCCTGGCCTCTCAACAACCAAGTCAATCTCAGCATCATCTTTCGTTTTTAAATAGGAAAAGCGGTAGTCTCGATGGAAATAACCGGCTAATTGTATCGCTTGTAAAATGATAAAATGTTCAAATATATCTCCAAACTGACTGGTGCGGGGAGTTAGCGGGAGGTTTAGTTGCATTGTTAATGCTCGAACAACGCCTGTATCAAAAAAATAAAATTTTGGAGACTTACTTAAGCGTTTTCTAAATGAATGCTGAAAAGCTTCTAGGAAAAATCCCAGCAACGTGTCTTCCAATATCGAAAAATATTTCTGTATGTTTTTATCGCTTGTGCCAACATCACGCGCTAAGTTTGAATAATTAACGATTTTTCCATTACTTTGTGCGGCGACTTCTAAAAATCTGCGAAATGGATCAAGCTCACGAATGAATTGCTCCGCCCATATTTCTTCCTTCAAATAGGTGTTGGTGTATGCTTCTAAATACAGCTGTTTTTTCTCATCGGAAGGATAGTCGAAAATTTTGGGTAACATGCCAAAACGCAAACAGCTGAGTAATGCTGGCGATTCTATTGGCTCAAAATAAGTAAAGGGATATAGAGGATATACAAAGGCTCGTCCTGCTAGTAAATTAGCGCCGCCATGTTTTAGTTTGCGGGCACTGGATCCCGTTAGAATAAATTTTTTATCGGTTGATTCAATTAAGTCATGCACGACATCAAGCAAACGTGGGACTTTTTGCACTTCATCAATAATAATATGTTTTGTCGCTGCCGGTAGTGCTTTAACCATGCTCTCTAGCTCACCTGGTCGACGTGCGAAACGCGTCTCATCACCTGGCTTTAATAGGTTGATATATAAAGATTGGGAAAACCATGACAGCTGTTTTAACAGCGTTGTTTTGCCGACGCCGCGAGGCCCAAATAAAAAAAAACTTTCATCATCTGGTAATTGTAACAAGCGAGGTATTGTCATTAGTATCGACCATTTCTATCATATAATTCGAAATTGTACGCCATATCCGAACTAATTGCAATAGATTGTCGTATTAGAGTTTCTGCCTGCGCTGAAGGCGACTGAGGCGTTGGTTTGGTTGCCGTTCGCGCCACTTGATGCGTCGGCTTCATAGCAGAGATCGGCTGTGTGTTCGCTGCTGCAAGAGCGCGAGGAGCTTGCTGCCTTTTAATGGCCTGCTCGCTTGCGTGTTTCAATTCCTGACTTTGCAAGAGCTTATACCCTTCGTGACCGGCATAACTGCCAATCATCGCACCGACCATGCTGGCAGAGAGCACGCTCACATCAACAGCCTAGCCTCGCATCGACAAAATTAAACCACCTCGAAGTTACCATCTAAAAGATTTACAGCTTCTTTAATGTTATTCATTATTTTATTTTTTTCTGTGCCATTTATATCTCTTACATCAGAAACATAGACATAAGTTTTATTGGCACTAGGATCATAGTTCCATTCAAACTCAATTGAATGTTCATTGTCTTCATATTTCAGACACTCTAATCCTTTGATGTGAATAGAAAAACCACTATCACTTTCAACCCTACCTTCATTAATTTTCTTAAGCATTTTCAAACCCTATTTAGTGAAACATATAAGAATTTTGATATTGAATATCAAACGAAAAAATTATTTCTGTGACGTTTGAATTGTCTCGCAATATTGGATATTCAATTCGATTAAATACGCTTGCGGGGCGCGAAGTATCAGAAAAAGCAGATACCCTACCTGATGCACCTTGGGCAAACCTTGTGGATAATCTCTCCCATGGAAGTATGGCTTGCTTATTGCTGTATCTGTCAAATAGATTTCGGGAGTCTAAGTACCGACCGCCAGGTGTCATTTCTAACGTAAATTTATTTGTTTCCGAGGCGTAGGATTCTGCTAATTGTCTATTACCGCTACCTGACCAAAATACCGCTTCATCCATGCGTGTACTGACATTTAACGATGGTACCTCTTCGATTAAAGCATGCATCTCAATATTGCTTGCGCTCCTAGCTGACTTGCTCTCAGCAATATTGCCAAGCACACGCTGCCTTATCGCCGAACTCTCTGCCCCATCTCTCACTACCCTTAAACCAGTCCGCGCCAGCACTCCACCCGCAACCACGCAAGCAGCAC
>MGYH01000031.1:30564-39908 GCA_001801665.1 Gammaproteobacteria bacterium RIFCSPHIGHO2_12_FULL_45_12 | reverse complement strand
TGACACTTCAAGCGGGAATGACACTTCAAGCGGGAATGACACTTCAAGCGGGAATGACACTTCAAATTGTACATTTTAATCAAATTTGATTTTTTTTATATTTAATCATTCGCAAAAAGATCGTGGAAGTGTCGGCTTGAATAGGTGCGTGATTCATTTATGAAGGATAGCCACTCTCAAGGTTAAGTGATATTCTTTTAGCCAATGTAAAGCGCGCCCCACACGCCTCATTAAAGAACAAGAGCGGAGAAAGTCTTTACCCCGCTGCCTTGTCTGTGCTTTTCCCTCTAAACATCCAAATTAGTCACATCCATCGCGTTCGTTTCAATAAACAAACGGCGCGGCTCGACCTCATCACCCATCAAGGTTGTAAATATCTGATCGGCAGCGACTGCATCTTCCACTCTGACTTGCAGTAAACACCTTGTCTCAGGATTCATGGTTGTTTCCCATAATTGATCCGGGTTCATTTCACCTAGGCCTTTGTACCGTTGAATCCCCTGGCCTTTTTTCGCTTCAAGCATCAGCCATGTCATCGCTTCAGCAAAACTATTAACCGTTTTTTTCTTATCTCCACGCGCGACATTGGCCCCTGTCTTCATCAACTGAGTCAGCTTCGCGCCCAGATCTGTCCACTTATGATATTCTGGTGATACAAAAAAATCCTTATTAATCAATGAGATTGTCTTCGCGCCATGATTCGTTATATTCAATTTAGGCAGCCACCAATGCCGCTCTGCGTCTTCCTGCAATTCAATTTCATAATAGATCGAACCTGCCACGGCAACATTCAATTTTGTTTGTATTTCACTGACGACCTTCTCCATGAAGTCTCGCTGAGACAACTCGGCATCCCCCAAATAAGGCGCATACGTTAAGGCTTCCAAAAACTCCCTGGGATAACGCCTTGAAAAACGCAACACACTTGCCATGACCGCGTTGTACTCCTCCACCAGCTCGTTCAACGCCGTACCCGTCACACATCGGCCATCGCCAAGATAAAGCGATGCGTCCTCCAAAGCGCTCTGGAGCAACAATTCTTCCAAGGCTTTTTCATCCTTGACGTAACGTTCCTGTTTATTCCGTTTGATTTTATAAAGTGGGGGCTGTGCAATATAAATATTACCGCGCTCAATCAACTCCGGCATTTGCCGATAAAAGAAGGTTAGTAATAAAGTACGGATATGGGAGCCATCCACATCAGCGTCTGTCATGATAATGACGCTGTGATAGCGTAATTTATCTGGGAAATATTCATCTCTGCCAATCCCGCAACCCAAGGCGGTAATCAAGGTGCCCACTTCTGCCGATGAAATCATCTTGTCGAAACGCGCTTTTTCCACATTTAAAATTTTGCCTTTTAGGGGTAAAACAGCCTGCGTTTTCCGATCTCTCGCTTGCTTCGCCGAGCCGCCTGCGGAATCACCCTCTACCAAATATAATTCACACCTGCTAGGGTCCTCTTCCTGACAGTCTGCGAGCTTCCCAGGTAAGCCTGCAATATCCAGCGCGCCTTTACGACGTGTTAACTCACGCGCTTTTCGTGCCGCCTCGCGTGCGCGCGCCGCGTCAATGACCTTGGAAACAATGCATTTTGCATCGTGTGGGGATTCCATTAAATATTCCTGGAATTTCTCCGTCATCAATGACTCCACAATGGCTTTAATTTCCGATGAAACCAGCTTATCCTTCGTTTGCGAAGAAAATTTTGGGTCGGGCGTTTTAACCGATAGCACCACCGTCAATCCTTCCCGCAAATCATCGCCAGAGGTAGCCACTTTTTCTTTTTTGGAATAGCCTTCTTTTTCTATGTAATTATTTAACACGCGTGTTAACGCACTACGAAAGCCAGCGACATGGGTACCACCATCACGCTGTGGAATATTATTGGTATAACAGAACAGTTTTTCTTGATAAGTATCATTCCATTGAAGAGAAACTTCCACGGTGACACGATCTTTTTCCGTCATAAAATAGAAAATTTTGGGATGAATGGTGGTTTTATTACGGTTCAAATCTTCCACAAACCCTCTTAATCCACCATGATATTCAAAGGCTTCTGTTTGACCTGAACGCTCATCAGACAGAAAAATACGAACGGATGAATTGAGAAAGGCTAATTCTCGTAATCTTTTGGCGAGAATATCGTATTTGAACTCAATATTTTTGAAAATTTCCGCACTGGGCTTAAATCTAATCTCTGTGCCACGCTCAGTCGTCTGACCCACCTCAGCCATTTCTGCGGCTGGCACACCTAGGTGATAATATTGTTCGTAAACCTTATCATTCATTCTCACCATTAAATGCAGCTCTTCTGACAATGCATTCACCACAGACACACCCACACCGTGCAAGCCACCTGAGATTTTATAAGAATCATTGTCAAATTTACCGCCGGAATGCAGCACGGTCATAATGACTTCGGCAGCGGAACGGCCCTCTTCCGGATGAATATCCACCGGAATGCCGCGGCCATTATCTTTAACAGAGACAGACTCATCGCTATGAATGGTCACCCAAATGGAGTCACAATACCCCCCTAATGCTTCATCAATTGCATTATCCACCAATTCAAAGACCATGTGATGCAAACCTGTGCCATCTTCCGTGTCTCCAATGTACATCCCTGGGCGTTTACGAACCGCGTCAAGCCCTTTTAACACCTTGATTTTTGAAGAATCGTAGAGTTCTGCTGTCTTAATCGTCACAATATCACTCCTAAGCCTTAGTATCCCGACACGGGGGCGGGGTTAGTCACACTGCCATGTTCCACGTGGAACAGTTTAATTGGAACATTGGGCTCATCTCTATGAAATTCATCAACAATTTCACTATCTATTGCTGTTATAAACACTTGTGAGCCCTGTTTCGCCAGCAACGACATTAATCTTTTTCTGCCGACTAAATCCAGCTCAGCAGGAAGGTCATCTACTAGGTAAATCAAGCCTCTGTTTGCCTGCTGGGTTAACAACACGCCTTGGGCAAGTATCATAGCACAAACAAGCAGTTTTTGCTGTCCTCTAGATAAAATATGCTTCGCGGGAACCCCCTCAATTTGCACGTCCAGATCAGCTCTGTGCGGGCCAATTTGCGTATGCCCAGAACGACACTCCAACTGAAATTGCTGCGCCAGTGCCTGCTCAAAATCCATGGTCTCATCCCAACCAGCGCCATATTGAAAAGTAAGGTTTTTAATGGGCAATAAAAGGGCTGCAATTTCTACAATGAAGGGGCTAATGGTTTCCACATACGCACGGCGATAAGCATCCAGCACCAACCCAATCTTAACCAGCTCAGCCGTCCAGACGGCCAGCTCTCGGCTGGGTCGCTTGTCTCGTAACACGGCATTACGTTGCTTTAATACACGCTCAAACTGCCGCCAACAGGTGAAAAACGCTTCTTCTTGATAAAAAAGACCCCAATCCAGATATTTTCGACGAAAAGCAGGGCCCGCCTCAAATAATTGATGTGAATGAGCATTAATCACCCGAATGGGCAAAAAACTAGCGACCTCTGTTATGCCAGACACATCCTTTTCAGCGACACGGAGACGTGTTGTCCCATTGAGATGACGCTCAACACCCACCGGCAAACAGGCTTGAGATTCGCTAACTAATTGAGCAAAAAGAAGAAATTTATTCGTCGACTGACGTATTAGGCTCGTGGCGTTTCCACTGCGAAATGATCTACCCACCCCAAGATAATGAATGGCTTCCAGTAAACTCGTCTTTCCACAGCCATTATTACCCCAAAAAAGATTCAACCCTTGCTGACATGGCTCAATCCCAACAGAGGCTAAATTTCTGAAATCAGCAATGCGTAACGATAAAATGCCCATAAAATTTTTAAGCTAGAGCCGCATCGGCATCACCACATACAGGCAGTGATCACCCTCAGTTGCCTCAATTAACACGCCATTATTGGGATCCGTAAAAATACAGCGAATGGTTTTGGCAGAAATGGCTGATACCACATCCAGTAAATAAGCGACATTAAAGCCGATTTCCATTTTAGTTCCCTCGTACGCCAAGGAAACGGCATCATCTGCCTGCTCCTGATCCGAGTTATTAGCCGTAATTCGTAACATGCCAGGCTCAAGCCCAACCCGCACTCCGCGGAATTTCTCATTACACAAAATTGACGCGCGTGTTAACGCCTGCTTAATCGCTTCACGCTCACCTTCTGCGACCGTCGTTCCTTGTGGTATCAAGCGATTGTAGTCTGGATATTGAGCATTAATTAATTTTGAGGTAAAAATAAAATCGCTCGTAGTCACCTGGAAACGACTCTCGGCAATACAAACCGTCACATCGCCATCCGCATCACCACTTAACAAACGAATCAGCTCAAGCACGCTCTTGCGCGGCAAGATGACCCGCGCCTCGACACCCTCGCCTATTCTTTCGTCATGAATGGTGGTTAACGCCAAACGGTGACCATCTGCTGCCACACTTTTAATGGTGTTCTGGCTAATGTCTAGGAAGGTTCCATTCAAATAGTGGCGCACATCCTGAAGGCCCATTGCAAAATAGGTCCTAGAAAACAAACTCTTCAACTGGCTTTGTTTGAGGGTGAATTTAACCGGATACTCAATCACTTCCAGATCAGGAAACTCATCTGCCGCGAGCGTATTTAACTTGAAAGAGCTCTCCCCCGAACGCACCACCAAATAATTGCCCTCAACCGTCAAACGCAAAGTGGCACCTTCTGGCACCGTACGGCAAATATCGAATAATTTTCGAGCAAAAACGGTTGTCGTACCTGAGCGACAAGCAGCCACACTCACACAACCCACCAATGCCACTTCCGTGTCTGTCCCCGTTAAAAATAATTGATTATCTTTCACGGTCAGTAAGACATTAGACAAAATGGGCAGCGTCTGTTTTTTTTCCACCACACCGCTCACCGCCTGAAGGGGCTTTAAAAGTGACTCGCGATGAACTGTCATATCCATAGTTGTCGTTCTCTTATCAAGTGGTTAATATTCGCAGTAAATTGGTATAATCTTCCTCAATGTCCGCGTCTGATTGTCGTAACTTCGCAATATTTCTGCAAGCATGCAAGACGGTCGTGTGATCCCGACCACCAAACGCATCGCCAATTTCAGGCAAACTATGATTTGTCAGCTCTTTAGCCAATGCCATGGCGGTTTGTCGTGGCCGTGCAACCGACCGATTGCGCCGTTTCGACAACAAGTCAGCGACTTTAATTTTATAATATTCCGCTACGGTGCGCTGAATATTTTCAACGGTGACCAGTTTATCCTGCAAAGCCAGCAAATCACGCAATGCCTCTTTGACAAAATCGAGCGTAATGGCTTTGCCTGTAAAGTGAGCATTCGCAATAATTCGCTTCAACGCCCCTTCTAATTCACGAACATTGGAACGGATACGTTTGGCAACAAAGAAAGCAACCTCATAAGCAAGCTCAATATTGGAGCGCTCTGCCTTACTCATTAAAATGGCCACGCGCGTTTCCAGCTCAGGCGGCTCGACTGCAACCGTCAATCCCCAGCCAAACCGAGATTTCAACCGCTCTTCGACTCCATTGATTTCTTTTGGGTAACGATCACACGTCAAAATGACTTGTTGCTGACTTTCCAGCAACGCATTAAAGGTGTGGAAAAACTCTTCCTGCGTCCTGTCCTTGCCCGCAAAAAACTGAATATCATCTATCAAAAGTGCATCAACGTTACGGTAAAATCGTTTAAATTCGTTCATTGAGTTAGTTTGCAACGCTTTCACCATGTCCGCCACAAAACGCTCGGAGTGTAAATAAAGCACCTTCGCCTTGGGATTATTCAGGATAATCTGGTTCCCAATGGCATGCATTAAATGGGTTTTACCCAACCCCACACCGCCATATAAAAATAAGGGGTTATAAGCAATTGCCGGATTTTCTGCCACTTGTTGTGAGGCCGCCTTGGCCAATTGATTGGACTTTCCTTCCACAAAGCTATCAAAGGTAAAATTGGGATTCAAATTGCTGCGAAACGCATGCGTGTCCGCATACGAAAAAACAGATTTGGAGTGAGGCACATGAGACACACCAAGCTGTGCCACCGCAGGTGCTGAAGTCGCCGCCGCAGGCGGCAAAGCACGCTTGCTGCCTATTTCCAAAAGAACGGGAAAAGGCTTGTTATCGGAGAATTGTTTGACCAATTCATTGATTCGCACCAAAAAACGCTCAACAATCCAGTCCATCACAAAACGATTTGGCGCTAACAAAATCAACTTGCCATCCGCCACCTCTGCCTGCAGGGGACGAATCCAGGTATTGAATTGCTGGGAAGGATACTCACTTTCCAATGAGGCCAAACATTTGTCCCAAAGTGACACAGGTGTGGTTCTCCGTTTTTAACTTTGATGCCGCTCGTCAGGAATAACTACACTATACGGCCTGACAAAACAAGACTGGTGTTTGCACGGCACCAACGGGAGCAACACACTGACAGCTCCCGCCCCTTGGTATGACGGGAAACAGAGCGCATCAGACAAGCCGCCCAGAAAAATCAGGGTGCCTCACGATGGGTTCCAAAACAGGCATATAACGCGACAAGTGCAATACAGGCATGCAACACATTATCCGCCATATTGACTTGCATGTGTATAAAGCCCAAATCACCGCCCTGCAGGAAACCACCCACCGCCAGCACAGCGTAAATAAGACCTATCGCCAGAAAATAAAATTTGGTAAGCCGATAGCTTGTGGCCGCCATGATGGCAAACACACCACTGACAATATGAAAGACATTATGCGTTGAATCCACCTGAAACCACCCAAACAACAATCCGTCTGGTGTGAACGAAGGCAGCATTCCGGCAATACCTGCAAAAATAAATGCAATACCAAATAAAACGGCAAATATCCGTAACATATGTTTCTCCCTAAAATTAAGACACGAAAAAACCTAAAAAAAACTCCCTGATGCCCCCCTTGAAGTACAACATTAGTCAACCCTGTGGTCAAGCGTGAGAGTTGTAGAAGACCAGAAATCATATTATCCTCATTAACCACGACAGCCCTAGGAAATAGCATGCCAGAGACTAAAAAGCCGCTTGTACTGATTGATGGATCCTCATACCTCTACCGCGCATTTCACGCCCTTCCGCCGCTGACCAACTCCAAAGGCAATCCCACTGGTGCGGTTTACGGTGTTCTTAACATGATAAAACGTCTCATCGCGGATCATCATCCGGACCACATGGCTGTTGTCTTTGACGCGAAAGGTAAAACCTTTAGAGATGACCTGTTTCCCGCCTACAAGGCCACACGCGAAGCCATGCCGCCTGAACTTGTACAGCAAATTGAGCCCTTACATCACATTATTCGCGCCATGGGACTCCCTTTAATTGTCATTAATGGCGTGGAAGCGGATGACGTCATTGGCACCCTCGCGGCGAAAGCCGCACAAAAAGGCAGGCGAACCCTCATCTCAACCAGCGATAAAGACCTGGCACAACTCGTTAACGCGCATGTCACACTCATTAACACCATGACCAACACCACCCTGGATGAAGAAGGCGTGAAACAGAAATTTGGCGTGCCGCCTGATCGCATGGTCGATTACCTGACGTTAGTGGGCGACACGTCAGACAACATTCCAGGGGTGCCGCAAGTGGGCCCCAAAACGGCGGCAAAATGGCTGCAACATTATGGCACGCTGGATAACCTTGTTGCTCACGCGGATGAAATCAGCGGCAAAGTTGGTGAAAAATTTCGTGGGGCCATTGGACAGTTGCCTTTAACCAAAGTGCTAGTCAGCATCAAACGGGATGTTGATTTACCGCTGCATGATGCCGACTTACAAATTAAACCCGCCGACAACGCCGTCCTTATGAGCTGGTTCAGGGAAATGGAATTCAAGACATGGCTAAGCGAATCCTCTGACCCAAACAACGCCCAGAACACCGCTAAACCACGACACTATGACATCCTTAAAACCGGGACTGAATTACAAAACTGGATCGAACAATTAAATCATGCCAAATGTATCGCCTTCGACACCGAAACCACCAGCCTGGATTACATGACCGCCGAATTAGTAGGCGTTTCATTTGCCATTGTGCCAGATAAAGCCGCTTACGTTCCCTTCGGGCACAATTATCCAGACGCGCCAAAACAATTGGCCAGAGACCTTGTTTTAAACGCCTTAAAACCGTTGCTGGAAAATCCTGACATTAAGAAAATTGGCCAGAATATAAAATATGACATGGAAGTGCTGGCAAGTGCTGGCATCGACATGCAAGGCGTTGCTTATGACACCATGCTGGAATCTTATTTGCTGGATTCAAGCAATAATAATCGCGATATGGATTCACTGGCGTTAAAACATTTAGGTGTTAAAACCATCCGCTTTGAAGACGTCGCAGGCAAAGGCGCCAAACAACTAACGTTCAACCAAATAGAGGTTCAGAAAGCGGGAACGTACGCCGCAGAAGACGCGGATATCACACTGCAACTCCATCACGCACTCTGGCCGCACATACAAGCCTCCAAAGGGTTAAGCTATGTTTTGACGGACATCGAAATGCCGCTTGTCCCCGTACTCGCCCGCATGGAGCGAGAAGGCGTCTTAATTGCACCAGAACGCTTAAAGGCACAAGGAATCGTTTTGCAAAAACGGTTAAACGAACTCGAAAAGGAAATTCATCAACAGAGTGAACAAACTTTCAATATCAACTCGCCCAAACAATTACAGGAAGTGTTATATCATCAGCTAAAACTGCCTATCCTGCAGAAAACACCCACCGGCCAACCTTCCACCGCGGATGGTGTACTACAAGAGCTGGCGTTGGATTTTGCGATTCCCCGTCTCATCATTGAATTTCGCAGTTTAAGTAAACTTATCTCAACCTACACCAATCGGCTGGTCGAACAAATCAATCCCAAGACTGGGCGCATTCACACATCATACAACCAGACAGGCACCTCCACCGGACGTTTATCATCTTCTGAGCCCAACTTGCAAAACATTCCCATTCGCTCGCCGGAAGGACGCCGCATTCGACAAGCGTTTATCGCACCCAGAGGCTTTCAAATGGTGAGTGCCGATTACTCTCAAATTGAATTAAGATTAATGGCGCACATTTCAGAAGACACCGGTTTGTTAACCGCCTTTAAAAACAACCTTGATATTCATCAAGCAACTGCCGCGGAAGTCTGGGGCGTGCCGCTTGATCAGGTTACAAAAGACATGCGCCGAGACGCCAAAGCAATCAATTTCGGCCTGCTCTATGGCATGTCTTCCTTTGGATTAACACGGCAACTGGGCGTTGATCGCAAGGCCGCGCAAGACTACATTGACCGTTACTTCGCACGCTATCCCGCTGTCAAAGCTTACA
>MGYH01000031.1:22672-30532 GCA_001801665.1 Gammaproteobacteria bacterium RIFCSPHIGHO2_12_FULL_45_12 | reverse complement strand
ACATTAATGTGCGCCAAATTCCGCGTCAACGCGCAGCAGAACGCGCCGCCATTAACGCGCCGCTTCAAGGCAGCGCCGCCGACATTATCAAACTCGCCATGATACGCATTGATCACTGGCTGCGAGAAAAAAAGATTAATGCGAAAATGATTATGCAAGTACACGATGAACTGGTATTTGAAGCAGCAGAAAAAGATTTGCCGCCGTTTATTGAGGCCATTCGGCAACACATGACGGAAGTCGTCAGCTTGAAAGTACCCTTATTAGTGTCCATTGGCGTGGGCGAAAACTGGGATATGGCTTCTGATCACTAAAAATTGCCCGGCCATCCCAACATCCTGATGCACGACAAGAAGAAGTTTGTTAAAGTAAGCACATCACTCAGGAGAAAATAGGATGGACGCCGTTTTTTTTGTCATTGTCATCCAGACTATTATCATCTTTACCGTTGCCATGATGATTGATGGGCTACCGATTTTTCTGCTGCAAACCCCGATTTATTTTTCATTAAATGATCAAGAAAAAATAAAAAAACAGGCTAGGCAGAAATGAATGTCATCACGCGTATACTTTTTGGATTTGACTTCGGCACAAAACGTATTGGTGTCGCCATTGGGCAAACACTCACACAAACCGCACGGCCACTGGACACGCTTGCCGCTAAAAACGGCGTGCCTGACTGGCGCGCCTTAAATAAACTCATTCAAAAATGGCGGCCAGATGCCCTGGTCGTGGGCATCCCGCTTAACATGGATGGAAGTGACCAGCCTATCAGCGAACAAGCCCGGCAATTTGCATTCACTTTAAACCAGCGCTATCAATTGCCCGTACATGAAGCGGATGAACGTTTAACAACAAAAGATGCCCGCGAACGGCTTTTCCAAGAAGGCGGCTACAAGGCACTTCAGGATGGACAAGTGGATCAAGTCGCTGCACAATTGATACTTCAAAATTGGTTTAATCTTTATAAAGAATAAAATTATGTCGATACGCTCCATTTACATTTTTTGTTTTTTGGCCGTTTCAGGTTTACTGGGTACGGGTATGTTCATTCAGTATGTGGATGGCATCATGCCCTGTCCACTTTGCTTGCTGCAACGTTTTAGCTTTGGCTTGCTCGGAATCCTTTTTTTTATAGGCATTTTCTTATCTTCCCGAAATGCGGGCAGAAAAATAATGGCTTTTCTCGCTGCCATGGTTGCCCTCACAGGCGCGATATTGGCTGCCAGACAAATATGGCTGCAGCATTTCCCGCCGATGACGGCAAACGAATGCGGTGCCAGCCTTCAATACATGCTAAAAGCACTGCCGCTGCAAGAGGTGCTGCGAAAAATATTTTTTGGTGCCAACGCAGAATGCGCAGAAAAAAGCTGGCAATTTTTATCAATGGATATGGCAAACTGGTCACTCCTGTTTTTTCTATTTTTTCTCAGTATTGCCTTTTATTGTTTTCGGAAAAAATAATGAGGTTAAAAGGATTTGCATGAGTAAGAAACTCATCTTCAGCTTGATTATCATGCTCTGCTATCCTGGTTTTGGCACCGCTCAAAGCAATACAGCACTGACAGGCAGTGATGGCTTTGGACAAACCATACAAATTTATACTCACTTTTCCGCTTACCAAGGTCACCCAGTCTGGCTATTAATCATTCGGGATCTTGATCGGGGACAAGTGTTACCTTATTTGTATGAAGTCACCCAAAAAGATGATTTCTGGCTGGCATTTACTTATTCCAGAAACTATATCATCACTGTTTCCGATTTAACTTTTAATCCGGGAAAAGGAAAAATTCACAATTTTTGCCGCTTAGAAAATCGCAATCTGCATGGCGAATCCCTTTACATCACACTAAGCGGTCATCTGACAGTGGATACACGAGACTTTACCTGTCAGGTTTCACGCTATCAGGACGGAAATTTTTCCATCGCACCGGCATCGGATGCGCCGAAAAAAAAATAAGGAGACCTTATGCTGTATCCCACTATTTTATCAGCCATTGGCAACACACCTACCGTACGCTTAAATCGTTTGGGCAGCGACCTTCCTTGCGAATTATATGGAAAATGTGACTTTCTAAACCCAGGTGGCTCCATCAAAGACAGAATTGCCATCACCATGATTGAAGAGGCAGAAAAATCGGGGCGCATCAAGCCAGGTGACACCCTGATTGAGGCAAGCTCAGGCAATACCGGCATTGGTTTTGCCTTGGTTGGCGCCATCAAAGGCTATAAAATCATTATTACCATGCCAGAAAAAATGAGCCGCGAAAAAGAAGTCGTTTTGGAAGCACTGGGCGCAAAAATTTATCGTACGCCCACTGAGGCAAAGTGGGATGACCCGGACAGCCACATGGAACTCGCCAAAAAATTGCAAAAAGAATTGCCCAACGCACATATTCTTGATCAATACAACAACCCCGACAATCCCAAGGCACATTACGACACCACGGCCCAGGAAATCATGGATGACATGGGCGATCGTCTTGCGATGGTCGTGATGGGTGTTGGCACCGGCGGCACCATTACCGGCGTAGCGCAGCGCTTAAAAAAAGACATGCCTCACGTTAAAATTGTCGGTGTTGATCCCTACGGTTCAATCCTTGGCGGTGGAACCGACGTTTTCCCTTACCTGGTTGAAGGCATTGGATATGATTTTTTTCCCGCTGTCCTTGATAACGACTTAATAGATGAATACGTCAAAGTAGATGACCAAAACGCGCTCTTAACCGCAAGACGTCTCATTCGTGAAGAAGGCTTGCTGGTTGGCGGCTCCTCAGGCTCTGCGGTTTGGGCCGCCTTACAGGCCGCCAAAACCTTGACCGCCGGTCAGCGCTGTCTCATCTTATTACCCGATGGCATACGCAATTACTTAAGTAAATTTGTGGATGACGACTGGATGAGGCAACATAAACTGTTGCTTAACGACGCTCCCCTTAAATCATAGGACAACACACATGACCACCCAATCGCCCTCTTTAGCCACCCGCGTCATCCATGCAGGACAAGCACCAGACCAAGAGACAGGTGCCATCATGACACCCATTTATGCAAGCTCCACCTATGTGCAATTAAGTCCGGGTGAACATAAGGGATATGAATATTCACGCACCAAAAACCCCACGCGCAGCGCCTATGAACAATGTGCCGCCAACTTGGAATCCGGTTTACACGGTTACGCCTTTGCCTCAGGCATGGCCGCCATATCGACGCTGCTTGAATTATTACAACCCCATGATCACGTCGTGGTATGTGATGATGTCTATGGCGGCACCTTCCGCCTCCTTGACAAAGTGCGCGCGCGCAGTGCAGGAATCGCCGCCTCGTTTGTCGATCTCACCAACCCGGATAATCTGGAAAAAGCGATACAACCCAACACGCGGATGGTCTGGATAGAAACGCCAACCAATCCCATGCTTAAACTCATCGATTTAAAACGCATTGCAGAAATAGCCAAAAAGCATCATTTAATTTCCGTGGCAGATAACACCTTTGCCACGCCCATCTTGCAACGGCCTTTAGAATATGGCTTTGATATTGTCGTTCATTCCGCTACCAAATATTTAAATGGACACTCCGATGTCATCAACGGCATTGTCGTGGTGGGCGAAAAACAAGATCTGGCAAATCAAGTTGGCTTCTTGCAAAATTCAGTGGGGGCAATTGCAGGCCCGTTCGATAGTTTTCTGGTATTGCGCGGCTTGAAAACCCTGATGGTTCGCATGGAACGACATTGTGAAAATGCGCTTGAACTTGCCCAATGGCTTAAAAAACATCTCCGCGTGGCAAAAGTTATTTATCCAGGACTAGCCGAGCATCCACAACACGCATTAGCCAAAAAACAAATGGCTTACTTCGGCGGGATGATCTCAGTCATCCTCAAAGGCTCTCGCGAAGAAACCTTGCGCATGCTGGAGCGTTGCCATCTTTTCGCTCTAGCAGAAAGTCTGGGCGGCGTAGAAAGTTTAATTGAACACCCGGCCATCATGACACACGCCAGTATCCCCGCCGAAAAACGTCAACAGTTAGGCATCAGCGACAATCTGATTCGCTTGTCCGTTGGGATTGAAGCCATAGACGATCTCAAACACGATTTAACCCACGCGCTGCAATAAGCCTTATTCCCCGCGCCATCCAAAGGCGGCGAATACACCACCCTGCCAAACAAATGGGGGTCAACCTGCCCCACGCGTTGACGCATATCAATAGGGCCCACGCATTAAAGCTTCAGCCATTCACTGGCGCATCAGTACATGAAATGGAAATGGGGTCAGGCTTGTGGAAATGGGGTCAGGCTTGCACAATTGCACATCCACACCTGCCATCTCAAACACTTTTAATGCCACCAGCCATTCCCGCTAAAAAACGCGGGAATGGCTGCGCCTTATCACCTCCAGGTTGCCATACCCACGCGACTTAATTATACTCCGCCATCGTGCCAGAAACGAGCTAACGCGGATGCCTGCCAACCCACTACAACAACTCATTCAACACCAAGCCTACCGCATGGTGGCTTGGCAATTAGCAGGCGTTCTGCTGCTCGCAATCGTTGCCCTCCCAATCGGCGGGCAAAAAACCGGCCTTTCCGTTTTAGCCGGAGGTCTTGCTTATGGTTTAGCCAATTTATTTTTTGTCTGGCGCGTATTTCGCTATGCAGGCGCCCAACAAATGACCCAATTTATCGCTGCCTTCTTTGTTGGCGAAACATTAAAGCTCATTTTAAGTGCTATGTTGTTTTTAATGATTGTGAAATACTTGCCAGTTAGTTTATTATCCACGCTCATTGGATTTATCGGGGCGATCATCTCGTTCTGGGTTGTGTGTCTGTGGCATTTTTCAAAGCAGAGAGGATAGTTTAGATGGCAGAAGCGGGCACAATCAGCGCTGGTCAATATATTCAACACCACCTTGAGCATTTAACGCTTAACCTAAAAACCCTGTCGCTGGGCGAGGGCGGCGGCTTCTGGTCATTAAACCTGGATACCACCATCATTTCACTCCTTATCGCCATTTTCATATTTGGCGGCTTGCGCCTGGTTGCCGCCCGCATGCAAGAAATTCCAAGCAAAACTCAAAACTTCGCGGAAATTATCATCGACTTCGTCAATGGCTCCGTACACGAAATTTTTCACCATAAAACTGTTTTTCTGCCTTCCTTGGCGTTAACGCTATTTTTGTGGATTTTTTGCATGAATGCCATGGATCTCTTGCCCGTCGATTTCATTCCTAGAATTGCCGGCTTCTTTGGCATGCCCTATTTTAAATCGGTTCCAACCGCCGATCCCAACACGACGTTTGCCCTGTCAATTTCCGTGTTTCTGTTAATTATTTTTTTCAATATCAAGGCTAAAAAGCATCGCCTGTTAAAAGAAATGTTTACCAAACCCTTTGGGCCCTACCTTTTCCCCATCAACTTTGTCTTCCGGTTGGTCGAAGAATGCATTAAGCCGCTGTCACTGTCCTTGCGACTATTTGGAAACATGTTCGCGGGTGAGTTAATTTTTATTTTAATTGCCATCATGCCTTTCTGGATTCAGTGGGCACCCGGTGGTATTTGGGCCATTTTCCATATTCTTGTCATCACGTTACAGGCTTTCTTATTTATGATGCTAACCATCATCTATATTAGCATGGCGCATGATGCACATTAACACCGTTAGCATGACATACATTTTTAATTTTTTGAGAGGAGCGTCACCATGGAAATGGCAAGTATCATTGGTCAAGTACAAGGCTTTAGTGTGTTGGCAGCCGGTTTGCTGATTAGCCTCGCTGCACTTGGCACCGGCATTGGCTTTGGTTTATTAGGTGGAAAATTTTTGGAAGGTGTTGCCCGTCAGCCCGAATTAGGCCCCATGTTGATGGTGCGAATGTTTATTGTCGCAGGACTGGTAGATGCTTTTGCGGCAATCTCCATCGTGATGGGTTTAATTCTGTTTTTTGCGACCAACCCCTTTCTGGCAGCCGTACTCAATGCGGCAAACCCAGCAGTCGGCGGCTAACGGCGAGGAGTCACCATGGATATTAATGCCACGATAATCGGGCAATTTATCACCTTCGCGGTTCTGGTATGGTTCACCATGAAATACGTATGGCCACCCATCATCAAGACCATTCACGATCGTGAAAAGAAAATTGCCGCCGGTCTGGAAGCGGCAGAAAACAGCAAGCAGGAACTGGAGCTGGCCAAACACAAAGCCAGTGCCCTTGTTCATGAAGCAAGGCAGCAAGCCTCACATATCATTGAGCAAGCCAACCTTCATTCTGCCCAATTGGTGGAAGAAGCCAAAGGACACGCCAAAATTGAGGGTCAGCGAATGCTTGAGTTGGCTCAGGGTGAGATTCTTCGCGAAGTCACTAAGGCAAAAGAGGGGCTAAAAAATCATTTAGCCGCGCTAGCCGTCTCGGGTGCTGAAAAAATCATTCAGCGGCAACTCGATCCCGCCATGCATGACGATTTGTTAAATGATTTAGTAGCAGAGATTTAACCATGACACATCAGGCTAACCCAAAATATTCAACCATTGCGCGCCCTTATGCGCTTGCTGCGTTTGACTATGCAAAGAGCAAAAAAGAGATAGCGGCCTGGAAAAGTTTTCTGGAATCAGCTGCCTTCATGGCCAGACAAACTGCCGTACAAACACTGTTTGATAACCCTAAAGTTTCATCGGCGCAATTATTTGACTTGTTTCAGGAAATATTAGCACCCCTCATGAACGTGGAGCGTCACAATTTCTTACAGCTACTGGCGCAAAACAAACGCTTCATACTCCTCCCTGACATTGAGAATTTATTTAACGCCTATTATGCCGCGTTAGAAAAAATCAGCACCGCGACAGTCATCACCGCAATCAGTGTCACAGAAGCATACAAGCTTAAGCTTGCTCAAGCTTTAACTAAACGAACTCAGCGTGAAGTCACACTTCAGTGTGAAATTGACCCTGCCCTCATTGGCGGCGCCATCGTTCACATTGGCGGCAAGGTCATTGACGGTTCCGTTCGCGGAAAGTTAACTCGCTTACTAGAAAATTCTTTAAGGTAATTCACTATGCAAGTTAAACAACTCAGTCCAACCGAAATTAGCGATTTAATCAAACAACGTATTGAACACTTTGATCTCAAAGCAGAAGTGCGTACCGAAGGCACCATTGTCAGCGTGAAAGACGGCATTGTCCGGCTTTATGGGCTGGCCGATGTCATGCAGGGCGAGATGGTGGAATTTCAGGGACATACCTATGGCGTTGCCTTAAATCTGGAAAGAGATTCCGTCGGTGCGGTGGTGCTTGGAAGCACAGAGGCCTTATCTGAAGGTCAGACCGTCAAATGTACCGGTCGAATTCTTGAAGTTCCGGTTGGCGAAGCCTTGCTGGGTCGTGTGGTTGATGCCTTGGGTAACCCGATTGACGGCAAAGGACCCATTGATGCGAAAAAGACTTCTCCCATTGAAAAAGTAGCGCCAGGCGTGATTGCCCGTCAACCCGTGACACAACCCATGCAAACCGGCTTAAAAGCCATTGACTCCATGGTGCCAATTGGCCGAGGACAACGTGAACTGATCATTGGCGACCGTCAAACCGGCAAAACCGCCATCGCCATTGACGCCATCATCAACCAGAAAACATCGGGCGTGAAATGTATTTATGTTGCCATTGGACAGAAAGCATCCTCCATTGCGGCCGTGGTACGCAAACTGGAAGAGCACGATGCCATGAAACACACCATCATCGTTGCGGCCACGGCAGCCGATCCTGCGGCCATGCAATACATTGCTGCCTATGCGGGTTGCACCATGGGTGAATACTTCCGTGATAAAGGGGAAGATGCGTTAATTATTTATGACGATCTCACCAAGCACGCTTGGGC
>MGYH01000031.1:10532-22635 GCA_001801665.1 Gammaproteobacteria bacterium RIFCSPHIGHO2_12_FULL_45_12 | reverse complement strand
GGCCGCGAAGCTTATCCTGGCGACATCTTTTACTTGCACTCCCGTTTGCTGGAACGTGCTTCTCGCGTGAATCCGGAATACGTTTTGAAAATGACGGACGGCGAAATCAAAGGCAAAACGGGTTCCTTAACCGCCCTGCCCGTCATTGAAACACAAGCCGGAGACGTATCCGCGTTTGTTCCAACCAATGTCATCTCCATCACCGATGGTCAAATCTTCCTGGAAACCGATTTGTTTAACGCGGGGATTCGTCCGGCCATTAACGCTGGCTTGTCCGTGTCGCGTGTCGGCGGCGCCGCGCAAACCAAAATCATGAAAAAACTGGTGGGCGGCATTCGCATTGGCCAGGCGCAATATCGTGAATTGGCGGCTTTTTCACAATTCCTGTCAGACCTTGATGAAGCAACGCGCAAACAGTTGGAGCGCGGGCAGCGTATTACCGAAGTCATGAAGCAAAAACAATATATGCCGTTGTCTGTTGCTGAAATGGCCGTGACCCTGTTTGCGGCTGACAAGGGCTATATGGATGATGTGGCCGTTAACCGCGTTGCCCTGTTTGAGCAAGAACTGGTGAGTTACTTGCACACGCATCACAAGGATTTTCTGGAACGCATTAACAAAACCGGTGATTACAATGAAGAAATTGAAAAAACCATTCGTGACATTTTAACGTCATTCAAAGCCAGTCAGTCTTGGGACTAAGAGGATAGCCGTATGGCCATAGCCAAAGAGATTCGCCTCAAAATCCATAGCGTCAAGAACACGCAAAAGATTACGAAAGCGATGGAAATGGTGGCAGCAAGCAAAATGCGTAAAACGCAAGATCGCATGCATAAAGCCCTTCCTTACGCCAAAAAGATTTTGCAAGTGATTAGCCATGTCGCCTTAGGTCACTCTGAATATAGACATCCTTTCATGGAAAAACGTGACATCAAACGGGCTGGGTATATCATCATTTCTACTGATCGTGGACTTTGCGGCGGGTTAAACACCAACCTGCTAAAGTCCACGATCAAAGCCGTCAAAGAAACCATTGATAGCGGCGTGGAAGTCGATTTGTGCCTCATCGGCGGCAAAGCCATGAACTTTTTTAAACGGATTGGCGGCAACGTCATCGCCCATAAAAAAGATTTGGGCGATGCACCCAGCCTGACCGACCTAATCGGTATCGTTCGAGCCATGCTTGACACTTATCTGAATCGCAACATTGATGCGCTTTATATCTGCTCGAATGAATTTGTCACCACCATGCGGCAAGAGCCGACCATTCAGCCAATATTACCCCTGACCCCTTCTTCGGATGCAAGGTTACAGCATCATTGGGATTACATTTACGAACCCGATAACGCGCCTGAGTTATTAGACAAGTTATTAACACGTTACATTGAGTCTCAAGTATATCGTGCGGTCATCGAAAACATCGCTTGCGAACAAGCAGCGCGAATGTTGGCCATGAGAAGCGCGACCGATAATGCGGCTGATCTCATATCCAGCCTGCAATTGGCATACAACAAGGCACGACAAGCAGCAATTACCCGGGAACTTTCGGAAATCGTCGCCGGAGCGTCCGTACTTTAAGCATGAACATGAAAGACAAGAGTTGAGGTGAAGCAAATGAATCAAGGTAAAATCGTTGAAATTATCGGTGCTGTGGTTGACGTTGAGTTTCCTCATTCGCATGTTCCACGGATTTATGATGCCTTAAAGGTCGAAGAAAAAGATCTCGTCCTCGAAGTGCAGCAACAAATTGGGGATGGCGTGGTCCGAACCATTGCCATGGGCACGACAGACGGCTTACGTCGTGGTCTTCTCGCCACCAACACGGGCAAACCCATTATGGTGCCCGTTGGCAAAAAAACACTGGGGCGCATCATGAACGTATTAGGGCATGCCATTGATGAAGCAGGTCCCATTGATACCATGGAATATTTACCCATTCACCGACCCGCGCCTGGTTTTGCGGAGCAAGCACCTTCCCAAGAACTCCTTGAAACCGGCATTAAGGTGATCGACTTGATCTGTCCTTTTGCCAAAGGGGGCAAAGTTGGCTTGTTTGGTGGCGCGGGAGTCGGCAAAACCGTCAACATGCTTGAGCTAATTCGCAACATCGCCATCGAGCATAGTGGTTATTCCGTCTTTACCGGTGTGGGTGAGCGTACCCGCGAAGGCAATGACTTTTACTTGGAAATGAAAGAGTCGCAAGTGCTGGATAAGGTTGCGCTGGTTTACGGACAAATGAATGAACCGCCTGGCAATCGTCTGCGCGTTGGTTTAACAGGCTTGACCATTGCGGAAAGCTTTCGCGATGAAGGCAACGATGTCTTATTATTTGTAGATAACATTTTTCGTTACACCCTGTCCGGCGTTGAAGTTTCCGCCTTATTAGGCCGCATTCCATCCGCCGTGGGATACCAGCCCACGCTGGCAGAAGAAATGGGTGTGTTGCAAGAGCGAATCACCTCAACCAAAACCGGCTCCATTACCTCGGTACAAGCCGTTTATGTGCCTGCAGATGATTTAACCGATCCATCGCCAGCGACCACCTTTGCACATTTAGACGCAACCGTTGTTCTGTCCCGTCAAATTGCTGAACTGGGTATCTATCCCGCCATTGATCCATTAGACTCAACGAGCCGTCAACTTGACCCCTTGGTCGTGGGGCAGGAACATTACGATGTGGCGTTAGCCGTACAACGCACATTGCAACGTTACAAAGAACTGAAAGACATTATCGCCATTTTGGGGATGGATGAATTATCGGAAGAAGATAAGCAGATTGTAGGCCGCGCGCGAAAAATTCAACGCTTCTTGTCTCAGCCCTTCTTTGTGGCGGAAGTCTTTACCGGCACGCCAGGTCGTTATGTCTCCACCAAAGAAACCATTCGGGGCTTCAAGGGCATTTTAAACGGTGAATATGATCATTTGCCGGAACAGGCTTTCTACATGGTCGGCACCATTGAGGAAGCCGTGGAAAAGGCAAAAACCTTATGAACACCGCCACCCTTCGTTTAGACATTGTCAGCGCGGAAAAGGAAATTTTTTCTGGCGAGGCCAAAAGTGTTTTTATTAGCGGCGAAATGGGCGAATTAGGCATCGCACCTGGTCATTCGCAACTGTTAACCAACTTAAAGCCGGGTGAAATACGTGCCATTTTGCCGAATGATGAAGAAGAAATTTTTTTCATCACCGGCGGCATGCTGGAAGTGCAGCCCTACACCATTTCTGTTTTGGCAGACACCGCCATGCGAGCAAATGATCTTGATGAAGCTCAGGCACTTGCCGTTAAAGAACAAGCGGAAAAAGCTTTGTCGGGTAAATTGGCCGCCATGGATATAGCCAAAGCAACCGCAGAATTAGCGGAAGTCACCGCCCAAATCCGTGCGATACAGCGACTGAAAAAACGCGCAAAGGGTGGCAGGCAATAAAGAAAAACATTCACGCTGCTTTGTTTTATTGGCAGCACGGTGCTTGCAAACTCACGTGAGCAAGCATGGCTTGGTGTGACACAAAAATTAAATTAGACAGGAATCAGCCAGCATGTCAAAAGCCCTTATCAATCGCTCTAAAAACCACCATGTCCATTACACCGTCTGCGACAGCCTCATGCGCTATGCGAAAATACTGGGTTTTGGCGACATGCACATCAAACTGGACAAAGCGACCGGTCTTGTCGCCATTATCTCCGTTCACAACTTAACGCGCGGGCCAGCCATTGGCGGCTGCCGCTTGCTCCCCTATGACACGGTTGATCGAGCCATGGAAGATTCCATGCGTCTCGCCTACATGATGAGTTTCAAGGCGGCCATTAATAATTTAAATCACGGTGGCGGCAAAGCCGTCTTGATCAAACCAAAAGTCATCAAAGACCCTCAAGCCTATTTTGAAAAATTTGGTGAATTTGTCAACGAGCTGGGAGGACGGTATATCACCGCCGTTGACAGTGGCACCTCACCTCATGAAATGGATATCATTGCGCGTCGAACTTCTTTTGTCACTTGCACCACTAAGCAAGGTGGAGACAGCGACCCATCCCCCTTAACCGCACTTGGCGTCAGACGCGCCATTGAAGCCGCCATCCAGTTTAAACAGGGAAAAGATTCTCTGGAAGGCGTTCATGTGGCAATTCAGGGATTAGGTCATGTTGGCATGTCATTAGCCGAAGACTTACATCAACGCGGGGCACGTCTCACCGTCGCTGACATTAGTCACACGAATCTGGAACGTTGCGTCGCGAAATTTAACGCAAAGATTTGCTCGCCAACAGACATTTATGACGTCAAGGCTGACGTCTTTTCCCCCTGTGCCTTAGGTGCCGTTATCAATCGCAACACCATCAAGCGACTCAACGTTTCCATTGTCGCAGGCTCAGCGAACAATCAATTAGCGCATAATCAATATGGCACACTACTTCATGAACGCGGCATACTCTATGCCCCTGATTTTCTCATCAATGCGGGAGGCTTGATTCATGTGGCCGTCATTTACGACAAAGGTGATCTGCACCGCTCTTTGAAGCAAATCAACGGCATCTATCAAATTGTTTATGATCTCTATGAGCGTTCCGCAAGCGAAGGCCGTGCGACCAATCTCATTGCCGAAGAAATTGCTCGTCAACGCCTAACCGCTCACACACACGGAAATGGCTAACATGCTGGATCTCCTTGACAGAGTAAACATCCACACATACCTGACATATAGTAGGTAACCTAGCTTAGGTTACAAAAATGAGCTGTCATTCTGAACAAAGCCCGTCATTCTGAGCGAAGCGAAGAATCTCCTAAAAAACACGAGATCCTTCGTTGCAAAAAACGCTCCTCTGGATGACAGTTGTAACCTAAGCCAGGTTACCTACTATACCTTGACCTTTAGGGCAAAAAAAGCGACATTCTAGCATGATGCTAACATTCATTGCCACGTCAGGGAGAGCACATGCGCCGTATATTGTTTGTTATCTTATCTATATTATCATTATCCGTCATGGCTGAAACAGAGTCCGTGCATCCCTTCACACTCAACACTAATGCCTTTTTAGATGAAGGTGCCCTTCCGGTACTTTATACCTGCGATGGAAAAAATGAGTCTCCTCAACTGGAGTGGACGGGTGCCCCCGACAAAACACAAGCTTTTGCACTCCTCATCACCGACCAAAATGCGCCTAATGCCGAATTTTATCACTGGGTAATCTACAACCTTCCCAAAACGACCCTCTCGCTTGATCAAGGCGTCAGCACGTTACCCGCAGGCACCACCACCGCCAAAAACAGTTGGGGCAACCCAAAATATGAAGGCCCTTGCCCGCCAAAAGGTGCCGCGCATACTTATGAGATCACACTCTATGCCTTAGACAATCCATTAAACCTGCCAGCCTCAGCCAATGCAGAAACCATTAAAAGCGCCCTTGAAAAACACATGATTGGCAAAACACATTTAACCACGGTTTACAGCCGCTGGCTGGAATAAAGAAACAAAGAAACAGGGTTGTTACGATAAACCACCGTATTATCCGACAGTTCCACGATCTTTTTGCGAATGATTAAATTATAAAAAAATCAGATTTGATTAAAATGTACAATTTAAAGTGTCATTCCCGCGCAGGCGGGAACCCATTTTGAATAGGCGACAGAAGTAAAATTACAATAGGTTCCCGCCTGCGCGGGAATGACATAGTTACGGGAATGACACAGTTAATGGATTTAAAATTAAAAAATTTCCAAAAAGATCGTGAGAATGTCAGTATTATACCATAAAAAATTCCTCTTTTTTTCGCGTATCATAATAGACATAGAAAACTAAAAAAATAAGGCTGCCAACATGAATAAAAATATTTTAATAAAGGCGCTGTTGTTCTGGTTTATGCTCTCTTTCCTCTCCCTCTCACACGCACAAGAAAAAGCTCCCATACCCGGTATCAGAGGCATTTATGTCACCCAATATAATCTGGAAAATACCTCTTTTCTCAACCACTTGATCAAACACGCCAAAGCATCTGGCATCAATACCTTCGTGGTTGACTTACAAGTTCCAAGCAAGCGTTATCGAGACAACATTGCCCTTTTAAAAGAAAATAACCTTCGTTATGTCGCTAGAATTGTCGTGTTTCCCGATGGCGGCACCGCACAACAAGTTGCATCGCCTGATTATTGGCAAAAAAGATATAGCCTAGTGAAACAAGCCATTGATTATGGCGCATCTTCAATACAGCTCGACTATATTCGCTATAATACCAAACAACCCGCGTCCTCAGAAAATGCAAAAAATATCCATGAAATAATAAAATGGTATAAAACAAAACTAGCCTCGCAAGGCATTCTCCTTGAAGTCGATGTCTTTGGTATTGCCGCTTTTGGGGAATCCAAACACATTGGACATAATATTAAATTATTTTCAGAAAGTATCGATGCAGTCTGTCCCATGGTCTACCCCTCCCACTTTTCACCCTTTAAAAAACATTTTAATGCGCCTTACGACACCATTTATGACTCCCTTGCCAGCATACAAGACCAATTTGGTGACGAGATGCCCATCAAGCTTTACGCTTATATCGAACTCAGCAACTACCACTACTCCATGTCACGCGACAAAACCATCGACTATATAAAAGCACAGCTGCAAGCTGTCAAAGACGTTGAAGCGGATGGCTGGTATGCTTGGAGCCCCCATAATCGATATGACAATTTGTTCAGCGTTTTAGAAAGTCAAAACAACCTGGCTCAAAAATAAAGTTAAATGCACATCCAAACAGAGTGGATGACTTTATTTCCATCATCCATTCCTAAAAAATAAATGTAGGGTGGATTAGACGCGCTTTTTGCGTCGTAATCCACCATGGCCCAGCTGCACAAACCAAGTGTTACACATTTTGATGCAATTTGGTGGATTACGGCCAAAAACGCCTAATCCACCCTACATTTACTAGGGCCCGCGCAGGCCCAGCTGCATAAACCAGTGGATGACTTTATTTCCATCATCCATTCCTAAAAAATAAATGTAGGGTGGATTAGACGCGCTTTTTGCGTCGTAATCCACCATGGCCCAGCTGCATAAACCAAGTGTTACACATTTTGATGCAATTTGGTGGATTACGGCCAAAAACGCCTAATCCACCCTACATTTACTAGGGCCCGCGCAGGCGGGCAACCATCAAGCTGTCTTAACAGGCCCTCCCTGCTACTCGTAGAAAATTTATTTTTGTGTTTTAATACCTTCAATCCACTCTCATTCAACTCTGGAGAAAACACATGACAACCCCTGTCATAGCCGTCATTGGCACAGGTAATATGGGAAGCAGCCTGATTGGCGGATTAATCGACGATGGCCACCCAAGGGGGAAAATCTGGGCAGCCGATCCTAGCAAAGACAAACTGGCCTACTTACAAAAAACCTTTCAAATTCACACCACAGAGGACAATGACATGGCGGTGAAGGCAGCCGATGCCGTCATTCTTGCCATCAAGCCTGAGATCATGCCAACCGTCACACAACACTTACAAGCCGCCATTCAATCTCATGGCCCCTTAATCATCTCCATTGCCGCAGGCACTCGGGAAAAAAGCTTGCAGCATTGGCTCGGTGGCCGCGTTCCCATTGTGCGCGCCATGCCAAACACACCCGCCCTCATTAAATGCGGCGCCACCGCCTTGTTTGCCAACCAATACGTCACGCCCAAACAGCGTAATCTGGCCGAATCTATTTTACGCGCGGTGGGTGTGGTTGTCTGGCTTGATAAGGAGTCACAACTAGACACCGTCACCGCCTTATCCGGCAGCGGCCCCGCTTATTTTTTCTTTATGATGGAAGCCTTGCAACAAAGTGCTGAAGAACTGGGCCTGCCACAAGACATTGCGCGGCTGTTAACCTTACAAACAGCCCTTGGCGCCGCACGAATGGCCATTGAAAGCGGATTACCGCTTAAGGCATTACGCCAACGAGTCACATCAAAAGGCGGCACAACCGAACAAGGCATTGCGGTGCTGACACAAAATGATTTTACAGAATTATTTAGAAAAACATTAAAAGCAGCTAAGCTTAGAGCCGAAGAACTAGCGAAAGACGCATAAACAAATCCTGTGCGTTTTTCATTTAACATTTAACCGGGAGAGTTATCCATGCAAAGTGCTTTCATTTTTTTAGTGAACACTCTTTTTTCTTTATACCTTTTTGTCTTAACCATCAGACTAATACTCGCTTTTGTAGGCTCCAATTACTTTGATCCAGTCACTCAGTTCACCCTCAAACTAACTGATTTTTTGATAAAACCACTTCGCCGACTCATCCCCAACGTACGCCGCGTTGAACTATCAACGCTCACCTGTATTCTTGTGCTGGAAATCATTAAATTTTTATTTTTCGCCCTCTTCAGCACGGGCTTCCCCAATCTCGCGGGCATCGTGATTCTTGCCATCGGCGACTCGCTCAATTTATTGCTGGAAGCTTTTTTCTACGCCATTCTCTTACAAGTTATTATCAGTTGGGTACAACCCATGTCGCCCATCCTGCAAACCTTAAATTTATTTACGTCTCCCATTATGCGTCCTTTACATAAAATTGTGCCCACCGTTGGCGGTTTTGACATTACCCCCATTCCAGCCATCATCGGCATCCAGTTTTTAATGCTGCTAATCGTCAACCCCATCATGGCAACCGGCATGAGTGTTGCTTTTGGATAAGACAACGTCTTGGTTTGACTGGCGCGATGGGCAGCTCTTTATTCACTTGGATAACCTGCAGCCTTTCTAATTACATAAAGTGGCATCGGCCTTGGGCTATTCAATCGAACCCTTGCTTGAGTTGCTGATCAAGCAGCAATTGAAACGACAACACCTCAACTATACCGTTGAGATTAAAAAGGCATCCATAAAAGAGGAAAGCCGCCGTGAAAGTTGTACTGGCCAGCAGCAATGCCGGCAAAATTCGAGAATTCAAGGCGCTATTACACGCCGTCCCAGTCACCTTGATTCCACAGGCTGAGCTAGGCGTGACTGATGTCGCAGAAACGGGCCTAACCTTTATTGAAAACGCCCTCATTAAAGCGCGTCATGCCGCTTGTGAAACAGGCTTGCCCGCCTTGAGTGATGACTCTGGCATTGCCGTTCGTGCCTTAAAGGGTGCGCCTGGCATCTATTCGGCGCGTTACGCTGGCGTTGGTGCAAGCGCAAAAGACAACATCCAGAAACTGCTCACTGACATGAAAAACATAGCGGATGAAAACCGTCAGGCTAGCTTTCACTGCATTCTTGCCTTCATGCGGCACGATCAAGACCCAACGCCCCTTTTGTGCGATGGTGAGTGGACAGGCCTCATTTTACGTCAGCCACAAGGACAGGGTGGTCATGGTTATGACCCTGTTTTTTATGTTCCTGAGGAAAACAAAACCGCCGCCGAACTGCCTTGCCATCGCAAAAACACGCTGAGCCATCGCGGCAAAGCTTTCAAACAATTACTCGCCAAATTATCGGACACCTTATGATTGCGCTTTCAGTCAAACAACTCACCAAAACCTACGCCAATGGTGCCTATGCCTTAAAAGGCATTGATCTCGATGTGGCACAGGGTGATTTTTTTGCACTGCTCGGACAAAATGGCGCGGGAAAGTCTAGCACCATTGGCATCATTTGTTCGCTTATCAAAAAAACGGCTGGCAAGGTCATTGTCTTTGGGCACGATTTGGATACAGAGCCAAACAAAGCCAAATCCCTGATTGGCGTGGTGCCGCAAGAAATGAACTTTAATTCGTTTGAAAAAATTTCCCAGGTTCTCTTGAACGAAGCGGGTTATTACGGCATTCCAAGCAAAATCGCCAAAGAACGAATGGAAATGTATCTCACTGTCATGGGTTTATGGGACATGCGCGATCAAACCGGCTTCAAGTTATCAGGCGGCATGAAGCGGCGCCTGTTAATTGCCCGCGCTTTAATGAATGAACCCCAATTACTGATTCTGGATGAACCCACGGCTGGCGTTGACATTGAACTCCGCCACACCTTATGGCGCTTCTTAACCCAATTAAACGAACAGGGTACAACCATCATTTTAACCACCCATTACCTTGAGGAAGCTGAACATCTTTGCAAACACGTTGCCATCATCGATCACGGTGAAATCATCGAACACGCCAACATGAAAACGCTGATTAATCGTCTGGATGTGCAAACCATGATATTAGACCTAGCCGCGCCCATCACCACACCCATCACACTAAACGGCTATCCTGCCAGCCTCACTGATGAAACCACCTTGGAAGTCAAAATACACCGCCACCAATCCATCAATGAATTATTTCAGCGGCTCACCGAGCAACACATTCACGTCACCAGCATGCGAAACAAAACCAATCGTCTGGAAGAATTGTTTATTGGTTTAATCGCCGATAACAAAAGAGGAAACTGATGAATACACGCACTGGCCTTTACCCCAACCTGATTGCTTTCAATACCATCATTCGCAAAGAAGTGTCTCGTTTCATGCGCATTTGGTCACAAACCATTTTACCGCCCTCCATCACCATGAGTTTATATTTCATTATTTTTGGCAAGTTCATTGGCTCACAAATCAACCTCATTGACGGTTTTAGCTATATTCAATATATTGTTCCCGGACTCATCATGATGTCGATCATGACCAGCTCCTACGCCAATACCGCTTCCTCTTTTTTTCTCTCAAAATTCAATCGCAGCATTGAAGAAATGCTGGTCGCCCCCATGCCAAACTACATCATTTTACTGGGCTTCACGCTGGGCGGAGCCTTGCGCGGCTTAATGGTCGGTGCCATTGTCACACTCGTCTCCTTTCTCTTTACCCACATGCCTTTTCAACATCCAGGCATCATTTGCATCATGGCACTCTTATCTGCCATGGTCTTATCTCTGGGCGGTTTCATTAACGGCATTTACGCCAAACGCTTCGATGACATTTCCTTCATTCCCACGTTCGTGCTCACCCCGCTCACCTATTTAGGCGGTGTCTTTTATTCCATTCAGCAATTACCACCCACCTGGCGCGCCATCTCCGTCTTCAACCCCGTGTTTAATATGGTAGACACTTTTCGCTATGGATTTTTGGGAATGTCAGATATGAATATATATTTTGGCCTTACACTCGTTATTGTTTTATTTTTTATCCTGTTTGCTTGGGCTCTACTGCTATTATATCGCGGGGTAGGTATAAAAGTTTGACATAATCCTCGCGCCTGATTAACCTTCTCATATCATGGATCATTAACAGGGATTTAAACTATGCTTAAACACATCATTGCGCTTCTCGTTGTCAGCGTTGTTGTTGTACTTTTCATGCCATACGCTCAGCAAGCCATTCAACTTCTTATTACCTCGCACGACTGGATTGCTCAGGCACTGGCTGATATCTTTGCTGGTAGCAAGGCGGGTCTGATTGCGAAAGAATTGATTGCCTTATTAAGCGTACCCCTCTTAGCGGGCTTGGTGCCAGCCATTATTTACTGGCTGTTCAGACGTCACTGGTTACCGTGTTTCATGGAAATTGTCTGGGTGATCTGGTTGCTTCAAGTCGGCGCCTTGGTTATCGTTTACACGGCACCAATCGCTTAATTCTCCGCCTTAAAACAAAACGGGAGCGCGCATTAGGCTCCCGTTTTTTTCTGATCACAAACTCAAATCCAATACACCGTCTTTACCATGACTTTAGCGGACAGTGCCATCCCTTGCTTAATCATGGCTGGCAATTCTCGCGCACCGGATGCAATGGCTTCATCTCGGTGCCTGGCTTCATCTTTTTCCATTTGTGCCAAAATGCGATGGCTGCGCTGATCTTTTTCTGGGAGTAAATGCAAATGTGTTTCCAGATGCCGGATGACCTGACGCTCCGTTTCTGCCACAAACCCTAAACTCCATGCATCCCCCACCATCCCTGCCACCATTCCAATGCAAAACGAACCGGCATACCAAAGTGGGTTCAAATAACTGGTATGACTGCCCAACTCGTCTAAGCGCTTTCGGCACCACGCCAGATGATCGCCTTCTTCAATGGCGGCTTGCTGCATTTTTAATTGCACTTCGCCGGTTTTGGAAACCACTCCCTGCCCATGATAAAGCGCCTGCGCGCAAATCTCTCCCGTATGGTTAATCCGCAT
>MGYH01000031.1:0-10508 GCA_001801665.1 Gammaproteobacteria bacterium RIFCSPHIGHO2_12_FULL_45_12 | reverse complement strand
CCTGATCCACGCCAAGACAAAGGCGATCTAAAAAAGAATATTGACGATCGGTGCTCATAAAATAAACTCTCTCAATGCTGTCGTGCCCTCGGCTATTATCGCATCCCGCCAGCGAAATGGGTATAATCCCGCACCATGAAAAACACTTATACTGCCGCTTTAATCAAACAACACCCTCGCTTACCCGCCCGTGTCATGCGCATGCAGACACCGCATGGTGAAGTCACAACACCCGCATTCATGCCCGTTGGCACACGGGCCATGATGAATTACGTCACACCGGCTGACTTGCATCAAGGCGGGAATGACATCATTTTGGGTGGCAACACTTATCACATGCTCTGCACCCCGGGCATGGAAACGCTTCAGAAAGTCGGTGGCATGCACCAGTTCATGGGCTGGGATAAAGCCATGTTAACCGACAGCGGCGGATTCCAAGTATTCAGTCTCTCCAAAAAAGGCAGCGTCTGTATTATTGACGAAGATGGCGCGCACTTTAAACACCCTCTCACAGGCAAGATTCTAGATTTAAACGCACACACCTCCATTCAAGCCCAAAAAATCATTGGCGCCGATATCATCATGGCCTTTGATCAATGCACCCCTGAAACAGGGGGGCGAGAAGCGGCCTTGGATGCACTGGATCGCACACACCGCTGGCTCATCACCTCAAAAGAAGAGCACGACCGGCACCCACAATCCGCCTATGGTTTTAAACAGGCTCTTTTTGGCATCATTCAAGGCGGCAGCTTTCGGGACTTACGTGAACAAAGCACCGAGTTTATCTTAAAACAGGCTTTAGACGGCATCGCCATTGGTGGTGAAGTCATTGGTTTTGACATGTTGAAAACCGCTGAAATCATCGACTGGGTCAGGCCCCTGTTACCTGACAACAAAATTCGCTACACCATGGGCGTTGGACTGGATCCTCAAAATTTAATCGATGTCGTGGAAAAAGGCATTGATATTTTTGACTGTGTCGCGCCAACCCGCAATGCACGTCATGGCTCCCTCTATTTTGGTGAGATCAAAGAAGAACATGGCTGGTTGCGGTTCGACAACCAGGGTGAAAATTGTCGCATTCTCATCAAAAAATCCCAATATGCGCAAGATGAAACCCCCATCATGCCAAACTGTGACTGTTATACCTGTCTCCATTTTTCCCGCGCCTATTTACATTATCTCTTCAAAGAAGGGTTAATTGCCTATTTTCATTTAGCCAGCATTCATAATATCCACGTCATGGAAAACGTCTGCCGCCACATGCAAAAGATCATTCTGGCAGAGCAATAGACCCTTTCTTAAAATCTGTGTAGGATAATGAAAAGACAATGGAAGGCATGCTGATGATCACAGACTTACCCACACCCACCCTGCTGGCTGATCTTGAAATGTTTTTCAGAATTATTTTTGCAACCTGCTTGGGCGGCCTGATTGGCTGGGAACGCGAACGCCATCGTAATATCATTTCAGCAGGCATCCGTACCTATGGCGCCATTTGTTTAGGCTCATGTGCCTTTGGCATTTTGGGCGTTTATTTAGGGATAGGCTCTGCCGATCCCACACGCATTGCAGCCCAGGTTGTGACCGGCATTGGCTTTCTGGGAGGCGGCATCATTTTTCGTCAAGGCGACTATGTAACCGGATTAACAACCGCCGCCACACTGTGGGCAACGGCGGCCGTGGGCCTCGCTGTCTCAGTCGGTTTTTATTTGTTGTCGTTATTAACCGCACTCTTAATCTTTTTATTGCTTTACATGCCGCGCGTTTCTTGGTGGAAACGCATTTCAGCAAAATAAAGCGCCCATCAATTTGGAATTTACGCACAAGCCACCACTTCTTGGTAAAATACCGGATCGACAGAGACAGATTAAGTTTTTTATCCAACTGACATTTCCACGATCTTTTTGGAAATTTTTTAATTTTAAATCTATTAACCATGTCATTCCCGCGCAGGCGGGAACCTATTTCTAATTTTACTTCTGTCGCCTATTCAAAATGGCATGATCTATACGCTGGGTGACTATAAAGTCAAAGACTGGATTGCCGCGTCGTAAAAAGCACTCCTCGCAACGACGAGAGAATGATGCAACGCGCTAGCACTCCGTAACAGCCATTCTGAGCGATGAGCTGTCATTCTGAGCGATGAGCTGTCATTCTGAGCGAAGCGAAGAATCTCCTAAAAAACATGAGATCCTTCGTCGCAAAAAACGCTCCTCAGGATGATAGCGTAAAAAACGCGCCTCATGACAATTGTCACCTAAGCCAAGTTACTTACTATAGTTTTACGCCAAGATAGGGAAGAAACAGATGGAGTGCTTATCTAAAGTAGTTTATGCTTCAAAATCCTCAGTTCTTACCAACACCAATCCCTCTTTTTCCAATTGATTAGCAAGATATTTCCGTCTTGCTTCATGCTCAATTTTCTCACGATTTGCATTAAACACTTTTAATGGATGCTGATGGTCGAGACCAAAATAATCTTCTAACGCTTCCCTGGATATGGCGCATTGAACAGCTTTATCGCCATCCTGACCCGTAAATAAAACAATTAAACGACTCGAATCATACGATGCAACAGAATCAAAAAACGTTAGCATTCGTTGATCAACCATTCCCAATACACGGAATATTTTCAACGCCGTTGACACCTGAATATCCACCTCGCCGCTTTCAAAACGGGAAATAGTCGGCGTACTAATGCCTGCCAATAAACCAAGCGTTGCCTGCGTCAGCTTTTGCTTTTTTCGCCTCAGCTTTGCTTCTTCAACAAGCGCCTGCCAATTAATTCGAAACTGCCATTCCATCTTTTTTCAATTATCCTCTGTAATGTCTCTCTCAACTCAAGGCTGCCAACATTCGCTTCCTCTAATGCAGCCAATGCATTTGGCAGATGTTTTTTTAGCATCTCAACCGCATTTATAATCATATGTTGGTTAATACCAAAACTGTCAGCCATTTTAATAATGTGTTTTGGTTCAAGCTTTCCGAGTTGTAAATTACGTATGCCGCACACTCTTAAGGCAATGGACTGATATTCTGGATAAATCGCGGAAGCAACTAAATCATAAGCAGGTGTGAGACGCAGACCCTCTCTTGTATGAAACATCGCAAAGTTTTTGAAGTGTGCATCCGTATTACCAACCAGCAGACAAACTAATATACGAAGAAATAGTCGATAGGCTTCGGCAGGAATGCAGTTATTTGTGTTTAAAATAAACTGGCCCATCTCCGCATAATCGCCTTCGTACTTATCATCACCGGAATCATGTCCTAAGAGTTGGTTAAACTCTTCAAAATGATAAAGGCGTTTCCCCGTAGAGGTGCGATCAAAGCGTGGAATAATTAATCCATTTTCATTAATACTATCAAGCGTCGTGAGTTCCATCTCAACAATATCATCGGCCGGAAGAAACGCGCGGACGACAGACGTTGTGAGATATTCTAATTCTAACAACTGATTCAGATTGCCTGAAGCCAGTTTTGCAATATGCGTACTCAGTTCATTCGCTTTGACAGGACGATAGCCCTTGCCTTCTTTCACCATGAGCAATTTTCGTTGGACACCTGATAGCGATGCCCTACCCCTCAATGCCGCAAGGGTCGCCTCGTCAGAATGATCAAGATCGTAATGTTGAACGGGTTCTGGATCAATAACAGATACGGCTCCTGCCAAGTCATAACCAAAGCCAAGCAACAAGGCAAACTTATTTTTGGGGTCTATTCCTAATGCTCGAGCCTGAGCATTCCGAAACCAGCCCTCTGCAATCAGATTGTCGAAGAAAGGATGCAGCCCTCGCTCGGAAATATATTTTTGTGAACCGAGGGGTAAGGTATAGGCTATGGCAGGCTGATTACCATCAAGATACGATTGATCATACGTAAAGACACACCGACCACTAGGCTGCTCTTCCAGCCTGCCAGCGAAAATCTCATTGTAATAAATATTACCCCAAAGTGCCTTTGCCATATACGATAATTATAAACTATAATTAATATTTAGTCTAGCATTTAGATAAATATCAACTATATTATATAGAAAATTCAGGATGAATGGCGTTGTTGCATAAATTATTTTTTGAACAGAATCGTCTTGCGAGGAGCGTTTTTACGACGCGGCAATCTAGTCTTATTCCCTCGTCGTTGCGAGGAGTGCTTTTTACGACGAAGCAATCCAGAATGGATGCAATATAATGATTTTTGACGACGTTCTGGCTTCGGCCAAAAAGCGGCCTCGGAACGACGAATGATGAAACAAAGCCATGATGAATTAACCCTTTTGAAAGGCTTTCATCTCCACCATTTCAATTTTTTTCTCACTATTGTTTGATGTGAATAACCTATTTAATAACGAACGCTTTGGAGTTGCAAAACCACACGGTGCCTCGTTAACCACTTCATCCTCTAATTCAGTTACTGCTAAGGTCTGTCCATTATTATCCGGCAATCGCTTTAAATCGTCTTTTTGTTCTGGTGTTAATGTGTTGTCAGAGGCATTAATCGCATCGAGCGCGTCCTTTCTCTCTTGGCTACCGGCGGGAGTTTTTAAACTCTTGCTTACTTGAAGATAGATGGCAGCCAATGTCGGATTGATTCCATTTAGCCTATCAAATAGTTTTTTTAAGCTGCCGCGTGTCATATCACATTTTCGCGGGCCTCTTGCAGTATTAAAAAAACATCCTAGCCGCGTACGATTCCCCTGTAGCGCAGACCAAATTTGCTTTTCGACATCTTCTGGCGGAAGATCTAATATGTCGTCTAATACAGCGTACTTGTTGATAGAGCCTAGTCTCGCTTGAGCGCTAGAAACAACTATCTTCTCTCCCGAAAGAATAGCCTGATCGTATAATTTAATAGCTGCTAATAGATTGATCTTTGGGTATAATTCAACAGCTCCTACTAGATTGACCTTGCAGTCCAGGCCTTGTTCGTGCATATAGGCGCGGTTATACATCGCAGGCACATTTCCACGCGCAATCGCATCCTTATAGAGCGAAATCGCCATTAGATAATCTTTCGGGCCGCCCAGGCCTTGGTAGTGCATAGAGGCGCGGTTATTCATCGCATCAGCATTTCCACCCTCGATCGCTTTCTTATAGAGCTGAATCGCTTCTTTATAATCTGAAAAGCCGCCTACGCCTAGGCCTTGTTCGTACATAACGGCGCGACACCACATCGCAGAAGTATTTCCAAGCTCGATCGCTTGCTGAAAGAGCCGAATCGCTGCATTATAATCATCCCTGCGGCCTAGGCCAGGAGCCGATTCAGGTGAAATTAGGTGAAATAAAGCGCGGTTACACATTGCAATGGGATTTTTGTCTATTATTACTTGATCCATTGCTTGCTTAAGGTTCTTAAGCAGGGCTGTCCTTCGGTCGTTCTCCTCTTCTCCCACTCCAAAAATACTCCTGGTGTCGGTGGTGAGTTTTTCACATAAAGCGAATACATCCTCATAAGACAAGGCATGTGTTAAGACATAGTCCTTTAAGGCTATATCGTTTCTGTTGTCGCCGAGCAGCGATTCTAGGCGTGGGGTTGTTGAGCGACTAAATGTCTTTATTCCATATGTCATTATTCCATAGTCGCCGAGCAGCGATTTTAGGCTGAAGGTTGTTGAGCGATTAAATGTCATTTTAATGCCTCGTTTTGTTATATTAAGCCGAATTATACGCACTTAATATTAAGGGAACATTAAGATATCTGTTTTTATTTTTGAATGTAACCAAGTTAAAAACCGTTAACACTTATGTTCGTGCTCGTATTGATACCAAAACAAAAGAACGCGCTCACATGTTAGATGCAAGATTGATGAATAATTCAGCGATTCCCGCTGAACATATCGCGATGGGGGATTCCAAAGGGGGAGATCGCGGTTCTCCCCCTTTTGGTGCAAGCAAAAGCGTGGCTTTTGCGCAGCATAGAAATAAGGAAGCCTTCCCGCGTTTTTTAGCGGGAATGGCTGTGAATAATTTTTAATTTACCGACAAAATGTTACTTTTCTGGATTCATTTTGGAAAATCTTTTTCTTTCCATTTTAGCTTCCTTAATTAAATGACCCCAGTCAGATGGCGGCTTGTTGTGAGCTAGCATCTTTTTAAAAGTAAGATATGCATCATTTTTACTGTCATAGGCACGTTTAGTCTTTTCGTCATTGACCCAAGCAAACACGATAATCTTACTTTTTGTATGAAATCGGAAAAAAAGCCGGTATTGCTGAAAGAATTTCGCTCTAAACCAATGCGTATGAGTTTCTCCAAGTGCTCCTCCCAATCTATACTCAGGAAGACTTGGATCGTTTGGAATAATGTCAAATACTAATTTTTGAATAGCAGCTAATCTCTTAGCTGCATTCTTTTGCTGGTAGTTTTCAGGGTCTTTCTTTTTGAGTGTCTCAACCGTATCAATTAGATCTTCATATTGATCTAGGAACATTGAATGAGCGCATAAAACCCACCCATTAACTACTATATCCTCGCTCCTTGTCAAATTAATCTTCCTCGTCAGGTAAAGGAGCATCTAGGTCGATTTCCATGCCCGATACTAAAGATTTAGCGCGGTTAACCAAGTTATGATTTATAGGATTGATCTTTTCTGGGTGCGCTTTAATATCATTTGCTAAAAAGGATAAAAATTCACTAAGAATTGGATCATCTTCATTAACACGCGATAATGTCACTTTTCCGCTGTTTTCTACGGTAAATTCAATCTTGTCGCGTTTTCCTAAATGCAAAGCCACTCTAATAGGCTCTGGAATCGTGGTTTGATAACGATCTGTTAATGTTGATTGTTTATGTAATACCTTGCGCATTGGCTGTCTCTCCGCGAAGAAAATCTCTACATGTTAAGTGTAATGCATTTGCATTACCAAATCAAGGCCTACAAGGTAAATTTCCGATAATGTATGTTTTTTTGGTTAATTAATGATTTTAAAATTAATATCCTGCTCTACACGACAAAAAATTGTAACTCGTTTACAGCCTATGAGTTTAGTAGCACTCCACCGCCGAATGAGACTTTTTTAGACCGCTCAGCACTTGCTGCTGCCACTGGCCCATGTTCGGGAACAGAGGGAAACATCAACAAGTGACTTGCTGCTACTAAGCAAGGCTTTGGGGTAATCTCTACTAAGCAAGGCTCTGGGGTAATCGGTGGAGCAAGCTCTGACTGTTCACTTGTAGCGATTTCCTCAGATAAAAAGTTACTAGGAAGCCCAGGGGTTGGGTTTTTTTTACAAAACTCATGGAGTTCATTAAGCACTTGCTTTGTGCTTTTTGATGGTGAGAGGCTTCCCTCTGCCTCTGTTGCCGCTTCAACGCTTTTCATTTCATCCATTTCAATTTCATTATTGTTTGGTTCAAAAAACTCATTTAATGACGGATACATTGGAGTTGCTAAACGACGCGTTGCATCTGCAACCACCTCTAATTCAATTTCATCCCCTTCCCCATCAACATGCCGTTCCTTTGGCTGTGCAAAAGGTAAATATGAATATTGGACCTCTATTTTAGGTGATTGTTCTTCCGATTTGACAACAGCCCCATTTTCTAATACTGCTGGCGCCTCGTTTCTCTCTACTGGGCTATCAGCGCTAGTGTTTAAACTATTGCTTACTTGACGATAGATGGCTGCCAATAACGGATTGACTAGATGTATTGTATTAAATAATTTTTCGGCTTGTAACGGTGGAAGGGCTACTAACCCTGCTAATAAAACTTTTTGGCTGATGAGAGGTTTTCGTCTCGCTTGGGCTTTAGAAACGACACGTTCGTCTCCCGAAAGAATAGCCTGAGAGTATAACTCAACAGCCGCTAATAGATTGGCCGGGCTGCCTACTCCAAGTTCGTTCATAAAGGTACACTTATACTGGCCAAATCATATTCCTTAGCTTATTGTATCGAAATGAATGCAATATATTGTTGTATTTAGTTGAATACAAGATGTTGCTGTGGTATATTGAATACATTATGAAATGTCTAAAATGCAAAATTGTAATTGATGTCGCGCCAATATATGGCCTCCACGAAGAGTGCTTTATAGCTAGCTTCGGCCTACAGAATTCTGCCAAATTCCAAGACCTAGACCCCAAAAAATCGTCTTCAAAACAAAGCGGCGCGGAAATAAAGAAAAAGGTAGATACGTTCTTTCAAGGTGTGTATTTAAAATATTCAGCCAAACTTGGCCAGGTATCATATATATTAAAAATCCAGGAACCAGAATACCCCGACCTCCCCGCTATAGAATACCTCTGCAACCAGATTGCTGAATTATTGGGAATGGATATTCCGCCATATCACCTAATCAACTTTAATGGCCGCATAACATTTGTAACTCGCAACTTTATGCAAGATTATATTGGAGCGCTTCAACACATCTATAAATACCTTCCCATTGGCGAAGAAAACCACAATTGTGAAGAAATAGTAAAAGCTATTCTTAACAACACAGGCAAACTAGCTGATGTTGCTAAATTTATAGATATTTGCCTATTTGACTCCCTTATAGGAAACAACGATCGCCACGGGAGAAACCTTGGAATAATTGAAACTGCTGACCTTAAAAAATTATCTCCCGTCTATGACAATCCATCATTCATTGGCATTCAAGATGATTTCTTGCTCGACTCGGATACCAATCCAAGTGGCTGCATCTGGACAAAAGTATCGAAAAATCCGAAGCCTCAAGATTACATTGAAGAGTTTGCAAGATTAGGCCATGAAACTATTTCTGAAAAATTTAGAAAAAAAATCATCACTCAATCTTCAAATATAATTAATTTAGTAAATGATTCTGATTTGCCTGCAAAAAGAAAGAACGCCTTCATAAGGCTAATCGAAAAACGAATGCGAGACTTTAGAAATGACAAATAAATTCAAGAGCATCATTGCAGTTGATATTTACCTTGAAAAAAGGAAAACCCGTGAATACGTTGGGCGCTTATCGCGTTCAAGCTCTAATTTTATATTTACTTACTCTGATTCTTATATTTACAAAGATAAAGCTATCTCTTTAGGCCCCGACCTACCATTGTCTTCCAAGAAATTCGCCTCCAAAAAATTATTTCCATCATTTGAAGATAGAATTCCTTCAAAAAGAAATCCCGCTTATTCTGAATATTGTAAAATGGTCGGCATTGACCGAGACGAAAAAGACCCACTAATTTTAGTGGCAACGCTAGGTCAAAAGGGGCCATCTTCCTTTATTTTTGCACCGGTTTTTCATCATTCAATTACCAGTGATGACGTACTCGAATATCGGAAGCACTTACATCTCACTGTTAGAGAGTTTTGCGAGCTATTTGATATCGCAACATCCACCTTGCATAGAATTGAAAAAAACAGGACTAGCGGTAAAGATACTTTAAAACGTCTTGAAATATACCTTAACTTCCCCGAGGTTGCTCTATATGAAATAATGAAAAATGGAGACAAGATCAACGAAACAAAAAGAACGCTGGTTGAAAAAATACTAGGGCGCGAACCGAAAAATTGCACCTAACGCAAAACAAATATATTTTCTACTCACTAAAATAAGCGTATCAAAGCAACCCCGCGCTATAGCTGCCCGAAAAAATCTCGATCACGCCTTAAGCGGCCATTGGCATCGCTACCGTGAATGCCATATTAAACCAGACCTTTTATTAATTTATCCAAACTGCCTATGAGCTTAATAGCACGCCACCGCTGAATGACACTTTTCTAGACCGCTTAGCACTTGCTGCTGCCGCTGGCTCATCTTCGGGAACAGAAGGAAACATCAACAAGTGACTTGCTGCTACTAAGCAAGGCTTTGGGGTAATCTCTGCTAAGTAAGGCACTGGAGTAATCGGTGGAGAAAGCTTTGACTGTTCACTTGTAGGGATTTCCTCAGATAAAAAGCTACTAGGAAGCCTAGGGGTTGGATTTTCTACACAAAACCTACGTAATTCATTAAGCACTTGCTTTGTGCTTTTTGATGGTGAGATGCTAAAGGGAAATGTGTGTTGATTAAAAGGTTAAGTCGAGCAAAATTGATAGAATTTGTGGCAAATTTGCCGCCATGCATCATAGGAATAGAAGCCTGTGGAGGGTCGCACTATTGGGCTAGGCTTTTTAGAAGAAATGGTCATGAAGTTAGAATGATGTCGCCACAATTCGTAAAGCCTTATGTAAAGTCTAACAAAAATGATAGAAACGATTCTGAAGCCATTGCGGAGGCTTGTACCCGACCAAGCATGCGTTTCGTGCCTATCAAAGCGCTAGAGCAGCAAGATGTGCTAATGATTCATCGAGCAAGAGAAATGTCTATCAAAAATAAGATATCACAGGCCAATCAAATCAGAGGGATGCTAAGTGAATTTGACAGTGTAAAAAACGCGCTTCAGCGACAGTTGTAACCTAAGCTAGGTTACCTACTATACATTGATGCTGCATCATTTTTTCGTCGTTGCGAGGAGTGCTTTTTACGACGCGGCAATCCAGTCATTGACTTTATCCGTGATAAAATACCATGACTCATCGTCATTATTCATG
>MGYH01000030.1:5178-11354 GCA_001801665.1 Gammaproteobacteria bacterium RIFCSPHIGHO2_12_FULL_45_12 | reverse complement strand
AGCATCCATCATGAGTGATGAATTTGAACTTGCGTAAAATTTCCACCTAAAAATGATACGCTACGGGTATAGCATGTTCTTGCAACGTCTTATTTCCTCGCGAAATATGTTATCCATAAAATACCCTCCAGCATATAAAATATTGATTACTCACCCATTCCGGACACATGCCAGCACACCTTCTTTCGTCACCTTAACGTTCTATGCTATACAACACATCCACACCATTTTCCAGCGCATTGGTCTCCGCTTGCAACACCCAATGCTTGCGCCATTGATAACGAATATTTAAAACTGACACGGATTGCATCACGCCGACACTATAGTGCAACGAGATATCATGTCCCAGCTCTTTTCCAAGCGACAGTGCCTGAGCACTGCCGGTGGTGTTGGTATTGGCGTCAAAATATTCCACATTTTCCATCCCCAGCTCAGACAAGCCTAAACTATTTTGCAACCCTTGTGTCACTTTAGAAATGGAAGAAGGCTCATCCGGATGATTAAAAACATTATTCAATAATAACAAACCACTCGCGCTACTGACCTGTGATTGCGGATAGCCAAAAATCAGATATGAAATAATATCCATACGCGATATTCCCTCTGGAACAGAGAAAAACGACACGCGCGGATGGTTTAACGTGCCGCTCACCGCAAGGCCGACCAATACCGTTTCAGTGCCTGAAAAGCCTGACTGAAAATCAGCTGCATTCGTTAATTGACTGCCGCCACTTGCTGAGAGCACTTTTACCAACTGCGTCGCCTTAATGTCCAAACCTGGGTTGGTCAACACATTGCCCGCATAAATTAACCGCCCACGCTCAATCGTGAGTTTTCGTCCATAGGCAGCATATTTTCCATTTTCAGTACGCAACTCACCCACGCCTGTCAATGCGCCGCCTGCTCGCTTATCCACGATTAGCTTTCCCTTCAGTTGGGCTGACACATTTTGATAGTCCATCAAAATGTGATCGCCAAGCACAACCTGCAAGTTTAGGATTAAACGATTGAACAAGCGCGCCTCATCCGTAGGTTTCGCCTGTGCGATCACCACATCCTCTGGCAAGGTCGTCATGGTGCTAAAATCAAGCGGTTTTATGCTTGCGGAGGGAACTCGCAAGACACCTTGCACCTGAATAACATCATGCACATAACGCAAGGTCACATTGGGTGACAGTGTGACGGCGTATTCTTTTAAATTAACCACCTGCAAGTCATGCCCTTTAAGGGTGAGTGCGGCTGACATCGCTCTCTGATGCCAGTTAAGCTCGCCTGCGAGCGTTGCCCTGCCCAATCCAGATGAAAACGCACCGTTAAGCTGCCATGGTTTTCCCAGCACCTGGCTCACCTCTAGGTTTATTTTTTTCAGGGTCACGCCTAATTTTGCGATAAATAATTGGGCATGAATATTTGCCTCAACTGACTTTAACGTTGCACCGTCCATGCGTGCTTTAATCAGCGCATGAAGCTTATCAACCGACACACCTTCCATCAAAAGCTTGCTTGAGTGAATGCGCGCCGCCATCACGGGCCTAGCTAGCGTGCCTGATAAATTGCCGTCACTCAAAAAATCACCCGACCAAGACGGCCATAATTTAACAAGCTGCGGCACGGAAATACGCCAGTTAAAGTTGAGAGCTTGCGTCATGTCACCTTGAACATGAGCCACCGCATCAGCCAGCGTCAACGACAGCGTCAATTTTTTCAGCCGCGCTGCTTGATAGACAAGCCATAAATCGCCTTTAACCGCTTGCTGTCGCCAGGTGCCCTGAAATGGCTTCACCCGCAACGTCAGTTCTGCCTGTTGGCCAAACTTGCCCTTGGCATGAATCACAAAACTCATGGGCCCAACCATCGACTGCATGGTCGGAACAAGCTGCACGCTGTCACTTTTTAATTGCAAGACCCAGTTTAATTCATCTGTCCACTGAGGGAAAAAACGGCCCGTCATATTGCCCAAGGAAGAGTGCATGTCAATCTGATAGGCGTGACTGGGTAGCTCGTGTAGATGCAGACTGGCTAAGTTAATGACTAACTTATCCTCTGCCATCACTCTTACTTGATTGCATTCCAGTTGTTGCAGATCAAGGTATTTTGTCCAGTGAGACAAACGCAGCACTTCCGTCTCAGTCATCAAACGGAGAGGCGGTGAAATGGCCGCTGCCTGATTCATTTTAAAGACGACTTTCATTTGCTGAATCAACAATTGATTGATTTGCCATTTGCCGCGCCATAATGCCAATGGCTGCCAGACAAACTTCACCTGACCCGCCTTTATGTCCACACTGGGTGTCGTCACTTCCAGATCATAAAGCGTTAATGCCGATGTTAAGCGGCCTGTGACGGCCTGATACTGAAATGCGTTTGGCGCGAGTGAATGCGCCAATGATAACACGGCACGCGTTCCCGATGGGGTTGATGCCATGACAACAAACAGCATCACCAAAAGCAGCATTAGCAGGAAAAAATTCAGCATCCCTAATATTAATTTTTTCACTATTTTCATTGAAATTCCGGCCCAATACTAAATTCCACACTTAATGGTTTTTGCGGCTTGCTGATTGCGCGCGCGAGATAGACTTTGATTGGGCCAATAAATGAAACATACACAACCCCCACGCCGATTCCCCGATTCATTTTTTGCCCAAAGTGATCGGTGGCCGTACCAATATCTTCAAAAAGCGCGCCCCACCAATCACCCACCACACGATTTTGATATTCCATACTCATGACTTCACTATATTTTCCAGGACCAATGCTATCTTCTGGAAAGCCGCGAATGGAGTTCATTCCTCCTGCAAAAAAGCGCAGTGTTAAAGGCAAGTCCGTTAAATCATGCACGACGGTATAACCCACTTCGCCCCGAACAATAAAACGTGCAAACGACAGCGGGGTCGCTAGGTATTTTGCCCTTAGGTCTGCCTGAATAAAATCAGTGGATGACAAGACATGTTGCGATGCGCCTTGCAAGGTCAAATTAACCGATTTTCCGTGCGTTGGCTTTAATATGTCATTTGTTTTAGTGTAGTTAATTGTCACGCTGGGATACAAATAATCGCCATGGCGACTTGGCAAATTATTTTCATAATAATGCTCTGTTAACAAATTAAGATTGGCACCTAACTGCCAATGACCCTTCTTGGTCGTATACCCGCCATAAACTGTTTTGGAAGTACTTTGGCCATTTTTGGGAACAAAACGCTGGTAGTTAGCTCCAAGCGCCCAGGTATCATTCAAGGGATCACGACCTGGAATATAATATTTGGCCGCCATGCCGGATAACACTGAGGATAAACGCAGTTGCAAATCAACATGCTGGCCCGTGTCCGTCAAACGACGCAAACTCAACCCCGCTGATAATCTTGGGCCCGTAAACGTGCCATACCCTAAACCAAGGGCATAACGCTGCGATTTGGGTGCTGTCACCTCCATTTTCACCGGCACATGATAATTTTGTACTCTCGCAAAATCAGGGGTCAGGGACACCCCTTGAAAATAAGCTGAACTCGCCATAGCTTGCTGCAAGTCAATTAATCGCTCGTTCGAAAAGGGATCCGTTTCACGATAGGAAATAAAACGCTTTAAAAAATGAGTGGCATACGGGCTGCGGCCAAAGCTTGTCTCACCAAAATAATAACGATGACCCGTCTGAAAAATCAGGGTTATGACAGCACTATAACGCACAAGATCAATGACAATCCTTGCTTCCGTAAACGCTGATTTAAGATAACCTTGATTATTAGCAATTTGATAAAGTTTATCTTTCGCCGCCGTGTAAACGCTTGCCTGAAACGCATCCCCTGACTTAATTGGAAAATGACGCCTGAATGCATCCAGCTTTTGATTGTCGCTGCCCGGACCAAGAATAAGAACGCTCACACGTGTCACTTTGAGCCTAGGTCCTTTACGCACATAAAACAGTGCGCTCCAGCCTTTTTCACGGTCAAAAACTGCCTGAGCGTTGACATGCGCCCTAAAATAACCGTATGGCTCTAACGCCAATTTTATTTCCTGACTAGCCGCCGTTAACTGTTTACGGGAAGGTTTACTGCGCGCCGAAAAAGCAACTTGTTCTTTTTGATAAATGACTAAACGCGCTTCCGCATTTTCCAGTAAATCATGACGAATACCTTCAATCTTGAAGGGTGCTTCTTTCTGACTGGCAATGGACGCTTGCATCCCTAAACAACACAGCAGCCACACGCCGCATAAGCAAGCTGTCAGTGCACGCATTCTTGTCACCACACGCCGACACTTCCTCATGGATTAACAAGGATAAATAAGTTAAACGCCGCCGACATGGATCATCCTTTTGACAAAAACACCTCTGTTCATCACAAAAAAACCTGTCATGCCCGCGCAGGCGGGCAACCATAAAACCTGTCATGTACTGAGCAAAAACACCTGATTCAGATCAATTTTTAAGCATTTCTGCCCGCTTAACCCTTCCTTTACCAAGCACAATCTAATCATAATCCCGACCCTTTTACACCTTACTTTTTGCTTAAACTTAAGTCCAATGCCCAGCGATTCCCGCTGAACATTTCGCGATGGGGGATTCCAAAGGGGGAGATCGCGGTTCTCCCCCTTTTGGTGCAAGCAAAAGCTTTGCTTTTGCGCAGCATAAAAACAAGGAAGCCTTCCCGCGCTCTTTAGCGGGAATGGCTGTCCAATGCCAGAGGTGGTTGACATACGAAAGATCCTTCGCTTCGCTCAGGATGACGCTGGTGTCATGTCTGGATGACGCTGGTGACGGGAATCGCTGGACGTTTCCTCTAAAAGTTGACGCTTGCCGCTGAAATGCTATCCTAAACGACCTTATTCATTTGCCAACCCATGCGAGCCGCTCATGCCAACCCCTCACTTAAGCATCGTCATTCCGGTCTACAACGAAGCAGACAATCTGGAAAACCTTTATCGTCGTTTAACCCACACTCTTGATGCCTTTGGCAAGCCTTATGAAATCCTCTTCATCAACGATGGCAGCCGCGATGCCACTGAATCCCTGCTGGAGGCACTCTTCCACCGACGCCCTGACATCCTGCGCGTCATTCATTTCAACGGCAACTTTGGTCAGCATATGGCTATTATGGCGGGGTTTGAACGCGCACGCGGCGAGATCATTGTCACCCTGGACGCTGATTTACAAAATCCGCCTGAAGAAATCCCCACCCTGATTCAAGCCATTGAAGCAGGTCACGATTATGTGGGCAGCATCCGGCAAAATCGTCAAGACACCTGGTTCAGACGACACGCCTCCCGCATCAATAACGCCATCCGCGCTCGCATTACCGGCATTGTCATGACCGATCAGGGCTGCATGTTGCGCGCTTATCAGCGCCACGTCATTGACGCCGTTGTCGCCAGCCGAGAGTCAAGCGTCTATATTCCCGCCCTTGCTTACAGCTACGCAGGCAACCCGACTGAAGTCATGGTTCAGCACTGCCATCGTGAAGCGGGCAAATCCAAGTACAACCTTTACAAACTACTACGCCTCAATTTTGATTTAATGACCGGATTTTCACTGGTGCCGCTGCAAGCCTTTACTGTATTTGGCATGGTCGTCTCACTCTTTAGCACGTTGTTTGTCATCTACTTATTCATTCGACGTCTGTTGATTGGCCCTGAAGCAGAAGGCATGTTCACGCTCTTCGCCATTTTATATTTCCTGATTGGTGTAGGCTTGATGGGACTTGGCATTGTCGGCGAGTACATTGGCCGCATTTACAAGGAAGTGAGACAACGCCCTTTTTATATTGTCCGGAATACACTGGAACAAGTTGGCGAAACAACTCATGTCTAATATTAAACTGGCGGTCAAAATTGATGTGGACACCGACCGAGGCACACGCATAGGCGTCCCTAACTTATTAAAATTATTCGCCGCGCTGAACATCCCAGCCACTTTTTTATTTTCACTTGGACCGGATAATACCGGCCGCGCCATTAAACGCATTTTTCGTCCTGGATTCTTAAAAAAAGTCAGCCGCAGCAGTGTCATCCGCATGTATGGCCTTCGCACCTTAATGAATGGCGTGTTGTGGCCAGGCCCGCACATTGGCAAACGTCATGAAGCCATCTTGCGCGCGGCACATCAAGCGGGTCATGAAGTGGGCATTCATTGTCATGACCATATTCGCTGGCAAGATGGACTGATGAAAATGACGCCCGCAGAA
>MGYH01000030.1:0-5126 GCA_001801665.1 Gammaproteobacteria bacterium RIFCSPHIGHO2_12_FULL_45_12 | reverse complement strand
GCGGGCTGGCAAGCCAATGCGCTCAGTCTGGCCGCCTATGATCAGGCAAACTTTGATTATGCCAGTGATGCACGCGGCACCTGTCCTTTCTTTCCACGCATCGGTGAAACGGTCTTTCATACCTTGCAAGTGCCAACCACCCTCCCCACACTCGATGAACTGATCGGCCGACCTGAATACCCACCCAACTGTTTAACAGACTTTTATTTTAGCCAGCTAAGCACGCTGCGCGTGAACACCTTGACCATTCACGCAGAAATTGAAGGCATGACTTACTTGCCTTGGCTCACTGAATGCTTACAACGAGCCAAACAGCAGCAAATCGTTTTTTTAAAAATACAAGATGTGGCGCATCAGGCACTGGCTAATCGTGACATCATCCCCGTTTGTGAATTAATTCAAGGCACCATTGATGGCAGAAGCGGCACGTTGGCCGTGCAGAAAGGAGAATAAGCACATGACATTATTTTTATTTCTTGGCTCACGTCGAGGTTATGCCGTATTAAACAAATTAATAGCGGCACGGGCAAAGATTGCCGGCATTCTCTGCCTAGTGGAAGACGCGCATGAAGAAGCCTTTCATCCCCGAGTGGCTAAGATAGCAAAGACACACGACATTCCCTTCTTTCATTCAAATGACGTCAAACCGGCGGAATATGCAGACCTCATTCGACAAATCAACCCTGATATTGCCTTTGCCGTTGGCTGGCGTTATTTAATTCCAGCCGAGGCTTACCAACTACCGCCCAAAGGCACCTTGATCCTGCATGATTCATTACTGCCAAAATATCGCGGTTTCGCGCCAATGAACTGGGCCATTATCAATGGTGAAAAGCAAACAGGCGTGACTTTATTTTACATTGCAGACGGGGTCGACTCAGGCCCCATTGTGGACCAACGAAAGACCGACATTTTACTGACAGATACCGCTGCAACCGTTGATGAAAAAATCATCCGCTTATATGAAGACATCCTCACCCATAATCTGGATGCACTGGCGGCGGGCACGGCAAGCTGCAAGCCGCAAGCAGAGGAAGAGGCCACCTATACCTGCAAGCGCATCCCAAGAGACGGTGAAATCAACTGGCAGGCCAGTGCAGAACAAATCCACAACCTGATTCGCGGGCTAACTCACCCCTTTCCTGGTGCCTATACCCAGTTAAATGGTCGTCAGTTGTTCATTTGGGGCGCTGAATTACCTGAAAAACAAGTCTTCTACACGGGCAATATCCCCGGTCGAGTCCTTGGGAAAAAAGATGGGCACATTGAAGTGTTGACAGGAAAGGGGGTGATTCGACTAAGCCAGCTACAATTTGCCAACGAACCCGAAAAAAACGCGGCAGAGATCGCCATGAGTGTCAAAGATACGATGGGTTGGTAAAAAACGCTGCCCTGCCTGACTGACTTTTTTAATTATCAAGCATATAAGGCCCACAGATCGCCATGAAAACCTCTCAACTCTCTCTGTTAAAAACGCGGCGTTTTTTACCGCTGTTCATCACGCAATTCTTAGGCGCTTTTAACGACAATCTTTTCAAAAACGCCCTGCTCTTTCTCATTATTTACAAATTAGCCAACCTCACTAGCCACGGCGCGCAAATGTTGGAAAATCTGGCGGGCGCAATCTATATTTTGCCCTTCTTCCTGTTTTCCGCAACCGCTGGCCAACTGGCTGACAAAATGGAAAAATCAAGGCTCATTGTCATCATTAAATTGATTGAAATCTTACTGATGGGAATTGCTGCCATTGGTTTTCATTTTCAAAGTATCACGCTCTTAATGATCGTGTTATTCGCGATCGGTCTGCATTCCACCTTTTTTGGCCCATTAAAATACGCCATGCTTCCTGACCAACTCCATGACAATGAATTAATTGCGGGCAATGGTCTCATTGAAGCGGGCACGTTTATCTCCATTATTCTGGGCGCGATTGTGGCAGGCTGTGTGCTATACACACAGGGTGAAACCATCGTCTCCGGATTAATCTGCCTAGTCAGCCTCGCTGGCTGGTTAAGCAGTTTGTTTATCCAAAAAAGTTCCAACTTCAACCCACAGCTAAAACTCAGCTTAAACATTGTCAAAGAAAGCATTGAACTCATTAACTACGCACAGGCACGCTGGGATGTTTTTCTGGCCATTCTGGGGATTTCCTGGTTTTGGTTTATAGGGGCAACCTTCTTGCTGGAAATACCTATTTTTGCCAAAGAAGTCCTCCATGCGACTCACCAGGTTGCCACTTTATTTATTGCCTTATTTTCAGTTGGTCTCGCCATTGGGTCACTACTCTGCAATAAACTGCTCAAAGGAAAAATTCACGCCACCTATGTACCGCTTGGCGCATTAGGCATGACCTTTGCAATCATTGATTTATACGTTGCTGCGAGACACGTGGCCGCGCCTAAAACCAGCGAACTCATCCACCTTGGCCAATTCCTGCTGTCCGTTTCTAGCTGGCGCATCATGTTTGACCTAGTACTGATGTCAATTGGAGCTGGCATCTACTGTGTGCCGCTTTATGCCATTATCATGCATCGCAGCGACCCTGCGCATCGCGCGCGCATCATCGCTAGCAACAACCTGATGAACGCACTCTTCATGGTCATCGGCGCTTTCCTGACAACGGTATTGCTCAAAATCGGTTTTTCCGTCACCAACCTCTTTTTAGTCATTGCCATCTCAAATGGCCTGGTTTCCATTTACGTCTGCAAACTGTTGCCGGATCTGATCATTCGAAATTTTTTACGCTTTACGCTGACCTCGCTTTATCGGGTGAAAGTGAAAGGGCTTGAGAATTACAAACTGGCGGGTAAACGCGTCATCTTGATGGCAAATCACACGTCTTATATTGATGCCATTTTACTGGCTACTTTCTTGCCCGACAAACTGATTTTTGCCATCAATACGGTCACGGCAAAAACCTGGTGGGTCAACTTTTTCATGAGTCTGGTTGAAACGTATTCGCTTGACGCAAGCAACCCCATGACCATTAAGTCGCTGATTCATTTTGTGCAACAAGACAAGCGCTGTGTCATTTTTCCAGAAGGCCGCTTGACCATGACGGGCACGCTGATGAAAATTTATGAAGGGCCTGGCCTTGTGGCTGATAAAGCGGCCGCCAAACTTTTACCCATCCGTATCCAGGGCGCGCAGTTTACACCCTTTTCACGATTGCGCGGAAAACTACGCATACGCTTCATGCCTAAAATCACCATCACCATTTTTCCACCTCAAACACTGGATTTACCCGCCAGCATCAAAGGCCATGAACGCCGCGAGAAAATTGGCTACAAACTTTATGATGTCATGACTGAAATGATGTTTGAAAGCAGTCATTACAAACAAACTTTATTTATGTCCTTGATGGATGCCAAAAAGACACATGGCGCACGTCATGAAATTATTGAAGACATTGATCGTCAGCCAATCAATTATCATCAATTCATCACTCGCAGTTTTATTTTGGGCGGCATTATTGCCAAAACCACTCAGGCAGGTGAACATGTTGGTATTTTACTACCTAACACCATTACCAATGTCATTACTTTTTTTGCCTTACAGGCTTATTGCCGCATACCTGCCATGCTCAACTACTCAACCGGCATTCAAAATGTGCTGACTGCCTGCGAGGCTTCGGCTATTCACGTTATCTACACCTCTAAGAAATTTATTCGACTTGGCAAACTCCATGACCTTGAAGCCCTCCTCATTAAAAAAGGCCTCAAGCTGGTTTATCTTGAAGAACTTCGCGCCAACGTGACCCTGATTGACAAGCTAAAAGGCATGATCATGGCGTATCTGCCCGAAAAATCATATCGTTATCTCAACAAGCAGACGCCGCATTTACTGAGCTCAAACAACACGGCGGTCATTTTATTTACTTCCGGCTCAGAAGGCACACCGAAGGGAGTTGCTTTATCTCATACCAATATTCAAGCAAACCGCTGTCAGATCACCGCGTGTGTGGACTTCACTGCAAACGACAAAGTATTAAACGCTCTACCCATTTTTCATTCTTTCGGCTTAACCGGCGGCATGTTGTTGCCCGTGTTATCGGGTGTCAACGTTTTTTTATATCCATCCCCCCTGCATTATCGCATTGTGCCGGAACTCGCTTACGACATTAACGCCACTGTTTTATTTGGCACGGATACGTTTCTGGCCGGTTATGCCAAATATGCCCACCCTTATGATTTTTATAGTTTGCGTTATGTCTTTGCGGGCGCGGAAAAATTAAGAAATGAAACACGTATTGTCTGGTCACAAAAATTTGGCGTGCGAATTTTTGAAGGTTATGGCGCAACCGAAGCGTCTCCCGTCATCGCCACAAATACACCCATGCAACATAAAGTGAACAGTGTCGGACGATTGCTGCCTGGTATCAGCGCCAGACTAGAAACGGTTCCAGGCATTGAACAGGGTGGCCTGCTCATGATTTCAGGACCCAACATTATGAAGGGATATTATCATGCGAGCGAGCCTGGTGTATTAGTACCGCCTAAAGATGGCTGGTATAACACGGGCGATATCGTCACCATGGATGCCACTGGTTTTATTACCATTATTGGGCGTGTCAAACGATTCGCCAAAATTGCCGGCGAAATGATATCACTGACTCAGGTTGAACAAACTATTTCGCAACTGTGGCCTCTGCATCAACATGTCGTCATCAGTATCCCTGACCCGCGCAAAGGCGAACAAATTGTTTTAGTGACCACACAGGCAAGTGCTTGCAGGGAAGACCTGATCCGTCATGCCAAAGCTTCAGGAATGGCCGAGATCAGCCTGCCTAGACTCATTTTAAAAGTCACTGAGATACTGTTATTAGGAACGGGCAAAGCCGATTATATTGGCATTAAATCTTGGGTGGAAACGTTGATGACAGACAGTCATTTAAAGGAAGAGGAAGCTTTGGAGGAAGCTTTGGAGGAAGCGTTATAACATCCTTGGCATCAGCATGATTGTCCTGTGAAACCAAATGTGGAGTAGGCGTTTTTTGCCGTAATCCACCAAATCGTCCAAAGTTAATACCGTATGATTGACGACCTACCAGGGCTCACGCATTAAAAATGGTACAAATCTCACCCAATAGAATATATTATCTCCGCTTAAAATTAAGGAGATAAAGT
>MGYH01000029.1:31416-31657 GCA_001801665.1 Gammaproteobacteria bacterium RIFCSPHIGHO2_12_FULL_45_12 | reverse complement strand
CTATCGTGTCACCTGCCTGATAATGGGAACGAACATCTTGATGCACGTCACCAAAATGCTTTGTTGGCGGCACCGCATCAAACAACACACCCGGTTGAAACGATCGCACCGTATTTGATAAATCAGGCGGCAGGGGGCCTGGTGCAAGCGGTGTTTCCCTGACTAGACTGTCCGCTAGCCCGACCAATAATTGCTGCAAAGCCGCTTGCTGCCAGGGGCCAAAATGCGTGGAAGCCCCTTC
>MGYH01000029.1:14743-31401 GCA_001801665.1 Gammaproteobacteria bacterium RIFCSPHIGHO2_12_FULL_45_12 | reverse complement strand
ATACTCCTCATGGGTGGCCACATAGCCTGAATAAGCATTTGACAGAGTGGACAACACCACTTGCACGGGCGCTTTCGCGGCAAAGACTTGCGCCACGGATTCACGGATACGCCTGCCGGTCATGGTCGTCAATTCAAAGGGAACCGCCACAATCACCAACTGTCCGATTTTAAACATTTGTAACGGCAGTACTGGCGGCGTCCAGGGATAAGGACGCATTAATCCCGTTTGAAGCGCGATGGGCTTCACCCCCTGACATGGTGATGTCGTTTTTTGGCAAAATACATGGCCCAACCAGCGATTCATGCCATCGCAAGTCATCCCTTGCTCGCCCACCCCTTCGCCATCTTGCGTGCCCGCCAACATGGAGAGACCAATCGCAGACGGGCACGTCATTTGCGGCTCGCCTGTCACATTAGCCGCATCCACCTTCACCTGACTCATATCCACATAAACATGCCGATATTCCACGCCGCCTTGCAGCCGCGTGAATGCTTGCTGATATAATGTTTTGGCTTTCACATATTGCGGCATCCCCGCACGCAGAATGGCGCGCAACCCTTCAAGCCCGTGACCCCCTTCATGGCCCAAAACATTGGGCGAGACATCCCCCGCATTGGCCTGTGCAAACGCGGCAACAAAGGAGGTACCGCCCTGTCCAGTCTTAAAGTCTTGCTCAAAAAGATATTCCGCATAGCCTTTGTTATCACTGCTAATTAAATGGTTTTTATTATTCATCGAGGTGCCATGAAGCGGAAACCAGTTAATCATGCCCACCGGATGACCGTTTAATTGATCCAGACGAATCAAGGTCATGCCCGTATCAATGTCGGCTGAATACCGCGCTCGTTCGGCGGGTGGGTTTAACAAATACGCCGTGGGCGAACGATTATGCCCAACCTGAGGCAACTCCCCCGAAGCCCACTTGATTTGTCCGGGCGCTAGTGATTGATGCGCCTTTGCGATGGCAGTCACAATGCCATCGACCACCGCGTCAAAATGTTTTTGATCAAAGCCATATGTGGTCAGGTTGTAGAGTTTATAAGTAGAAAACGCACCCGGGCCGCTATGCGTATGGGTCGCACTTATTAAGACATTGTCGGCGGAATACAAGGCACCATAATCTGTCTGCAACCTTTTCACGACTTCAAGCTTCACCGCCTGAAACAACAACCCAAGGTCCACATTCACAAACACGACTCGCTGCTGATTGCAAGGGGACTCAATGATAAAAGCCCTAGCCCATAAACGTTGTGCAATACCCGATGTTTGCTGATTCAGCAACGCATAACCCAGCATCCCTTCCTCTGCGGCAGGCCCGGTGATATCAGCGATGCCTGCACCCAGATTAAACGTTGTGTTTTGATCGCACCGAGACCAAGACGGCGGTGCTGCATAAACAAGCGGCACCAGCATGTTTAACATAAAAATGGCGAACATCGCCAACCACCATTGACCTGCCATCCTGACTGTCATATCACTCACTCCATTAATTTAAACCGCCACGGCTTATTGTCAGTGTTCTATATCAGCTAGTTGAGAGAGAGTTTAAATGGATATTTTGGCTGGAACAAGGGCAACCCCCTCCAAAGTGCCACTTAGAATTTGTCATTCCCGCGAAGGCGCATAGGCGTCAACTTAAGGATAATGAAATAGAAAAATGTCTGAGTACTGGAAAAAGTGAATATAGGTTCCCGCCTGCGCGGGAATGACAGAGAGTGCAACGAATTGAGATAACGGTTCCGTTAATTGATAAACTTTTGAATAAATAAAATGACATTTGATTTGGTGGATTACGGCAAAAAACGCCTAATCCGCCCTACATGGTCCGAAATTCATGCCCGAATATAACGCTTACCGATATCGCTGAATCATTAGGTGTTAAGGTAATTGCAACCCTATGATAGATGACACCAGCGAATTATCAACAACCCCGCTTTGCTACCCCTAATATTATCATAAGGTTAATCTGCTAAATTAAGCATCCATTTTATTGAATGTGTTGAATGAGGGTTGATATGCCTAAAAATAAAATGACTTATTTTCTTGAAAAACCTGATTTTATCTATGTAAACGGCGCATCTTTTCCCCGTCATTTTTTTTATATTAAAGAGGTAACTTCAGCAAAAGCATCGCCCGCAGCCACATTCAAAGCCACTGAAGCGATCAAAGAAGGCGGCCAGGCCTTCCAAACCAACACTGCGCCAAGTGCCGTTCCCGAGCAAAAATCATTGATTATCACTAATTCAATTTTAGCGGTATTCTTATTACCTGAATGTTTAGCCATAGTGCATTTTCTTAAAAATAAAGGCTTTTCATTATCCCTATGCTTAGAAAGTCAATATCACAACGCCCACATCATTCTTCCTATTGACGATGATTTAGACGAGTTCCCATCAAATCTAGCGACATTTGATGAGAAGGATTATGAAACACTGGCGGAAATATATGGGAAATGCCGAGACAAAACACTCGTGCTCGATGATGAAAATATAAAGTCATTAACAGCCTGCTTACGGCAAACAATGCCAAATGAAGAAGAACTCAAAGATGGCATTCAAACCACGGCATGGAGGAAAAGCTATCGTCATTTTTCACGAGAAAAACTTTTTGAAAAGCGATTGACGGAATTGAACCTACATTCTAATTTTTCTTCTTTTTTAGACAGTTTTCCTGAAAAAGCAATAGAAACATTGGATCATTTTTCGAAAAATCACGGACAAAGGAGAAGTCAGTGGTCTTTTTTGACACATCTCAATACGATTATGGAGCCACTATTTGTTACTTCAGTAAACCTCTTTGAAGAAAAAAATCGGCTCGTTCGCGCTATATACGAAAAACTATTTTTGGATCACGATGAATTCATCAAAATAAGCGAAAAATACAATAATAAGAATTCTATACGAGAATTTTTTTATAACTATATTCCCGAACTAATAGAAAAAAATTTTCCAATCCATCTCCATACTCAAGATAAGTATGATTTGGAATTTTTTTCAAAATTTTACCCAGAAAAATGTAAAGCGTGGTTATTTGAAAATCCAAATTCAAAATATCTATCAACAACGGTACTCATTAACTTAATTCGCGCTTATCCAGATGAAATAAACGTTTTTCTGGAAAAATTTTCTCACATTCATCATTCCCGTGATAGCGTATCAACACTTATATATCATTTCCCAGAGTACAAATTCGATTTATTTGAAAAATTTCAGCACTTATTCTCTATTTTTAATTTACCGCGCAGTTTTCCTCCTCAGTTTTTTATGGAAAAATTTCAAAATGATATTTGCAGTCGCGATACAGTTTCATCAGCCATTTCCCACTGCAAGGGAAATTCGGATTTAATTTTAGAACTGCTGCAAAAATACAAGCACTACCTAGACGGAAGGATGCTAATAAATGCAATTGAAGGTTGCTCCGCTGAACATGCAACTCTATTACTTGAGAAATATGCTCTCCAAGTTAATCATGACCTGGAAAATGAGCTTGTGGATCTCTTCTGGGCCTGTCCAGATAGTTTATTCATGACCTTGTTAGAGAGATATAGGATTGATGACATCAGAGAATCACAATTATTTACTATTGTTTCAACATGTCCAAGACAATATGCTGCAATGATGTTTGAAAAATACGCGCCACTTCTCATGATTTATGATCGTGAAAGAAGTATACGGGACATTTTTTCAATTCTTAATCTACCGCTTCGAAAAAAAGCACTAGAACAATACGGTCATAACTTTACGATATCGAATTTTGTAACCATTTTTAGAAAAACGGATTCATTTCAAGCTCATATTGATATACTTTATGAAGGATGCGAAAAACATGCGTTAAGTCTTAAGGATTTTTCCTTCATAGACCACCCTAAAGGCCCCTACTCATACTCTAATCCCTTTTTAGATCAAACAGAAATAACCTATTTATACGCATACAAGGCATCAGATTTACTTCGCCATGACGTTCCAGCCAACCACCTCATCGTCATTGAAATTGCAACATTTGAAAAAAACATTTCACCTGAATCGATACTGAAACACATAAAAGAAAACTGCCCAAAACTAAAAGAACTTATTCTGCCAGATACGGTTGAAGCACAGGTGAGCGCTATCACGCACAATATACCCTTTAGAGTCACATTCGAATCATTTCGTTTTGATCCTGATCTCATCGAATATAATAATAAGATGAAGAATAAAAGTGGATGGCACATCTATGAACCCATCCGATTCACATCCTCACATCGCTCCCCAACGGGTTTTTATGCTTCTGTAAATCAATCATCTACACGAATGTCCGATAATACGGACATACAAACTTATCACATGGCGCAAGTTGGAGAATGCCTTAACCCATCCACCTCCATGACGTTTCAAGTACGTACGGGCGTCATTAAAACAAAAGACGATTTTACAATGGCCATTCGTAATCCCAAAAAATTTAGACGCGTGGAAAAATATGGGCCATTAACTCAAAATAAAATAAATGAATATCGGCGTCCAAATCAAGATTATCAATATTGCCAATTTACCCACTACTTACCAGCCAACACACGTACACGATTATTTAGCGTTGATCCACATGAAACATTCGAAGCCGCAAATTATACTCAAGTCTCTATTGAAAAAGGTGATGATGATATCTATTACGCAACCAGTCGTGATGCCATCCATTTCACTTATATCCTCAAGGCATCGTCAGAAAAAAACAGGAAGCAGGCTTATTTAAATATTCCAGACAATCATCCTATAAAGGATATTATTAACGACTACTTTAATTCCATGAAATATCAACGAATTACGCCTCCTAACCAGGCCATTCCAAAGCGAAAAGGAAATTATAAAAAATGGTGTGAAGAACTTTACGAGGAGCGCGCCGGGGTATGCGCACATCGCTGCTATGCTGTTGAAAATCGAATAAAACAACATAGTAATTCAAGTGAACATGTGCGTATAATAGAAATCAACCAAAATCATACCGTTTTAGAAATTAAGGTCAATCAACATTGGCACAAGATTGATTTAGGTGGTGGGGTTGCAAATGTATTTTTTGATAAAAAACCAACACGTCAGCCATATCAATCATATCAACCTCCTCAAAACCAATCTGGTCAGCTCTCTGAGGATAACTCAGTTAAAAATATTGTTGAAGAGCACATCCGACCCAGGATGCATTACAAGCCAGATGATTTGCTAGCATGCATTTTAGAGGCAAAAGAAAAGAAAATTTTACTGACATCCGAACAGCTTGAATCCGATGCCAACCGCCTTCTCGATGCCGCAACAAAGCAAGGACGAATTGTTTATTATATCGATTCTCCAGAAAAAATTGATATTTGCGTGGAACAAATTCGATTAAATAAAGCGGCTCATGGAGAAAATACATACATCGGCTTACTCGAGGATTTTCTAAAAAACGCAGCACAAACTCCCTCTCTGCTTTTGATTAACTGGACTCGATTTGATGCTCAACAACGTCTAGCGCTAAACGACATGCTCAGTAACCCACAAATGATTCGGGGCCAGGATATTCCAGCACAATGCCAGGTTGTGAGCCTATGCAAGCAACGACCTGAAGATGATTCGTTCATCAATCGTCATGAGAAATTTGTAGAATCTAAATTGCCACCCTATTTAACCCAAAAAAATAATAAAAAAGAGCCCTCGTCAATGAGCATTATCGATTTAAAAGGTTTACCTCGTTGGAGAGATGCGCTCTTCGGACCCATTCAACAGAAAGGAAAACAATTAGTTTGGGAGAAAAGTGACTGGGTAAAATCCGTTGAAAACGATGCAGAGCAGCGTTATGAAATCATTAATCTTTCAGATAAAGCGGCTGAACAAATACGTTATGAGGTGGAACAAGCGAAAGCCGTTGGTTATATTGATTATTATGGCTATCGTATTCCTGTTTCTAAAAATCTTGAGGTGCGCTGTCAAGAAAACGTCTTTGATTTCATGAAGTTCAACCCTATTACAGTCTATCGCGATATGACTGCCGAATATATTGATACAAACACACCGCTCATTAATACGTATTTATTTGATTATTTGCTTGTACAAAAACAAATCGTTAATGGTGAATATTTTGAAGCGCCTGGTCTCATTGAAAAAAACGCAAATGGCGATTTTACTATTTTTATTACTTCTCCACTTTCTAACAATCAATGGTATTGCCTGTTTGAAAAATCACAAACACATCACGTTCGCCTGATATTGAATTTGGCACAGGACGTTTTTCTTCCAGAGAAGATTAAAATTAATAATGATAATCCAGTTACTGAAAAACAAAAATCCCAAAACATTCCTCGCATCTACTTAAGCAATAACACCACCGCAACAGCTCAACGAATTGCACCCAATGTCACGACCATCGATATTGAAGATTATTGTTATCCCGATTTATTTGAAGGCGTAGATTTCATGAAAACGGAACATGGATTTTCTGATTTTCAATCGACGATATCGGATATGTTAGCCGCGTTAAAGAAGGGAGAGAAAGTCGTTCTTAAAGGAGAATTTTCGGAAGAAATGCTGCGATTTATTGAGCCGATGATTTTACAGTACCATGACCGACTAATTATCATCGTTGAGGAATTATTTTTAAAAGAAATTCCATCCATGTTATCATGGTTATCCTCCGAAAGCATTGAAAAATGTTATGAAGATGTTTTTATTAAGGAACAAAACGTCATTTTTAACGAACCATCGATTCACTTCCAGGCCCCCATCGATTTAAGTAACGCGCATGATGACGCCCTGGAATTCCTTAAGAAAAGGCAAGATTGTGTATCAAAAAATTTTGAATCACACAATGTCCTACAACTTGTCGGCGAAAGCGAAGTTGGAAAAAGCTACCTTATCCTAACACTACCCATGGAAAAATATAGGATCTATAATGAATGGAAAAATATTCACGCTTGGGCGGGCGATAAAACAAAAGGGAAGAAGAAGGTCCTTTTTATCGACGAATTTAATATTGATGATAAACATTTAACTTGTCTTAGTGCGATACTAAATGTAGGCGAAAAATCATTTTTCCATGAAGGTCGGCGTTACACGCTGGATGACGATCATGTCCTCGTACTTGCAAGCAATCAAAAACATTATGGCGGCGGACGCGTGGATCAAAAATTCATTGACGATCATTTCATTCCAGAAATGCATTTAAATACCTTGCCTCCTTCATATATTTACGAATTTATTTTAAAACCGATTTCCGATTTAATGTCAGTCGAAGATCACGTAAAATTCCAAAACTTTTGTAAGACGTTACTAGAAGAATTTTATCAATCGCCCGTTAATGAAAGACTATCTCTGCATGGTTTAGAAGAAAAAGTTTTAGGCTATTGCCTATTTCAGAAACACAATATGGGACATAACAAGGAATATTTTTATACATTACCCAAAGATGATTATATCTGTACGCCACACACAAGCTCTCTCCGAGACAAGCTTACGAAATTCATTCGAGCAAGAAAAATTTTAAGAAAGCCGCGCTACGCGACACTAAATGGATTTGGCACTAATGGATTTTTATTAGAAGGCCCCTCTGGCTGCGGCAAAAGTAATACGATTCAATATATGTTGGAAAAATTGGGCTATCGAAAAGCAAAACTTAATTTTAACCAATTATATAATCCCTGTGAAACGGACGAACCACTTTATTATAAGCTCGATGCTAGCTGGCCAACTTTCAAAAAGAAGCAGGCGCTTAGAAAAATTTTCCATGAAGGTAATGCCGTTTGGATTGATGAAATTAATACTTGCTTAGGGGATGGTTTAGAAAAATATTTAAACGCGTTGTCAACTGGCTTTGATCCAGAAACAAAGAAACCTGCCAAAAAATCAGGATTTATGCCGCTCATGACAGCCAATTCTATTTCTGGTGAGGGACGTCATTATATTGGCCCTGCGTTTCGTGCGCGTTGCGAACAGCACACATTAAATCCACCTAACGCAATAGACTACGAAACCATTCTTCGAATGCACTTACCTGATGAGGTACTGAAAAACACCGATATTCGATCTCTGGCGGAAAGCCTCAAAATGAATCCGAACATTAACTTGAGACTTCTCACGAAAGATCTTATCGAAAAACTATGTGAAAATACCTTACGCAGCATTCAGAGGATAAATCACCAAACACATCCATAGCCGATAGACGCATCGCCAAAAACAGAGCGTTTTGCAGCCGAGAAGAGTCATTGACGACAGACCCTAATTAATGCAAATATTTTTTCATTCCAGCTTGCGCCCGTTGCAACGATACCAGGCACTAACACCTTTTTTTGATTAAACTTCATCGGCTGATGCAGTTGATCTGTCACCGTCCCGCCCGCTTCTGTCACTAGCAAGGCACCTGCTGCAATGTCCCATTCATTTTTAGGTCCCAGACTAAACGTGCCATGCGCACGACCCGCCGCGACCAATGCCAGCTTATAGGCAATTGACCCCACTGGTTCAACCTGTGACTGCTTAATAAAACCATCCCATTCACCACGCGCATATTCCGAGCGGCTGGCCAGCAACCGCACCTCGCTTTCAGCCGGATCTGCGCATTGAATGGCAACCCCATTCAACCAAGCACCCTGCCCCTTAATGGCATGAAACATTTCATTTGTCGCGGGATTATAAACAGCCGAAAGGACAGGCTCCTCGTGTTGCACCAGTGCCACTGAGATCGCATATTCCGGTATCCCCAGAGAAAACTCCTTGGTGCCATCAATTGGATCAACAATCCACACACGCTCACTGTTAAGACGCGCATGATCATCCACGCTTTCCTCAGACAGCCAGCCAATCGCGGGAAAGGCTTGCGTCAACTTCGCCTTCAACAGGTCGTTCGCCAACCAATCCGCTTGCGTGACCAAATCATGGTTAGCTTTCCTGGCCACTTCAAACCCTCGTGCTTGCAAACGCTGAATCGCCTGCCCTGCCTCATGCACTGCCTCAAGCAAACACGTCATTTCATTCTGCATACAAATCCTCTAATCGTCGTTGATTCTTAAGCTTGCGCCGATACGCGCGCAGCGCACCATGCAAGGCACGTAATGGATACGTTATTTTCCATGAAAAAGAGTGATGAATGCCTTGCAATTCATTTTTCATTTTATGATTTTGTCCCTGCAAGCTTCGCGCGTAATGATACAGGGGATAACTTTGATCAAATTCAACCTTGATTTCATCCCACGCGGCTTTAAACGCCTCCGTCTCAAACTGCATGTCATCTCGCGCCAGTTTCATCAACACATCGTAAACTTTAAGACAAAGCGGCACGACGGCCATGACAGGATGATCCGTCAAGCTTTCCTCATCGCACTGGTTGCGGCGTAACTTTTTATCAAGAAAGGTATCGGCGTAAACATGAACTTCCCCTGCGTCCATCTGAGTGGCCAGTGCGAGTGCCAGGTGCATGCGTTCTAATTGCAGATGGGCATTCTGGAGCATCAACTGATAACTGACGACACCCCGTTTTTTCCCGTGGGTCGCGTGAATGGCAGGAACCAAATGCCCCAGCCATAATAACAATTCCATTTCCAGATCCTGGCCACTGAATTTCTGGCCCGAATAGGCAGCTTCCAGCGGGTTTCTGACCACAATCACATAACGATCATCCAGTTGAGCCGTTTCAAATACAGCTTGCCAAAATGGCAAAATCGCCACCGTGCGGGGGTCTTTAAATCCCCAGCAATCCGTAGACGCCATCCGTCTTTCCAGCAAATGAATGGCATGCCGATGATACGCTTTCAACTCAGGCTGCTCACAGACCTTCGCTTTGCTTAATGTGCCAACCGTCATCCAGGGATACCCCAAGGCACGCGACACATGACGATTGATACCATATAAAACATCCGCGTCTTCCCAAAAACCTTTGGGATTGCGATGATCGGCTGGCAATAACGACTGGCCCAAATCAACGCCCAGTGCTTTCAATGACCGTGCAATGGCACTCGTTCCACTTCTTGATTTACCCAACACCACAATCACTTGTTTGCAGGCTAAATGAATACGCTCAGTGGCACACATTCGGCAAATACCCCAACGCTTTAATTTTTTCTATCAATGTCTCAATCACGACATCGGCTGCGACATGTGAGGTGTCAACCGTCATTTCAGACGAAGTTGGCTCTTCATAAGGATCACTCACGCCGGTAAACTGTTTTACAATTCCCTCGCGCGCTTTTTTATAAAGCCCCTTGCGATCACGTGTTTCACAAACGGCGAGCGGCGTTGACACATAGACTTCCACAAAACCGCCCACCTCAGACACCATTTGCCTCACGATGTTTCTCGGTTTCACATAAGGCGCGACTAATGCGCAAATGACCATACCACCGTGTTTGGTAATTTCTTTGGCGACATACCCCACACGCGTAATATTAACTTCTCTATCCTCACGACTAAAGCCAAGACCATGCGACAAATGCGTGCGAATCTCATCACCATCCAGCAAGGTGATTTCCCTCGCGGTTAATTCCCGCAACTTGATTAACAAGGCATTCGCCAGCGTCGACTTGCCTGAACTGGGTAACCCGGTCAAAAAAACTGTCAGCCCTTGCTTGTCTTTTGCGGGATGCGTCTTGCGTAACTCCTTGATGACATCCGCATAGGAAAACCACTCCGGAATCTCTAAATGTTTTTGCAAGCGTTCACGCAGTTCCGTGCCTGAAATGGTCGCTGGCTGGTCATCTTCAGGAAACTTATCCACGGGAAAATAACGAACATGCCGATGGCTATAAGCCACTTCCTGAAAGGGGACAATCTCAATGCCCACTTCACGCTGATATGCCATCGTCAAGGCTTGCGCGGCATAGGGATCATAAAACGGGTTGCCTGCGCTATCTTTACCGGGCCCTGCATGATCTCGACCCACAATGAAATGCGTACAGCCATAATTCTTGCGAATGATCGCGTGCCACAATGCTTCGCGTGGGCCGCCCATGCGCATGGCTAATGGCAGCAAACTCAACATGGCCACCGCTCGCGGATACGTTTTGAGGACATGCTCGTAACAACGCACACGGGTGTAATATTCGATATCACCCGGCTTTGTCATGCCAACCACGGGATGAATGAGTATGTTTGCGCCGGTTTGTTCCGCCGCGCGCAAGGTCAACTCCTGATGTGCCCGATGCATGGGGTTACGTGTCTGAAACGCCACCACCTTATCCCAGCCCAACTGTTGAAAACGCTCGCGCAATGCTGCGGGCGTAAAGCGCAAATGATTAAAATCATAATGATGGGGCAAGGCCACGCCGACTAATTTACCCCCCACATAATAGTCTTTTGTCTGATTATTTAAATAAGCGACACCCGGGTGCAGTGCATCGGTTGTGCCATACACACTCAATGCTTCACGCGCTCTATCCACCGCCCAGATATCACCCACTTTAAACATGGCCAGCAAAACACCTTCCTTGTCACGCAAGGCAATCTCTTCGCCAAGCATGATTTGCTGCACCTGCGCTTTATCCATATCAAGCGTAACCGGCATGGGCCAGCAGGTGCCATCGACAAGCCGCATGTGATCAAGCACGCTGTCATAATCCGCTTTTCCCATAAAACCGTCTAGCGGTGAAAACCCGCCATTTAAAATCAACTCAAGGTCGCAAAGTTGCCGCTGACTTAACGTTAACGAATAACCTTGTTGTGCCGCCAATGCGGCTTCATCACCACTCTGATTCAATCTGCTGGATTTCATTCCCTCTACTTCCTTTTGATATTGGATAATAGGCATCACTCATGCCGACAAAGATGCCGTGCTAATTGTAAACTTTGTTTGCGAATATCAGGAACAGCACTGCATTCCCAAAACGTGCCCTTGACGGGTGGGCCCAAGGTATATAACCAATCAGAGACATCGCCCTCACGTGACTTTAACGCACCCACCGCTGACACGGCAAACCCCATCTCCAGATCATCCGGTGTTGCCAACCCGCGTTGCAATAAGGCTTGCACCAACGGTTGTTGCATGGCACTGAGCTTTAAGGGTGGCCCCATGCAATTCACCAGCCAGTCAACCTCCATGTGCAAACTATCATGAGCGTGTCTTAACTGAATTTCCACTGTGCGATTAACCACTCGTTTAACCCGTCCACTCATAATCTTGAGCTGTTTTATCGCGCGCAAGTGCGAAAGCAAGGCAGCCAGTTTCGCATGAATGCGATGACGATGAATATTCCAGTAAGACAGCAGATGCCTGAGAAAACGCTTCTTGCTAGTAACGCTTGCCTGTTGCCACAACGCCGGCAAATGCCAACGTAATGCGCTCACCACGGAACGCCAATCACCGCCTGCTTTCATATGCAACTGACTTTGCGTGCGTACAAATCGGGAGAAAGCTAACAGGTCTGACGGTGTCGGCAGGGCCGTCAAATCAAAGGGAACGCAACCCTCCGTATGCGGCAGAGGCAACAATCCATGGCGCGATACGGCATAAACAAGGCCTTGATGTTGCTGATGGTGCAGGGTTAACACGGCATCCACCATGCTTAATCCTGTTCCCACAATTAACACCGTGGCCGTCTTCGGAATAGCGGATAACGCCGTATAATCCCAGGAGTTTGGAATAGTTTGCACTTGGGGTGACACCGGAAAAGGAAACGCACTGGGCGCGTGATTGCCCAATGCGAGAACCACTTGGTTTACCTGAATCTGACGCTGATCCGCCAGCGTTAAGATGGCGGCATGCGACGTGCGCTCAATATCAATCACTTCTGCCGACTCAAGCACGAGTGTTATAGTTGCCTGCGCCGCACCACTTATCTCAGCCAGCACGTCCTGTAAATAGTGATGATACAGCACGCGCGGAACAAATTGCTCACTGGGCGAGATATCCGGGTCAAGCATGGCTTGAGCCGCCTGATTGGCCGTGAGCCAATGGAGAAAATGCAGAGGATCCTCTTCAAAAGCACTCATGTCCTTAGCACGAACATTCAGCAAATGGAAAGGGAAAGGCGTGCCATACGCTTCGCCAGCCGCAAAACAGCCTGTTTTTTCAAACAAATGAATCATGACCGGTTGGTCAGCCAGACGACACAGTGTGGCTGCCAAGGCGACACCGGAAAATCCGCCGCCCACAATGCCAATTTTCAAAGAAGGTTTAGCGTTAACGCGCTTAGCTTGTGATGTCATGTGAGTTCCAGCACACTTGATGAATATCACCTAATAATGCTGGTTAAGTTACCACACCCCTCTCAAGAAGAAAACGAAGACCCACAGCCACAAGTCGTTTTGGCATTCGGGTTACGGATGATAAATTGTTCGCCTTCAATATCTTCCTTGTAATCAATTTCCGCACCCCTCAGGTATTGCAAGCTTAAGGGGTCAACCAGCAGTTGCACGGTTGCCGCACCCGCCTCAAGCACGCTTGTGACCGTCGTATCGTCAGGCTCGCACGCTTCATCAAAAGTGAAGCCATACTGAAAACCCGAGCAACCGCCGCCCGTCACATAAGCCCTTAATTTTAAATTCAAATTTCCTTCTTCGCGGATCAGTTCAAGCACTTTGCTCGCCGCTTTTTCAGTCATCGTAATGGGCTGAGACATGAGAAACCTCGCTTAATTAGCTTTCATTGTAACAAAAAAATGCTTTTTGTCCCATTACGATGCGTCTTATTGCGAGAGGGAGAGCGGCATCGACTTTCATGTCAGTGAGCTATATACTCCGCCCACAAGTTGCTACCTGATCTCTCACAAGGAAACGCTATGCTTTGGGTTAAAGCTTTTCACATTATCTTCATGGTCACCTGGCTCGCTGGCCTTTTCTACTTACCACGTCTTTTTGTCTACCACACCCTGGCCACGGACAATCAAGGCATTGAACGCTTTAAAATCATGGAGCGCAAACTCTATTTTGGCATTGCCACACCAGGCGCGCTATTCACCCTGCTGCTTGGCGGCTGGCTGATTAGCTTCAACCCCGCAGGCTATCTCTTAGCCCCTTGGATGCACATGAAGCTTTCCCTCGTCTTGCTACTCGTCCTGTATCATCTCTATCTTGGCAAACAGCTTTTTGCTTTTAAACGCGATCAAAACCGGCATGGTCATGTATTTTATCGCATTTTAAATGAAATACCGGTTGTACTGCTTGCCCTGATTGTGATCTTGGTCGTCGTCCAGCCCTTCACCGCGGCTTGAATGCCGAACGTTTGGCACCGTCACCGTGCCCGTCATAATCTTCCTTTACCTCAAACAAGTTACCGGACAAGCGCACGCGTGGAGCAGGCTCCCGATACTGATAAAGAGAGACGCGCCTCGGCTTCTCAGGTGATGGCGGCTTTAGCTCAGAGCCAGTTAAGATGGCATCCATCTCCTTTAGAAAAGCTGCCTCAGAAACCGGCACGGGACTCTCTTTGGACGGCATGGCACCCGTACCCTCACAAAGACCCCCATTCGCTTTTTCCAAAGACAAAGAGAAGTCATCCAGATGCAAGGCCTCAGACTCAAACTGCTGCACGGTCTGCACCAGATCAGGGTCCACCGTTTCTGGCTCACGCTCAATAAAACCCTCCACAAATTCGCGAATAATTTTTTGCTGACTGGCCTCAAGCTGCGTCACCTCCAACCAGGCCAGTTCTTCAATCATAAAATCATTCGCGCTTTTCACCAATCGCTTGGTATTCGCATTTAAAACCAGCTTCAACTGATTTCGCACCTTTTCTGAAACAAAAGCATAGGGTAACCAGTATAAAACAGACTGTGCAAAGTCCACATATTTTAATTCCTGCACCCATTTCACCCATTCCAGAATGGCTTGAATTTTCTTAGCATGCAATTCAAACACCACGCTCACCGCTGGCCGCCTGACAATTTTCGACAAGCTATTTAAATCATCACGCAAGAAAACGCTTCCCAACCAGCGCACGGGCGGAAGTGTCGTCACAAAATCAATCCTTTCACGCCACCCCGTTCGATATTCCGGACGTGCCAAACGTAATAAAACAGCATGAAGCCCAACTTCCAGTCCCTTATCCACCACCGCACGCGTTGGCGCAAACACATCAGGCCCTTTGAATTTCCCAGGCAATGGCTTGTTAATTAACATCACCATCACAATGAAATACTGAAACATGAACGCAAAAATGGCATCATATAATAATGAGCTGGAAGAGCGCGTCAGCTGCCGCATGACCGTCTCCATGAACCAGACCAACCCCAAAAACGACAGCCCCAATCCGAGGGAAAACGAATAATTTTTATTTAAAGTCTCTTGTTGATGCTCCAGACATATACCGGCATCCGCCAAAGGATATTCCAGCAACCCACGTCCATACACCAGCGCACGCGAGACAAATAACGCGGCACCCACGCTCTTTGACATCATCAATGGCAAGCGTCTGCCGGTTTGCGTATTAAATAACAAACCAAACGCACTCGACAACATGGCTAACACGCCAAGATTGACCTGATAATAAATGGTGCTGACAATGCCTGCCCCTGCCGTTTTATTTCCTCGACAGTCACAACCCTGCATGTGTTCATTGACTGGCTTTTCCCGGCCAGTCACATGATAAAGCGTCATGCCATAAGCCGCGCCATCCACCCAGATATAACGTAAAGATTGATTCATCACATACAAATCAATGATGGCCTCAAGCACCTCATCCAGCCGCGCGGCAGAGAGATAAGGAAGCCCGCGTATCAACTGTTTCAGCCCCTCGCCCAGTAACACATAACCCATGTAAACCGCGCTGCTACAAAAACCACGCGTCAAAATATTGAACGTTTGTTTTGGCGGTGCCAAGGAATGTAATCTACTTAAATTCAGCCAAACCGCCGCGCCGTCACTCGCTTCTTCCAGTAGGCCAAAAGCCCTTCTCTTTGCATCAGGTGAAGTAAGCTTGACATAAAGCGGATGCTCTCTTGGGTCATGTTGAGCGATTTGCTGCGTGATTTTTTTTGCCCTATCCGTCAAGGCTTGTTTTTTCCGCTGAAAGAGTCCGTGCACTGATCACCTTGTCCTGTTAATCGTTAATCTGATCCATCTACTGTCACACATCTTATCAACATAACATCGCTTACTTAAGAAATTATTAACGCCTTGACATCCGTGTACATGACAAAAATTTCCAAGCATTCGCCCTGAGGGGTGCTGCGCGCGTCTCGAAATGTATAGCAGGTAACCTGGCTTAGGTTACAAAAATGAGCTGTCATTCTGAGCAAAGCGAAGAATCTCCTAAAAACACGAGATCCTTCGTCGCAAAAAACGCTCCTCAGGATGACAATTGTAACCTAAGCTAGGTTACCTACTATACTAGGCAAGCTCCCTCGCAAACACTTTTTCGGCAGCTTGCAAGGTTTTATCAATTTCAAGCTGTGTGTGCTGGGACGATATAAAGCCAATCTCAAACGCAGATGGTGCCAAATAAATATGCTCCCGTAACATGGCATGAAAGAATTGCTGGAAGGCCCGCAGGTTGCAGGCCTTCACGTCCTCTTCAGTGCTTATTTTGTTTGCTTTTGTAAAGTATAAACCAAACATGCCGCCCAGTGAGGCGGCATAAAACGGAATATTCGCTGCTTGTGCTCGCTGACTTAAACCTTGCACTAACTGTTGACCGCTCACTTGCAAAGTCTGATAAAAATTCGGCGCGGCAATTAAATCCAAAGTGGCCAACCCCGCCGTCATGGCAAGCGGATTGCCTGACAAGGTACC
>MGYH01000029.1:0-14715 GCA_001801665.1 Gammaproteobacteria bacterium RIFCSPHIGHO2_12_FULL_45_12 | reverse complement strand
ATGGTAGACATGATGTCTTCGCGACCGCCAAATGCAGCCGCCGGAAAACCACCCCCCACGATTTTACCCAGCACAGTCAAGTCAGGCTTCACACCAAAATGCGCTTGCGCGCCGCCGAGCGCCACCCGAAAACCCGTGATCACCTCATCAAAAATCAACACACTGCCATAGTGGTCGCACAAATCACGCAACCCCTGTAAAAAACCCGGCACAGGCAAAATTAAATTCATATTACCCGCCACCGGTTCCACAATGACTGCCGCCATGTCCTTGCCATGCCGCTCAAACAAGCGTGTGACTTCCTCCAGACAATTATAACGAGCGATCAGCGTATGCTCTGCCACGCTCTTTGGCACACCGGCTGAATTGGGCACACCTAATGTCATTGCCCCTGAGCCCGCCGAGACTAACAAACCATCGGCATGCCCGTGATAACAACCCGCAAATTTAATGATTTTATTGCGCCCCGTGTAACCGCGCGCCACGCGTATGGCGCTCATTGCCGCCTCGGTGCCTGAACTGACAAACCGTACTTTCTCAATGGATGGCATCAACTCACCAACGCGGCGCGCCATTTGAACTTCCACCGCCGTAGGCGCACCAAAGCTCAACCCGTTTTGCAACGCATCCGTCACTTTTTGAATCACCACAGGATGCGCATGACCGACCACCAGTGGGCCCCAGGAACAGACATAATCCACATATTCCTGATTGTCCACATCGACAATGTAAGGACCGTGACCGCGCTTGATGAATAAAGGCTCACCCCCCACCCCACGAAAAGCTCTCACGGGCGAGTTGACACCGCCCGGTATATAACGTTGCGCCTGTTCAAATAATTCTCTGGATTGCATCACGATCCTCGCTGCAAGTAACAAATCAAATAATAAGGTTTAGTAATTGGCAAGTTGGCATTATAATGATGTCTCTAATAAAAATGTATCCATTTACACAAGATTTTACACGAAATTAACCTAACATTTTGCGTGCTAACGCTTAATTCACCCTCAAAAGAGACGTCAAATGACATACAAACGATATATGTGTTTACTCTGTGGCTATATTTATGACGAAGCCAAAGGCTGGCCAGAAGATGGCATTGCCCCTGGCACCCGCTGGGATGACGTTCCCCCTGCTTGGCAATGCCCTGAATGTGGCGCCACAAAGGATGAGTTTGAAATGGTTGAAGTGACGACCTAATTCACACACTCTTTCAGGGGGCATGCCCGTCTTAACGCGTTGTAAAGATCACCACGCGTGTGTGCCCCATGTAATCACTTGCCATGATGCGATAATGAGAGACGAGCGGAGCGGGCAACTCAGCAAATGCCTTACCACTGGTGACAAAAAGGGCGGGTGCTGAAAAGGCGGCCAAGGCGGCAGGTGTCTCAATAAAGAAGGCGGGGGCTTCCTTGGGCATATTCATTAAATATTTGATCGGCAAACCATCGGGCGGCAGACGATAAAAAACCAGTTGCGCGCCCCACTCCAAACGCACCGTCTCCATTGCCCTGACCAAATGGCGTGCGCGATCCACATAAAGTGCCACCGGCTCAGCCGCCATCAGATAAGCCAGCATCAAACTAAGCGCGGCCACCGACATCACGGCCACCTCATTCACACGCTGCGTTAATACCGCCCGATATACCAGCCAGCCATTGACAAGCTGCAATAGCGTGAGACTCACGAACAGGACACTAAACTGAATTGCCAGCGTCACTGACCTTGCTTTCAGATAAAAAAAGACCGCCGCAACCGCGAGCAACAACATGGCTGGCAAGTAAAGGCATAAACGCAACCACCCGCGGCGTAAAAAATGAAAATAAGGTTGCGAAAACGGCAACGCGACCAATGAAGCCGCCAATAATGCAACGGCGGGTATCATTGGCAAAATATAGCGTAGTTTTTTATCTCCGGGCAAACTCATGCCTACCATCACCACCAACACCCAAACCAGCAAACTTTTCAAACCCGCCGATTGCGGCACGGGCTTGCGGCTTAACCAGGCAAACACCAGACCAAACACCACCAAAACCGCGCACGGAAAACTTAACGCATAGCCGCTCACACTGTCGGTAAAGTAAAAATACAAGGGCAAATAGCGATTATCGATCCGGCCAAGCACTTCCATGCGCAATACATCTTGCATGAAAACAGCACCGCCAACCTGGTGAGCGAGCAGCAGCAACAAGGCAGTGCTTACAATCAGCAGCAACAAAGCCGTCACCCCCGTCACCCAAAAACGCTTCCACTGTCGATGTAATAAATAATAAAAACAGACCACGCCCGTTGGAATCACCAAGCCAATGGGACCACGGAAAAGAAAGCCTAGCCATAAAAGCGGATAAAGCCAAACAAGACGCTTGTGCTGCTGTCGTTGATCGGCTGAATAAATCAAATAAAAACAACTCAGCGTGATCAGGGTGGGATACATATCAAGCGAAATGGTGCGCGCATATTTGATGAAAGTGACGGTCAGGAATAAGAACAAAACGGCCGACAGACCAAAGCGCCTGCTATGGAGCCTGCCCAAACAATAAGTCACGCAAACCGTCAGGGAAGCGGCCGTTGCACTGGGCAAAACGGCGGTTAATTTGTTCAGGCCACCCAACAAACGGGCACTGAGGTAAATAAGCCAGATGGAAGTGGCGGGATAATCAGGATAGGGCCTGGAATAAGTGGTGGGAAACCAGCTGACACCGTGACGCCACATTTCTAATGCAAATAGATAAAACCGCGACTCAAAGCCAATGATTTCCTGAGAACGAAGTCCCCAAAGAAAAAAGAACAAACTGCTAAAAAAAATGGCGGCCACTTCAAGGCGGTCACGATAGATGGCAAATTTCACGGTTGTTTCCAGTGCGTCGACTAGGCTAACGTTTTCGGGGCGGGGTTGCGTAGAACCCCAAAAACCGACTGATTTAGGAAAATAATATGCGATTACCTTACCCAAAGCCCGTTCATTATTCAAGTCTCACCCTTGATGGGCTGGATCAATAGCCTTTTTATGATCCGACATTTCCACGATCTTTTTGCGAATGATTAAATTATAAAAAAAAATCAGATTTGATTAAAATGTACAATTTAAAGTGGGAATGTCAGTTATTGATGGGCATTGATGGCTAGCAGTTTGAATAAATTACCTAATTTTATCGAGATGTGATTGCTTTATAATTTATCGCCATCTATTTGCTTGACAGAAATGCATAAAACCCATAGTATGGCCATGTACTTCGTGTAGTTTTATCAAGTGAGCCAACTATGAAGCCATGGAATTTCTTCAGCAAGTACCCTGTATTTACTAGCCATGAATATGCCCAATTCTTGGAGAAGGAGGAACATGCTGGTGAGAGAACACAGGAGGCACTATTATCTTATCATGTTAAGGCCGGAAATTTGCTGCGAGTCCGCAGAGGGTTATTTGCAGTAGTGCCACAAGGGGCTTTACCAGAATCTTATTCAGTTGACCCCTATCTTATCGCTGCCAAGTTAGTTGATGACGCTGTGATTGGCTACCACAGTGCCTTGGCTTTCTATGGCAAGAGTTACTCTGTTACTTATCAATTTTGTGTATTAACCCACTCTCGGTCTGCGGACATTCATTTCCGTGAGGATGTATTTCGCCTGGTATTATTTCCAATGGCATTGCGAAAAAAAAATCAGGAAGTCTTTGGTGTGAAAACGATTTTACATCGAGGCTGCCAGTTACATGTAACAGGGTTTGAGCGAACCTTAGTTGACATGCTTGATCGACCAGATTTAAGTGGGGGGTGGGAAGAAGTTTGGCGCTCATTAGAAGCAGTAGAATATTTTGATTTAGACAAGGTGATAGAGTATGCTTTGTTGCTTGATAACGTGACGACAATAGCCTTGGTTGGCTTTTACCTTGAGCAGCATCAAAAGGAATTACGTGTCAAAGAATCCCACCTTGTGAAATTAGAAACGCGCCGCCCCAAACAGCCGCATTATGTTGATAAACAGCAAAAGTCATCCAGTAAATTTAATTCTCGTTGGAATTTAATCATACCTATAGAAATTATTGAACAAACCTGGAAGGAATAATAATGAATTTGCGTCAAGAAGATTTGAAAGATACTGCAAAGACAGCGGGCTTCCGTGCCGAGATGTTAGAAAAGGTGATTCGATTAATCGAGTTATTAAATGAGTTGTTTGATAATACTTTTTTAAAACGGCGATTAGCATTAAAAGGCGGTACGGCGCTTAATCTGTTTTATTTGTAACTACTCGCTCCCTTAGGGGTACCATTTAAACAAATTTTCCAGTGAGAGCCATTTGGATTGCAATTAACGGATTATACCCTTTGCTTGCCATTGTTTGAAGATCAATGGCACTACCTTAAGGTAATGACGTATTCATTTTTTGTCTCCCCGTAATTTTTTCATGCATTTTATTAAAAAATGTACGGGATCCATTCAGCTAAGCTGCATAAATAAATGTACTTCTGAGTTGGTTTAAAAATGGGTCCCGTACATTGAGCGCAAAAAACGCGCTAAATTACGGGATGACACCTATTAGGAATGAGTATTTATCACACGCGATTCCTTAAGGTAGTGCCATTGATTTACAGAATACTTTCTTTGCGGAGCGGCTTGTTGCTGAGTGCCAAGAGATGCTATCACATTTATTGCCATTTACCGAGAATGAAAAAATCTTCCTTGATCGCTTGTTAGATGAAGGAGAAATAGAACCTTCATTGATTGCATCTGATACTGATTTACAGAAAAAAATTAGTTTGCATCCAAGACTGCTTTGGAAGGCGCAGAACGTAAAACAATTTAAGGCTAAAAAATAACGCCAGGCCCTAGCCAACCTGCTACCGGGTCTAGCGTATAACGTTGACGCCAGCGCAAGTTCCGGCAAGTAAAATAAAACCGATAGGGGACACAGCGCATGGGCAATGGAAAGCGGCAGGGTTTCACGTTAAGATGAGGGATTAGTGGAGAATCGATATGACCCAGTATGTCATTGCACCCTCATTGCTTGCCGCCAACTTTGCCGCATTGGGCGAGGAGGCAGAGAATGTTCTCAAGGCAGGCGCCGATATGCTGCACCTTGATGTCATGGACAATCACTATGTGCCCAACCTGACGGTCGGCCCACTCATTTGCGAGGCCTTGCGCAAGCATGGCATTACCGCACCCATTGATGTCCATCTGATGGCGGCCCCCGTTGACCCGCTCATCATGGATTTCGCCAACGCCGGTGCCAGTTACATCACGTTTCACCCAGAAGCCTCCCAACACATTGATCGCAGCTTAACGCTCATTCGTGAGCGGGGATGCAAAGCAGGGCTCGCTCTTAATCCTGCGACCGGGCTTGACTGCCTCGACTATGTCTTTGACAAGCTTGACCTTGTGCTAATCATGTCGGTCAACCCAGGGTTTGGCGGCCAATCTTTTATTCCTGCTGCGCTCGATAAAATCAGACAACTCAAAAAACGCTTGGGCAGCCTTCCGCACAACGTGCTGCTCGCAGTGGATGGTGGTGTTAAAGTGGATAATATCGCGGATATCGCCCGGGCAGGCGCCAATATGTTTATTGCTGGATCCGCCATTTTCAACCAACCCGACTACGCCGCTGTCATCTCAAGCATGCGCGCGCAATTAGCTAACCTCAAATAAAGGGGTATTTCACATGCCAAAACCAACCCCCACCGCTGGCCTGCATCATGTCGCATTATATATAAAAAATCTGACAGAATGCGTCCATTTTTATACGGCATTATTGGGAATGCGCATCATCTGGCAACCGGATGCCGACAATTACTATCTCACCTCCGGCTCAGACAATCTCGCCTTGCATCGCGCGCCCCGTGACTTTGACACCGACCAGCAAAAGCGTCTCGATCATATTGGCTTTTTTCTCACGGCACCTGAGCAAGTGGATGAGTGGCATACTTACCTGAAAGAACATGATATCGCCATTCTGGCCGCGCCAAAAAATCACCGGGACGGCACCAGGAGTTTCTATTGTGCTGACCCGGATGGCAATGCGGTACAACTCATTTATTATCCGCTGCTTTGAGACACACTTAAACTTTTTCCACACCCATTGCCGTCCCCAACAGGACGACATCTGCGGTGCGCCTTGCAAAAATGCCGCTCTCGACCACGCCCACCATGCACTTGATGCGCTCTTCCATGGTGCCTGGATCAAGCAACTTGAGATTGAATACATCTAAAATGACATTACCATTATCCGTCACAAAACCTTCGCGATAAACAGGATCACCGCCCAGCTTGACGAGCTCTCTTGCAACATAGCTACGCGCCATGGGAATAACTTCAATGGCCACGGGAAAGTCACCCAGCAAATCGACTTGTTTGCTCGCATCGACAATGCAAATAAATTTTTGGGCAATCGTGGCAATGATTTTCTCGCGTGTTAATGCGCCGCCGCCGCCTTTGATCATTTGTTTTGCGGCATTAATTTCATCCGCACCATCCACATAAAGGGGGATGTCGCTCACTGAATTCATATCAAGCACTGGAATGGACAATGCTTTCAGTTTATTGGCCGTAGCGATGGAACTGGCCACCGCGCCATCTAGCTTTCCTTTCACATTTTTCAGTGCCGCAATGAAAAAATCCACGGTTGAACCACTGCCAACACCAATCACCATATCCTGCTCAATAAAACCCAACGCCGCGAGCGCAGCCGCCTGCTTGCCTGATGCTTGCTCCATGTCACCTTGTCCTCACGTATTCACATTCAGTTAAATTTAAAGTATATAATCCGATAAGTCTTCATCTTTTACCAAATCTTGCAAGCGATGATCCACATAGGCCGCATCAATGTTAATTTCCTGACTTGGCATATCCGATGCGGCATAAGAGACATCTTCCAGCAACCGTTCCAACACTGTATGCAAACGCCGTGCGCCAATATTTTCCACCCGCTCGTTGACAGTCCAGGCAATCTCGGCAATGCGGCGCACCCCATCTGCTAGGAAGTGAATGGTCACCCCTTCCGTGCCCAGCAAAGCGGTATATTGCTCGGTTAGCGCGGCCTCAGGCTCCGTTAAAATTCGCACAAAATCATCCGTCACCAATGATTTCAACTGGACACGAATGGGCAAACGTCCCTGCAATTCAGGAATCAGGTCCGAGGGTTTCGCATAATGGAATGCACCTGATGCGATAAACAAAATATGATCCGTGCGCACCATGCCAAATTTCGTGGAAACGGTTGACCCTTCGATCAAGGGCAGCAAATCACGCTGTACCCCTTCACGCGACACATCAGCACCCGCAAATTCAGAACGTCTGGCAATTTTATCAATTTCATCCACGAACACAATGCCATTTTGCTCGACGCTCTCAATCGCACTCGCTTTAATCTCATCATCATCAATTAATTTCGCCGCCTCTTCTTCGCGCAAGACTTTTTTAGCTTCTGAAATGGTTAATGTCCTATTTCTTTTTCGCTCTGACCCCATGTGCTGGAACATGCTTTGCAGCTGGCTAGTCATTTCTTCCATGCCAGGCGGCGACATAATTTCAACACCTATGCCTGCTACTGATAATTCAAGCTCAATTTCCTTATCATCCAGCAATCCTTCCCGCAGTTTTTGCCGAAACACCTCGCGAGTGCTCGCGTCGCCTGATGGCACTTCATTGGGGTCACCCGCAAAAGGGGTACGCGGCGTTGGCAATAAACTATTTAAAATGCGCTCTTCCGCTGCTTCTTCAGCGCGTGAACGTACTTCGGCAATGGCTTTGCTGCGCATCATTTTAATGGCCATATCAACCAAGTCACGAATAATGGACTCCACATCACGCCCAACATAGCCCACCTCTGTAAACTTTGTCGCCTCCACCTTGACAAAGGGCGCATCAGCCAGTTTGGCCAGACGTCTTGCAATTTCCGTTTTACCCACACCCGTTGGCCCAATCATTAAAATGTTTTTAGGCATGATTTCATCGCGCAACGGTGGCGCCAACTGCCTGCGACGCCAACGATTTCTAAGCGCCACCGCCACCGCGCGCTTTGCCTCGGCCTGACCAATAATGTGTTTATCAAGCTCGCCCACAATTTCGCTTGGGGTGGTTGGTGCATGGGGAATTGTAATTGACATAGGATGCTCACTCATTTTATTGATTATCATGAATCTAATGTTTCCATGGTGAAATTCGTATTGGTATAGACACAAATGGACGCCGCAATGGTCAACGCTTTTTCTGTGATGGTGCGCGCGTCCAATTCGGTATTCTCAAGCAATGCCTGTGCGGCCGACTTGGCATAAGGACCACCTGAGCCTATCGCGATCAAGCTATTTTCTGGCTCAATGACATCCCCATTGCCTGAGATGAGTAAAGAAGCCTTTGCATCCGCGACCACGAGCATGGCTTCCAGTCGCCGCAACATTCGATCAGTGCGCCAATCTTTTGCCAACTCAACGGCAGCACGCACTAAATTGCCCTGATGCGTTTCCAGTTTGGATTCAAACCGCTCAAACAACGTGAAAGCATCGGCCGTACCGCCTGCAAACCCCACCAAAATCTGATTGTTATATAAACGCCGCACTTTACGCGCATTCCCTTTCATGATGGTAGGCCCCATGGAAACTTGACCATCTCCGCCAACCACCACAACCCCATTGCGACGTACTGACACAATGGTTGTCCCATGCATTTCAGCCAATGTCCTCTCTCCCATTAAACTCATTTATTTTAATATAAGGGCTTTTGCTTCGTTTACAAGTCACAACCCTCTCTTTTGACTAAGGAGTACTGTCGCCTTGGCCAACCGATCCCGTGAACGCCCACACCGCGCATGACGCGCCATCACCCTTCCCCGTCAAGTTCCTCAAACAGGCAGAAGGCTTAAATTAAGGTTGTTTTAATGTTTCTATGCTATCCTTTAATCCTATTTAAGGCATTTTTCCCTCTGAGGGGTGCGGCATGGTTGACTTAAAAAACACCGTTAACGTCATGCGTGGCCGAGTCATGGCATCGGAAAATAAAGACCCATTGACGGAAATTTCGGCCATTGGTGATGGAAATTGTGCGTTTAACGCCTTTGCCTTGGGCCTGATTGACCTCATCCAGCGTGATCAATGTGACTTATCTGATGAAAACTTTGAAGCCCTTTGTCAGCAGATTAATCTACCCATCTTAAACGCGCGTGTTGCTCTCTACCAAGGCGATGTCTCCCCCTTAAAGGGGAATGCTTACCGTGATCTTGTTAAGCCCTTGGAAGCGTTTATTGATACATTTTCTTCCCCCCCGACAAAAGAAGCCTTTATTGCCTATGTGAAGCAACAGACCACTCGCGAAGCCATTGCCGCGCTCCATGTTGGGCTAGCACCTGCCTTGCGTGCCATGGCCATTGAGGCTTACCAGAAGACACCTGACCCCCTTCTAACCGATATCACTGCAAGAAACCAGGAGGCGGAAGCGTGGAAGGAAGATGGCATCTCGGCGGGTGAGGATGTGTTAATGCCGCTAGCGGAATCACTCCATATTCACTTAAGTATTTACTCGGAAAACAGGCCCCCCATCACCACGCAGCCACATGTGCCTAGCGACCAAAGCAAGATTGCTCTCCTGCACCGTGAAAACCACTGGAATGTCTTGATCCCGACAGCCCAAACTGACGGGCTCAGCCGCTTGCCTCAGGCCGACCAGCCATTTGAATCAATCGCCTCCCTCCCGTCTCTTGATGCTTTATCAGCGCGGCTATCTGCCCGATTAAATGAAACACCCGCCACCGCCAAACAAGCCTTGCAAGACGCTGGCCTGGCCATTGAAAAAATTACCTTGCTTTTAATGGAAGAACAAGCAAACAACCCAAAAACCACTCTCAGCCAAACCATCCAACAGACAGCGCAAGCGAGCACACAGATGGTTAAAACCGCACAAAAACAGTTATCATTAACACGTGAAACACTGGCCCCTCTTTTTTCCCACCCATCCTCCAAGCATGACGTTGCCAAACTTCAAATCGACTTGTTACTTTCGTCAGAAGCTCCTCCCCATGCAGCACCCCTTGATCACGATGAAGCCTTGGCACGTTCGCTGCAAAACGCAGAAATTTTAACTTTTTTAAGCCGCCAATATGATGCCCTCAAACCCGATTCTGGCCCGAACCCCTCGTCAAAGCGTTTTGGGAAATAATCAGGGTGTTCAATCAAGAGGATATTTCCCCGGACAGCAGTGCGCACAGGGGGGCATGACAGGATTGATGTCATGTACGGAGGTATAGTAGGTAACCTGGCTTAGGTGACAAAAATGAGCCGTCATTCTGATCGAAGCGCCGTCATTCTGATCGAAGCCCGTCATTCTGAGCGAAGCGAAGAATCTCCTAAAAACCACGAGATCCTTCGTCGCAAAAAACGCTCCTCTGGATAATTGCAACCCAGGCCAGGTTACCTACTATAGGTGCGTTAAAAATTAATGCTGGCTACTGGGTAGGTTTGTTGTTTGAACTTTTTAGTGTCGCTGTCTCAGGCACACCCGGTTGCCTAAATATACCAAATGAACGGATTGTTGCTGATTTTTCAGAGGACGTCGAGGCTTGGTTCCGCTCTAGATGCGCTAATGCATCATAAATCGTTTGCTTTGTCACCGGCGGCACAACTTCCCCCGACTGAGACGCCTCGATTAACTGCTTCCGACGTTGCTGATATAAATCCACCATCAACTGCGTAAAAACAGTGGCTCGCCATGACGCATAGCCCGCATCCGTTTCAGGCACTTGAGACAAGGCTAATGACTTTAAATATCGAGCAGCTTCTCCCCCCTTGTCCTTGTCCCACAAAAACCGGGCGATGATATCACATACGGCTGAAGTGGCCGCTCGCCCTTGTAAATCAGCGTACCAAAATAGAAACGGCTGCTCACGCATATCAATTTTTATTATGGATTGCTGGTCTTTCAACTGATAGAGAAAATAGTGGGATTGCGCTTTGAAGGCCGCATCTTGCTGGCACTGCTGAAATAAAAGTTCAAGGGCTTTTCCCAGACCCTCCGGCCCTTGCACGGTAATCGCTTCTTTAGACAAATCCATGTTATCCATCGTGACACCACCTTTTCAGAACCCTTAAGTTAAGTCTACAGGGGCAGACTTAACATATCCTTAACATCAGGCTAATCATTTCATTTTAAATGATAATATCATAATCCATGACCAATGGTGCATGATCAGAAAACTGTTGTCCGGTATAAATAAAAGCGGATTGAATGGCCGATTTCAGCGCAGGCGTCACGACTTGATAATCAATCCGCCATCCTACATTCTTTTCACGGGCACGACCGCGATTAGACCACCAGGTATATTGATCCGGCGCAGCATTAACAACACGAAACGCATCCACAAACTTCATTTCGCCGAATAATTTATCAAGCCAGGCACGCTCTCTTGGTAAAAAGCCGGAATGCTGTTGATTTGCACGCCAATTTTTTAAGTCAATATTTTTGTGCGCTATGTTCAGATCGCCGCAGATAATGGCTTCCTTGTGGGTCGCTTGTAATGCTTGCAAGTGACACTCATAACGGTCAAGAAAATCAAATTTCACCACTTGCCGATGATCACCTGCCGTGCCTGACGGCAAATAAATGGACGCAACCCATAAACCGCCCAAATCAATGGCGACATAACGCCCTTCCGTATCGGCCGCTTCAAAGCCCAATCCGGTGACGACTTGTTTGGGCACATGACGTGAGTAAATCCCCACGCCGCTATATCCTTTTTTCACTGCAAAGTGAAAGTGCGCCTCATAACCGGCAAGACGTAACGATGGGTCTTGCAATTCCGGCTCCTGTGCTTTCAACTCCTGGACGCAAATCACATCCGCGTTTTGTTTCGATAGCCACTCAAAAAAACCCTTTCTCGCAGCCGAACGAATACCATTTAAATTGGCAGAGATAACACGCATGGATCACTACCCTAAAAATTGCTGCAACAATTCGCCGCTCTTTCCTGGAATTTGCTCTTTAATTTTGGCGCGCACTTTCTCTTTAATTTTTTCAATGTCCTGACGTGAGATCATTTTATTGAGTAGAGACATGTCTAATTGCACCTCGGGACGCATCAAACTTCCGGTGACTTGCACCGGCACCATCCACGACAAGGTTGCCCCTTTCTGTGGAAAAATTTGTAATTTTGAATCAAGTGCTTCATTGAGCAAATTGACATCTGCTCCGCCTTTTGTCACGAGGATCGGTGTAGACAGCGTCAAATTATAAGAACGAGCCATGCCATCCTTGATTAACCAGGCACCTGAAAGACGATCAAACGCCGTGACATGACGCCTCGTTTGCGCCGGTGCTGGCTGCTTGCCCATCAAGGCATTCGCGCTTTGTATCAGATAATCCAGATCCACCCCTTCTACAGAACCATTGACAACCGAAAAGCTGCTGGTTCCATTCAGGTTATTTAAGAGTTGTTCGCGCTCACTCCCCTCTGTGGACGCATTAAATTTCACCTGCGCCACGCCCGAGACATTTAACTGGTTTGCCTCACCGCTCACCGCTTGCAACAAAGGTTTCAATTGAATATGGTTAAATTGCACCACCCAATCCCAGTGCGGCGTGGCTGACAGTTGACTACCATGAGCAAATCCCTCAAGCGAACCGTCATATAAATTGGCGGTAATCGGCTGCAACGTTAATAAGTTCTTATTCCAGTGCAGTCCAACGTGTGCATCCTGCGCTTTCAGGTTAACGAGACGCGCCTTGGCAATATAAACTTCACCTTGCCATGCGTGATTGCCTTGTAAAAACTGCCATAACCCCATGGCAACCGAAACATTTTGCAAATCGGCAAACGGCATTGCCTGATTCGGCGTGGACAAGGTCATTCGTTTTAACTGGATACCAAAGCGGGGATAAAATGCCCACTTTAAATCACCTTCAATGGCCAATTGATAACCCGTGCGCGTCATCACTTCTTTGGCCAGCGCCGGTTTCATCTTGTTGGGATCCATAAAGAACATCAAGCTGCCTATAGCAACCACGCCCACCACCACAATCAAGCCAATCACGGACAACATGATACGTAAGACTCTCATCATTTGAATTCCTTAGTTCTCTTCCGCTGAAAATGAAATTTGTCGATGATTTAACGGTTGCACCGCACGCGCATTATCGCCACCCATCGCCTTTCGCAACAAGGCAATTTGTGCCGGTGACGCTGTGATGGCATCTGCCATCACCACCCACTGCAACCCCTCTGAACAAGGCGGCGTGGTCAGCGATCCCTTAAAATGGTAATAAGCCTTTCCATGCGGCATTAAATCCGCGGGATTAATTCGTTTACCTTTAATGGTAAAGGGCCGCCCTTCCACTTTAGGCAAATTTTCCACGATTTGTTGAATCGCCGGATTAGCTTCGCCCGCTTTGACAAATACACCGATGACGGCTACTTTTCCCGCTTTGCCCTGATGGACAAAATGCATTTCCATCGGAAAAGATTGGCCATGCCAACGATTTTCGCTTGGCGAGTGAAAATGAAATTCCACGAGCCGATAAGGATTGCCTAAAAAGGTGATCATTTCCCGCGGCGGGCTATCCTTGAAATTTAACTGCACACCATGACCTTCATTAATGATCATTTGATGCCCGTCAAGGTTAAGCGGCGTATCGCCATTATCCATGATGATCATGGGTGCAGACTGATACTGCCAACTCAGTCCATGTGGAACGATTTGAATTTTTTGAGTGATATCAATGGGTGATTGCATTTTTCCTGTCGCGCATAAAGCAAAAGCTGGTGTGAGTTTCCCCCAGCGCTCTGGCACAATATCACCTTTATAACCCCACTTCACCTTAACCGCCGAGTCATTGACAGACTTATCTTGCCCCGCCAACACACTGAATGGCGCGAGACTCATCACTAACAAACCAACACACCACCGACTAAAATACCCTGTCATTTGCTTTATCCTGTTTGAAAAATATGAAAGCGGGTGATGGGAATCGAACCCACACCAAGAGCTTGGGAAGCTCCCATTCTACCATTGAACTACACCCGCTGGTGTAGATAGCTATTCTAGGGAATTTTCAGACAAGGTCAAATGCTGTGTTAAGTGACATCTGGCATCATTGTTTTGATCTCCCCCATCCGGCTTCGCCACCCCCCCCCGAGGGGGAAGGCCTGCTAAGCCGGATTTTTAATGCATGGGCCCTAGTCATCGCTAGCACTGACTTGCATTAATCTCAACAAGTTCAAGTGCCTGCAAAATGGCGGATGAATCATAGCCCAAGCTTTTAGCGGCAAGCAAAACACCACAAGCACCCTGGTTAAAGGTTGTCGTGGGTGTCCAGTAATGCTGATTAGCATTCACCATCACGTCAAATGCTTTCTTGACATCCCAGCCTTTGGCGGTGCTGATGAGGTAAAACAGCCGGTTATAAACGCCGCTGCTATGATGCACATCCAGACCGGCATGATACTGACTCGCTTTATCGATTGAACAATAATTTCCTGGCGTTTTGCCATAACAGTCTTTGCTCGGCTGATCCAGATAACGAAGGGCTCTGCCTTCTTCTTTCACAATTTCGCCGCCTAAATCCCAGTCACTTAATGAACCGTATGCATAAAATTCGGCTGCCTTTGAGGCCATATCCGAAAAAGATTCATTCATCCCGCCCGATTGGCCAGAATAAACCAGACCAGCGTGCTGCTCCGTAAAGCCATGACTGACTTCATGCGCTGCCACACCCAAGGATGTCAGTGGATAAAACATACTAA
>MGYH01000028.1:39382-39740 GCA_001801665.1 Gammaproteobacteria bacterium RIFCSPHIGHO2_12_FULL_45_12 | reverse complement strand
ACTGAGAATGAGACTATACTAACGAATCTATCCCCATTACTGACTCAAAGACCATTACTGAATGAAAAGATTAAGGTCTACGACATAGAGAGTAGAATAGAACTAACTCTCTCCGAACGAGAAGCTGCAGCAGAGTATGAAAACAAAGAGCTAGAAGAGTTTATGGAAGGAGTTCAGCAGAAATTGAATTTTTTGAGGGGAGTAGCGCAATGGATTGGACACCTTGAATGGCTTGAAAAAAAGGAACATGAACCTGAGGTTGCCCTAAGCTTGAGCTTCAGGGGTGGTCCGAGTGAGGATGTCGAATATTTAAAATCGCCCGACACGTTGGCCAACTGGTTGAATGAGTTGGAAAGTA
>MGYH01000028.1:29216-39354 GCA_001801665.1 Gammaproteobacteria bacterium RIFCSPHIGHO2_12_FULL_45_12 | reverse complement strand
AAAGGATTTGGCTAGAGTGTATGCTTCACTCAAGAGCCCATTTAATTATGTTGCTAATGATGCAGAATATCGTTCTGCATTAGCCCATCCGTTTGGAACGGAGGAGCTTGATGGTGATGTTGCCTCGCATCGGCCAATTCGGCCAATATTGAGAGCTCTTCCTTCTGATCAGGATAGCCACCAAGAGGGCTTGCAGAAGAAAATCAGGAACAAGCAGCGAACCAGAGCTTTGTTTATTGCGGCTGGCATTTTGTTAGCCGTAGGCTTGGTTGCGTTGCTGGTCTTTGCTGGGCCATTGGCGGCACCTGCCTTAGCGTTGGGCGGTGCGGTGGTGGCTGCCATTAGCACCTCTGTGAGTCTGCCACTCTTCATGACGCCGCTTGTGATTGGGACGACGATATTGGCGACAGGGGCGGCTGCCGTGTTTGGCACGACCTTGGGGTTCTTAGCACCCACGCTGAAAAAATTATTTGATAAAATTGTCAGCAAGGTGCGCGGCGAGTCGACTGTGTCGACTGTGATATTGCAAGACAGTCAGGAAGGGGAAGTTGATAAAGAGCAAAAGGCAGTTGATGTAGTTGGTAAAGAGCAAGAGGTAGTTAATGTAGTTGGTAAAGAGCCAGAGGAAGTTGATGTAGTTGATGAAGAACAAGTGGTGGTTAAGGAAGTTAAGGAAGACAAACAGCCTGAAAATGAAGCGACTGAAGAAAATGTGGGGAATCAGAATCAAGGAGCTAGCCCATCAAGCATTGGGGTATTCTCCTCCAAAAATATCCGCGGGAGCGTGAGCGTGCATGAGGAAAATATTAATGCGCGGAAACAAAATTTCCTAGAGGAAAATGTATTATCTAAGGTGTGTCATAAGTAGACGGTATTAATTTGGGACAAGGTAGGGTGGATTAGACGCGCTTTTGGCGGCGTAATCCACCCATTTACATGCTCCAGTCGCTTGACCATGGCATCGGATTATGTTGATGGGTGGTTGTCTGCCTGCGCGGGCATGACAGTGCTTTTTGCGTCCGAATCTACCCATTTGGTGGATTACGGCAAAAAACGCCTAATCCACCCTACACCGACATCAGCACATTTTTCCAGATTGATTTGGTGGATTACAGCAAAAAACGCCTAATCCACCCTACACCGACATCAGCACATTTTTCCAGTAAATTTGGTGGAAGCCGCGGTCTAACGCGGAATGAATCACAAGTTGGCCAACAAGCGTTAATATAAGCGCAGCAGGTCGTTGATGAGGGCTTGAACCAGTACAAAAATTAATAATCCAAAGCCGAACTGGAATGACAAGGTTAACACCTTTTCAGGTAGGGGGCGGCGGATGATGAATTCGATGAGTTGAATGAAAAGGTGGCCGCCGTCTAAGCCTGGGATGGGTAGTAGATTAATCAGGCCAATGGAAAGGCTTAAAAAGGCCAGAAAAGCCGTGAAGGAGAGGAAGCCGCTGTTTAAGGCGGCACCGGCACTTTCAAAGATGGTGATCGGGCCTCCTAGGGTTTTTAAGGACAATTTTCCGGTGACTAATTTTCCGATTAACATGACATTGAAATAAGTGAAATTTAGGATTTCACGTCCTGCCTGTGCCAGTGCTGGCACGGGCGAATATTGAACCGCTTGCCGCATGTTGGCTGGCCATACAAGCTTGGGCCCCAAACCCAGATAACCTTGCTTTTGTCCCCATAGGTTACGGTGATAACCGATTAACACCTCGAGTGACACACGTTTTCCTTGCCGCAACACCTGAAATGGCAGGGTTTTTTCGGGATGTGATTTAATCAGGGTCATGACCGTTTCCCAATCGCTAAGCGGTTGCTGATTGATTGTCAGTAACTGATCGCCGATTTTGAACCCCGCTTTCATGGCGGGTGAGTTGGCGGTAATCACTCCAAGGATAAGCGGTGTGGGGGGACGGTAGGGGATAATGCCTAGGCTAGTTAAGGGATCAGGTTTTAACTCATCCATGCGCCAGCCGGTTAAATTCAAATGATGTGTCGTGGTCCGAAAGGGCATTTGCAAACTTTGGACGGTGATGGCGACCGACCCTTGCTCACCCGCGTGACTCAGCAAGCGAAACATAATGCTCATCCAGGTGCGCGTGGGTTGATGATCGATACGGATGATTTCTTGTTGAGCGGTCAGGTTGCTCGCTGCGGCGATTGAGCTGGGTGTGATCTCACCGATGACGGGTTTGATGGTGGTGAACCCCACCATGAAGATGATCCAGTATAAGAGGAACGCGCAAAGAAAATTCATCAGGGGTCCTGCCAGCACAATCAGGCATTTTTTATAAAATGGTTGGTGATTGTAAGCGCGAGGGAGGTCATCTGGGGCAACCGTGCCCTCACTTGCATCCAGCATTTTGACGTAACCACCGAGTGGGATGAGTGCAAGTACATATTCTGTGCCCGATTTGCCCTGCCAGCGAAACAAGGCTTTACCAAAGCCGATGGAAAAACGTAACACTTTAACCCCTAGTAAGCGTGCCACCATGAAGTGTGCATATTCATGTGTGCCAATGACAAACAGAATGGTGACCAGTATCCCGAAGATGGAAATAATCAGTGCTAGCATTAGGCTCCATATACTTTGTTGGCATTCATTCCCAAGGTTTTTAATTGCTTGAGCAGACGGGTTTCCATGGTGATGCTTTTGATGGGGCCGACTTGTACGCGGTAATAAGGATGGCGTGACGTGCGGGATGAAATTCGGATGGGTTGAATAGCGGCTTTGAATAGTTCTTGTTTCAGTGTGAGTGCTTGAGCGAGGCGGCGAAATTGACCCACCTCAAGATAAGCGAGTTGGGGATGATGTTTGGCGCGCCACATTTCTTGATAAGAGTGTACCGGCGCGCGAGCGGTATTTTCAGCATAGATTCGTTGTGGCTTTGGTTTGTTGGGGTTGATGTGACGGTCGGGGAGAGGGCGATATTTTAGGGCATACTGAATGGGATCAATGGCTTTGATTCTGACCGGCGCCGTGCCGCGACCGGTCATGCCCAATTTTTTGGCGGCGACAAAAGATAAATCGATGATGCGTCCGGGTTTGAAAGGCCCACGGTCATTGACTCTCACAATGATTTTGCGCTGATTCTTTAAATTGGTGACTTCCACATAAGTGGGTAAGGGCAAGGTTTTATGAGCGGCTGTCATGCCTAACATGTCGTAGGGTTCGCCGCTTGAGGTTTTTCTGTCATGAAAGAGTGTGCCATACCAAGAGGCAATGCCTACTTGCTCGAAATTCTGACTGGATTTGCGCGGATAGTAACGTTGGCCTTTTACTTTGTAAGAAGACATGTTGCCGAATTTGCTAAGGGGCTCTAGTTTGGGAGTGGCATTGGGGACTTTGGTCGCATCCACGTGAAAAGAAGGCGCGCCATCTCGTTTGACATTGGAGCAGCTGGTGATGAGCAAAGGAGAAGATAGCATGATCAGAAGGGTGGTGAATGCAATAACACGCCCGGCTCTAAGCGTCATGTAGTTTTTCCCTTAAAGAAAGAATATAAGTACTCAGTTGATAAATCGCCATGGCATATAAGTCACTGGCATTATAGCGTTTGATGACAAAGAAATTATGAAAGCCCAGCCAGTACTCTTTGTTGTAACGTCCTTGCAGTTCAATCAATTTGACATTTTTGTAGTTATCGCCCAGTTTCTCTTTGGGCACAATGCCATATTTTAATAAGTCAGCCACGGCTAAGGGTTGGTTAATTTTATTATTACGCGTCAGATAGTCATAACGACTGCCAATCACCAGTGCCTGTGCCGCCACGGGCTGGTTGGCAATCCAGCCATGTTTTTTGTAAAAGTTGGCAATGCTGCCGATCACATCCACTTCGTCATACATTAAGTCCGTTTTGCCTGAGCCCGAAAAATTGACCGCATAATAGCGATAACTGCTGGGCATGAATTGTGGTTGGCCAATGGCACCGGCATAAGAACCCATGATTTTGAGGGGGTCCAGTTTCTCTTTGCGGGTTAACAGTAGAAATTCTGTTAACTCGCGCTTGAAATAGGCGGCGCGTCTTGAATCGCTGAACGCAATATTGGTCAGGGAATCCATGACGCGATAATCCCCTGTTTTTTGCCCATATTTGGTTTCGATGCCAATGGTTGCCACAATGATGCTGGCAGGGACACCATAGATTTTTTCCGCTTTGGCTAAAGCTGTTTTATATTTTTTCCAAAATTCAACACCGTGTTGAATGCGCCATTCGTTGACGAACAGCATTTGATAAGTGTGCCAAGGGTTTTTTTCAAGTGGTTTGTTGATATGACGAATCACTTGAGGGCGAATTTTTACGTCGCTGAAAAGTTTGATTAAGCTCTTTTGGTCAAAGCCCTGTTTTTTGACCAGCATATTGATAAATGCTTGAACATCCTTGCGTTCCACAAAATGATTATCTGCCTTAGCCATGCTTGAGATGGCCGCACTGAAACAGACGATCATGATTGCAAAGAAACGCAGCATGGCTAGGTCCTTAAGTGGTGACTAATTTCCGATGAGTTTGTACAGACATTAGAATACCGAAACTTGCCATCATCGTCACCATTGATGAGCCGCCATAGCTGACTAAAGGCAGCGGAACGCCGACAACGGGTAAAATTCCGGTCACCATGCCCATATTGATAAAAAAAGATACAAAGAAGGTGAGTGTAATACTGCCTGCGACCAGTCGGGAAAAGGTGTCTTGTGCATGAACAGTGATATAAAGCCCGCGTAGTACAACCAGCATGAAAAGGATAATCAACAGGACGCTGCCTGCAAAGCCAAATTCCTCACCACAGACGGCAAAGATGAAGTCGGTGGCGTGTTCGGGTAAAAATTGCAAGTTGGATTGAGTGCCGTTTAACCAGCCTTTGCCAAACATGCCGCCTGAGCCAATGGCAATTTTGGATTGAATGATATGGTAGCCGCTGCCGAGCGGGTCTCGTTCTGGATTTAAAAAAGTGAGGATACGCTGACGCTGGTAGTCATGCAGAATGTACCAAGCGAAAGGAACGGAGACGGCGATGCAGGCTCCAAGGGTCAGAATGATGCGAGAACTTAAGCCCGCCAGAAATAAAACGCTGGCACCCGCCATGACCAATAAGATGGCGGTGCCAAGATCAGGTTGTTTTGCCGTTAAAAAAGCGGGGATCAGGATGATGGGAACGGCGGCAAGGGCGGATTTGAGCGTGATCGGTAATGCAATACGGTGATAATACCAGGCTAACACCATGGGGATGGCGAGTTTCATGATTTCAGCGGGTTGAAAACGCAGAATGCCAAGATTAAGCCAGCGTTGCGCGCCTTTGCCGGTATGACCCATGATCAGCACGGTCAGGAGTAATATTAATCCCATGGCAAATAGCCAAGGGGCGGAGCGTTGTAAGGTGGCGGGCGAAATTTGTGCGACAGTCAGCATGACACCAAAAGCAAGCGCCAATTTGAGCGCCTGCCATTCAATGATGCGCGGGCTTTGGTTGCTGGCACTATATAAAATAAAAAACCCTGCAAAACTGAGTAATAATAAAAAGGCTAATAGGGTGACGTCAATATGGATAGATTGCCAAAACGTGCGGTAGCGCGTGTCATGGGGCGGTTTTTTGAGTTTTTGTTTGAGGCTGTCTATCAACATGGCGCTTGGTTCCTGAGGGTTGTGTGAGGTAAAAATCGAAAATTTTGCGGGCCGTCTTAACGGCATGATTGCTGTTTTCAGTAATGATGGCCAAGGCAATTTGGGGGTGGTCAACGGGTGCAAACGCAATAAAAAGATGATGATCCTTGAGTCGATCTGGAATATCGGTTTGTGCATCCCGTTCATCCGGTCTGCCGCGCTTGGCGATGATTTGCGCCGTACCCGTTTTGCCCGCCAGCGTGTACTCACGGTCAAGTCCAAATCGGTAGGCGGTGCCTTGTGGGGAATCCACCACGGCTTGCATGGCTTTAATGATGATATTCCAAGTTTTTTCGTCTTCCAGCACAATTTGGTCTTGCAGAATGGGTTGTTTCGCCTGATAAGGCTTGTTTGGCATCTGTGTCCCCAGTAACAGGTGGGGCATCACGCGGTGACCGCGATTGGCAAGCGTGGCGGTGGCCGCCGCCAGTTGTAATGGCGTGACTTGCATGAATCCCTGACCAATGCCCGTGATCACCGTGTCACCTTTATACCATGACACGCCCTTCACGCGGCGCTTCCATTCAGGGGAGGCAACCGTGCCTGAAAGTTCCTTGTCGAGATCGATGCCGGAGGGGACGCCAAAGCCAAATTCAGTCAGGATGTCGTCAATATGATCAATGCCCATGTCAGTGGCCAGGCGATAGAAAAATACGTCACAGGAGCTGGTGATGGCACGGCTCACGTTGACCGTGCCATGTCCATTATGTATCCAGTCATTGTAACGACGACTATTGTTTGGCAATTGAAACCATCCCGGGTCATAAATGGTATCGGTAGGACGAATAAAGCCAGCATCGAGTCCTTCAAGGGCAAGAAAGGGCTTGATGGTTGACGCAGGTGGGTAGAGACCATGCACAGCACGATTGTATAGCGGCCGGTCTGGCGAGGTGGTTAATGCCTGATAATCTTTTTGACTAATGCCTGATACGAAAAGATTGGGATTAAAACTGGGTTCACTGACCATGGCGATGACCTGGCCACTGGCAGGCTCAATGGCCACAACAGCACCCCGTTGTCCCGCCAAGGCGCTTTCAATGGCTAACTGTAATTTAGCGTCCAGGGTGAGGTGGAGATTTTTGCCTGGAATGCCTTTGATATTTTTTAAGACACGCAGGGACTTCCCACTGGCATCCGTTTCAACTTCTTCGTACCCCACCTTGCCGTGCAGTTCATCTTCATAGTATTTTTCCAGTCCTGTTTTCCCAATGTAATGACTGGCACTATAATTGGTTTCATCAATTTCATTTAATTCTTGGGTATTAATGCGTCCAACGTAACCAATGACGTGGCTGAAGCTGTTGTTGAAGGGATAGTGCCGCATGAGGCGCGCCTTGATGACAATGCCAGGGAAGCGGTATTGATGTTCTGCGAAACGTAATACTTCTTCTTCGGAGAGGCGCAATTTCAAGGGGATTTCATCAAACCGCCGGTGTTGGCGTCGTTGTCGTTGAAATTGGGTTAACTCATCGTCACTTAATAAAATGATCTTTTTTAATTCCTGCAGGGTGTGGTTGATGTTGCTCACCTGATAGGGAATGATGTCCAAACTAAAGACGCTGATGTTTTCAGCGAGCAGTACACCATGTCGGTCATAAATTAAACCGCGAGTGGGTTCGATTGGGACCAGATCAAGCCAGTTTTTGGTGGATAAGGTGGTGTAGAGTTCATGTTTGCTAATTTGCAGATAAGCTAAGCGGATAATTAATAAACTAATGAGAAAAAAAATGGCGATCAGAGCCTGTAGGGTACGCAGGGTCATCAAGTGAACTTCCTGCTGGGGATTTTTAAGGGGGATGCGTTTATACATGGGCTTTAAGCTGATTCGTTTAATAAGTGTTCTTATAGTACCGTTCACTTTGCGCGGAAAGCAAATCCTGTTGGCGTGGCGGTTTAAAGCGGGAAACGATAGCCAATATCGAGTTCCAGTGGAATGCTGACCCCTGAATTGTGGTTGGCTAGGTGAGCGTTAGAATAATGGACGGCATGCAGGCCAACTGAGAATCGCTCAGCCGTACCGATATAGGTGCCAACACCTAGTCGGTCTTGGAATGAAAAATGGATGCCAAGATTGCGCTCCTCAAAACGGGTGTGGTTAAGATAGGCAATGCCAATACTTAAATCCAGATAAGGTCGACAATTAAAGTGCGGGTTAAAGGTGTAACGAATGATGGGTGCCAGAGAGTAGATGGTGAGCGTGGTGTAGTAGGGTGTATTGTTTACCCAGAAATGTGCGATGCCCGCGTCAAAGAGAAGATTAAACTTGCGCCACTGAAAACGATCTGGATCATAGCTCATCAAAAACTGGTAGCCGTGCAGGGTGTCTGGTTCTTTGGTGATAAGCGGCAGCGCAAGGTTGACACCCGCATAAGGTTGTGCAGCGCCAAGGCATGGCAGCAACAGTAGGGCAAGGCTTAAGCGCGAGAGATAAAGGCGTAACAAAACAGGTATCTTCCTTAATACCAAAAACGTGAGCTATCTTAGCATGGACGCATTTGCCTGTCATTCACCGTGAATTTAAATGGTAGGAAGAAGTAAAGTTTGTAATAGCGCAACTTGCGCCGCTGAGGCATTCAAGGCGGGAATATAATGCAATGTTTCCCCCCCAGCCTGTAAAAACAGGTGACGACCCTTGAGGGCGATTTCTTCCAGCGTTTCAAGACAGTCCACCGCAAACCCTGGGCAAATGACATCGACTCGTTTGACACCCGCATGCGGAAGCGTTTGAAAAAGTTTTTGTGTGGAAGGTTTTAACCATTTGTCATAGCCAAATTGTGATTGATAACATAGCGTCCACTGGCCGCTGGGGAGTGTCAATGCTGCGGCAAGCAGCGAGGCGGTTTGCTGGCATTGTGTTTGATAAGGATCACCCGCCGCCACAAAGCGTTCTGGAATGCCATGAAATGAGATGAGTAGCTGGTCACTTTGGCCGTAACAGGCCCAGTGTTTTTTGACGCTATTCGCTAAAGCGGTAATGTAGGCAGGGTGATTGGCATAGTGTTTAATCCATTGAATCGGCGGTGCGGTGGTTGCGGTTTGCAGTGCCGCCTTGACCCGATCAAAACTGGAAGCCGTGGTGGTGTGTGAGTATTGGGGAAACAACGGCAACACAATGATACGTTCTACTTTTTGCGCTTGAATGTGATGTAATGCTTCCTTGATGGAGGGGCGGCCATAATTCATGCCGATTTCAATGATGACCTGATTGCCCAAGGATACTTGTAAATCCGTTATGAGAGATTGCATGAACACACGCATGGGCGAGCCCTGATCCGTCCAGATGGCTTGGTAAAGCTTGGCGGAACGCTTCGGTCGTAAGGGTAAAATCAGGCCATATAAGATGGGCAGCCAAATGACACGCGGTAATTGGACAACGCGGGCATCCAAGAGAAACTCGCGCAAATAGCGTCTGACGGCTGAAGGGGTGGGGCTGTCAGGTGTGCCTGTGTTGGTAATTAAAATGCCAATTTTTTGCATGGCTTAGGTGTTCTTAGGTTAAAATGAGGATGAAGTGTACTAGTGCGCCATTCCATGTGGTTATTTGACGGTGTGATCATTGTAATATCTCTGATTCGGCCATCCACGGTGGAAATTTTCCTTGAACTCCACATAAATAAGGTAATTCTGAAAATTGTGATTTAGGCATGCCGGTAGTCAGATATATTTTTTTAAAGCCAATCTCAAATATTTTTTCAGCTATAATTTCTCCCTGACAGCCCTTACCTAAATTCGAATCAATATAAATTACAGAATCCATATCAATCTCATCATATGCATGAAAAAATTGCTCAGCATCTTCAAACACTCTTATAAGCCTCCCATGATCTGTAGAAAACATTTTCCATGATTCGCGAATAAGCGGGTCATCATCAATAAGAACCGCTTCATATTTTATTTTTTTATACATATAAATCGGGATAAATGCTGCTATAGATTTTGGCAATAGACGGATACCATTTTTCTTGCACCCTTCAATCACAATATTCTCTTCATAACGGCTTGTTACCAATATTGCATATTGGCTTATTCTAAACTCTTGAATCAAATCAATTCCTGTTTGACGATCACCTAGAACCTCATAATCAAATAAATAAATATAGTCGCCCTTGGAATAAGAAATTTGAGAGAACCAAATTCGCAATTGTCTTATTGTATGAAAGTGCAAAACGTTTAAGGAAAAATTTTCTTTTGAATATTCATTAAATCTTTGTGTCCAGACATTATGGATTGATGGATCATCGTCAAATATTACTATGGTTCTTCCTAATGGTATTTTTACTGCATCAGCAAACCATGAAGGGGAGCTCACCATCGGCAACTGTATTGTGACAGTAGTACAAATGTTTATCTCAGACAATATCTCTATCTTTCCACCCCATTTATTTACAACAGAATATGCGTGATACAAACCAAGCCCGTTTCCATCTTTCTTCCCATGCGTCAGATCTGACGAAAATATCTTAGATAACA
>MGYH01000028.1:23131-29169 GCA_001801665.1 Gammaproteobacteria bacterium RIFCSPHIGHO2_12_FULL_45_12 | reverse complement strand
GGCATGTTAGATATTATCCTCTACGTTTAAATCAAATTTTATTGGGTTATCGCGATACTGAGTGCGTTTTTCCGAAATGATACTATCTAACATGCCCATAATCATTGATGGTACGCAAGATGATGCCGCATTTTCGACATCGACTGTTGCCTGCCGATGATGCTGGAGTAAATTATTGGCTATATCACGAATTCGATTGACGGCATTTCGAATCATTATTCGCTTTTCTTCAGGAACATCAGATATATCTTTTACAACCACATCTAATGCTGTCAAAGGAGAACGAACATCGTGAGCAACTTGAGCACTTAACTGGCTAAATGCAATTGATTTAGACGCCTCTTTAGCATCATTAATTAATGAAAGAATGTATTCACGAATTGAAAAAATTTCTGCAATTTCATTATTTAGACCAGATTTGATATTGCCATCAGATCCTATCGACTTTAGTTCATTTGATATTCGCTCGATGAATGCATATATTTTTGATCTAAATGCTTTGAATACGATAAGAAATAATCCAGATGCGAGCATTACGAATAATAGCAGCGTTGTTGCCTCGCCTCCGCCAACAAGAATCATACATCCTTTCAAGTTGATTCCATCTGCCACAAATTGGCTCCTGCATATACTGCCAATACCGAATGGTTTTTCGCCAAATGGGCCTGTTAAATTGGCTTGATTTTCTCGTGTATCAGAAAGCTGTATGTTAAATACAGGGCCATTTTCCTCCAATTTTGTTAAATGACCGAGAGCAAGTGTCCACTCACCTGCCTCCATTGTCTCGTGAACTGTATAAGCCGCAACACGTAAGCTGGAAGAGAGCTGTTGATTCTTTGTAAAAGCAATCATTCCAGCATAAATAACAATTGATATTACAACCAGAACAACCCAGTACAACAAAATACTATCTCGAATTCTTGCCCATAAATAATCTTTAAATATCAGCATTAATTATCCATTGCACGGTAGTAAATCAGTTATAAATATATTGCTTAAACCAAGTGGATTAGGTCGCATACTGCATATCCTCTCACCATCTACTGTCGCAAGTGATTGCCCTATTCCAACCAAATAATACAGGTTATCGGGATAAGGATAATCATACGTCCAACTGCTTGGCGAATTAGGTGTAAAATATTGATAGCGAAGTGACTCACGACTTGGATCAGATGCTGATATGCCGACAAAAAAACCATCCCATCGGTTCCTTTTTTCAATCACGTTCTTCACAACATAATCAACAATGTCAGTACATCTTGCCTTAACATTGCCATATTTCTTCCATTTTACATTCAGAGAATCAGCCAGCTTTTCACATCCTGGCAAATAATCTGGAATTACAAATTCTAGTGACGCTGTATATTTAAGTTTACGTATTTTCCTTAGCGCACCACCCTCTGGTGCAAATTTTACAAATTGAGGCGTCTCTGAAAAAAACACATCCTTCTCTGTCAGTGCATCATGAATGATGTTTTTCGATCCGTTTGAATTCCATGGTAAATAATAACTATCTAACTGAGGATTCGTTATCACATAATATGCTAATGGGGTATGAACCTGAACATTTTTCCTGTTTTTAGTCAGTAGTCCTTTGTTACCATATATTGCAAAATTGAATTGATTATCCTTATTTTGGGATGTATGGAATTTGATATCAGGTAATTTGACCTTTTTTGAATTTGAGATCAGCGTACCTACAGTAAGATTACCATTCCGGTTAAAATTCCCTTTCAAACAATATGGACCAGAACCATAGGTGCCATCATTTTTTTGTGATCTTGACCAGCCAAATCGGAAAGATGTTCCGTGCAAACGTCGGAGCTGATCTGGAATATATTTACCTTCAACGCATATATCATCATTTTTACCACACGATTTCCATTTTGGCAGTATCCATCTTTTTAAATTAAGAATTTCTTCAAATTCATGCCTGATATCATCAACAGTGTAAACACGATTTAAGCAATCTACAAACTGTTTTGCTTTAAATGAAATTCTAATAACCTTGCATGCGTCATTCAGCGTCGCTGATCGTGGATCACGGCATTTAATAGACACATTTTTTGTAACATATGGTATCCAAGGTTTGTCCTCTTCTGGTAGCAACCGGTAATATATATGATTGCCTATGAATCCACTTTCCCAGTCGTCATATATGGCAGGATTGATCGAGGTTACTGCATAGGCAAATTGAACTTGCAATGGTTCAACGCTATCGGTTTTGCTTGAATAGCGATATATCAAGAGCGACACAATAAAGAAAAACAATAATGCCGTCATAATGTAATATGACGACTTCAATTTTCGAAAAGCCACTTAAACAACCTTAGAAAGTAATTGCGTAAATACTCGCAATGTTTCATCTTCTTGCTCAACCATTGGAAAATGCCCACAATTCTTAAATTCGTAAAAATCAGCCGAGGGTATGTTCGCCTTAAGTTTTGAAAGATTATTATCCGGCACAACTCCATCAGCATCGCCTTGAATAACGGCAACCGGAGAAATGCTTGATTTAGATTTTAGTTTTTCAGCCATTGCTTCAAATTCTGGAATATTATTTAAAAGATTTTCATTCCCGCTTCTTTTTAGACTTGATGCTAACGCTTTGAATATATTTTCGGGTAGCGGCGAGTATGTATAAAGTGTCAGAATCTTTGACCAATTTCTGGCAAACACGTCATTTTGATTTTCTAATGTTGTCGTTGATTCTAGATCAAGCATTCCAATCTTCATCATCAAATCGGATGACATTTCAAATTCAGCAGGAAACCCAGCCAAAACTACTCCATCAATCTGCACGTCGCTAGTCGCAAGCAAATCAAACGAAACGCGCGCACCAAATGATTGCCCAAATAACACTAATTTTCCGCATTCAGTTTGAACTTCATGTAACACCGTATCAATCATTTCAACACAACGCTGATAGGTTAATGGCAATGAACTTCCTGCTATCACTGAATCACCATGATTGGGTAAATCCAGAATGCCAACATTTACCAATAGGTGAGACCTCTCTGCCAATGTCATTAGAAACTGATCAAGATAGAATCCGCTCAGACAAGGGCCACCTGGGATGGTTAGGATAAGCAATTCATTTTTTGATGGGGAACGGAGAAAACGACAGGCTATTTCTCGGTTACAATAGAATTTATTCAGTGATAGATGTTGCATTGATAGCCCTTATTTTTGTTAGCGTATGGCAAACTAAAAATTTTCTCTTTACATGACCAAAAATTGTAACTCACTGATATTTTTATAAAATCCTGCTTCGTACATGGCAGCGTTTATGGATGGTTGCCACGTGGGCGGGCAAGACAGCTTTTTGGTCGTGTACAAAAAAACTATTAGAATCATACAAATAAATTTCATAAAATAGAAAATAGATGCATATGCGAACAATACAGTTCTGTCTTTAATAATGCAAGATTTTCTATTTCTTTGTGTAACCCAGTGCGGCTAGGCGTTGTGCTAGGCCTAGGCCTAATACCTATCTCCAAAAATTAGCTTAGTTTTCTCTTCAACCCTAACAGCAAACTTTCGATGTGCCTCTTTCTCATAATGGATACCATCAACACTCGATGGCCTAATATCTTCAGCTAGATTAAGAAATTCACACGTTTTTTCGTTGGCAAGTTTTTCAAATAAAAGTGGCAATTTTTTTATTTTCTCGATTCCACCATTAAAAAAAAGCACACCATTTTCATCCACGCACTCCTCAGCAACTGGAAGCGGGATGGGCGGCGTTATAATGAGTACTCTTGGTGACGTACTCATCTCGGGGCCATAAGACGATGACTGGATAATATTAATCAGGTCGCCCATGCCCGCCGTGATATCTTCTGGTGTGCTGTTAAAGTAGCTTTTGGCGTCATTTCCACCTAAAGCCAGTATCACGAGATCTATTGGAGCGTGAGAATATAAACAGGACGGCAAATACGTTTTGCCGTTCCGGTCCGGCATGTGAAAGTAATCAATATGTGTTGTTCGACTGTTCAATCCTTCTTCTACAATAAGATATTTAGAATTCAGCAGCACCTGCAAAATTCCGGTCCATCTTTCGTGACGCTTGTAGCGTGATGCTGGTTGATAGTTATCTGATCTAGATGGAATATACCCCCACGTATTGGAATCGCCGTAGCATAGAATTGTTCTTGGCATAGTTGGCTTCGCCTTGTAGTTTGCTGATGGGTGCATCATAGTAAAGTTTATGACAATGCAATGTGTACAACACTATCTTAGCTGTTTCTTCCAATGACTATATTACCTTCAAATAATTCGAGACAAACAGCTAAAGAGGCTATTCCTGAATATGATGGTTAATCGCCTCAGCTATCCACTGATTTAAGCTTATTTTGTGCGCTCGTGCAGCAATATAAACTTGGCGATGTAATTCAGGGTCAAGGCGAAGATTAAATTTTCCAGAAAAAGGTTTTTCTGGTTCTTCGTTGCGCTCTTTGCAGAAAGCTAAATAATCATTGACTGATTCACGAAAAGCTTTTTTGATTTTGGCAACAGTTTTTCCTTGGAAAGTGATTACATCACGCGTATTGATCACTTCGCCGTGAAAAATATCGGCCTCATCGTCAAACTCGACATGACCTATATAGCCTTTATATATCAACATGTGATACCTGCCTCTTTTAAAAATCGCCTCATTGAAACGACAGCGCCTTTATCTGTTTCTTTATGGGGGTGGGGGCGATGAAAAATAGCGCGTACGCCATTTAATGCAATCCTCACCCGCGAGCCACTTCCTTCTGATATTTCAGCATTTAAGGCTTTGAGCAACGCCTCAATGTCCTTCCAGACTATGCCCGCGTGAACGGGTTGCTGAAAAATTTGCTCTAATGTTTTTCGATGCTTTTTATTCATTGTAGCATAGTACCAGAAAATAGTACCATATCAAGACGCGGCGTAGCCACTTTTGAGGCACTCCCAGCCAACACATCACATGAATTGACAATGACCCACAATGTGGTTTCTAAGTTAATACATTGATTTTATTATGGGTTCCTATTGCCTTTTATGGTAATAATTTGCTCCTCGATGTTTTGTCATCAGCAGGTCGCGGGTTTGAGTCCCATCGCCAGATTTATACTAGTGCCTCGTCATGTTGTTATTTGACGGTCTGATCAGTGTCATATCTCTCACTCACTGCGTTTTTTTATCGGAAAACAAAGCATTATTGATGTTCCTACTCCAACCTCTGAGCTTACAATCGCACCTAATTGATGCGCTAGGTTCCCGTAGCTTTAATGGTGCATAGCCCCACCCAGCTCTCTAACAGCATCATTTGATAATTTCACCAGCGATTCCCGCGCGTAGTGTTCAGCGGGAATCGCTGTCAACGATATATCAAAATTTGATATATTTCAATAAAAGATATATACTATGAGTATAAACTGGACAATTAACTCCACCAAAGTAGCAGATAAGCAGGCAGCTAAATTAAGTGAAAAAATTATGCTTAAGCTCAGGTTGCTATTTATGGATTTAGCCACAAAGGGACCCGCAGTTTCGGAATGGCCAAACTATGGCAAATTGCGTGGAATAAAAGGCGATAAGAGGCATTGTCACTTACAAAGCGGTAAACCCACCTATGTTTGTTGCTGGGAAGTAGTCGATAAAAAACGAAAGATAATTGAGGTATGATATGTCGGCACACACGAAAAAGCACCCTATTAGTGCACATAGCCAAGGTTCGATGTTGTATATATCGCATCAGCATACGACTTATGCTATTCCAAAAACGATAGCAAATAAATATGTGGTAGAGAGCGAAAAGGCTACTAAAGCAACTTCAAAAACCCCCGCCACTATAAAAAATATTTTTGATAAGCTCGATAAGAAATACACAAAAGCCGGTGCCCTGCTGAAAGGTCTCCGATTACGCGAAAACTTATCGCAAGCTGCTTTTGCAAAAAAAATTGATGTCACGCAAGCGAACCTATCCGCCATGGAAAATGGGCATCGATCGATTGGAAAAATTATCGCTAAGCGGATAGAAAAAACTTTCGGTACGAATTATCGTTATT
>MGYH01000028.1:21324-23114 GCA_001801665.1 Gammaproteobacteria bacterium RIFCSPHIGHO2_12_FULL_45_12 | reverse complement strand
ATTCTTTGTGTAACCCAATGCGGCTAGGCGTTGCGCTAGGCTTGGATGGGTTGAAAAGAGATCACTGACTGAGGTGATTGCCTTGATGTTGGCTTCTGACGGGTCAAAAATGTAGGCTTCACGCCGGACGTTTTCATGCGGCGTTTGCTGGTAAAGAGCGTTGTATTGATCATGATGCTGAACGTGGTCGGCCTGAATTTTCAACAAGGCAGAAGCGAGCGGCTGGTTGGTTCGCATCAGTTGCACGCAGCCCGCGTCGGCCATGAGCTCGCGTGTGCGGCTTAAATAGAGTAGTAACAGGGCGCTGATCAAGGGCAGGGTGTAACGCAAGAGGACGATAAGGGTGAATAAGGCATTGCGTGAGCGATTATCTTCGCCATTGCGCCTGCCCGAAAAGAGGGCATTATAAAATAACATGTCGATGACCATGATGGTTAAATTGGCGAGCAGGGAGGCGGTTAACGTGAGCTTGATATCAAGGTGGCGTATATGACTTAATTCGTGCGCCATGACCGCTTGCAGCTCATCACGATTAAGTTTGGCCATTAATCCGCGTGTGATTGCCACCATGGCAGATTTTTCACTGTAGCCACTGGCAAAGGCATTCATGTAGTCAGCCTGAATGATAAATACTTTTGGCATGTAACGTAAACCGGCGGCGACTTTCATCTCTTCCACGACATGGTAGAGTTGTTGCTCAGTGGGACTCTGTGCGGTGTCAGGCGTTATTTCATGATATTCCGTGCCAAGGAGCATGAGTTTGTCATAAAACGCATAGCTAACCCATAGGGAAATGGCGGCGATGATTAACATGATCAGTGTGGCAATGGGAAATAATTGAAAGTGGATTAAGGCATTAAATAGCTGGGAAAGCGTGGCGCGTGGATAAGTGGAGGCATAAAGCGTCATGTCCACAAGCAAGCCAATGCCAGTGTAAATCAGGAAAAATAACGCGATGACCATGTGCGTTTTGCGCTGATTCTGGCGCAAGGTCTTGCGCCAGTCCACTGCGGTTTCGCTGTAATTGTTCAGTTGATTCGGCATGGAAAGTTATAATTTCACCGTATAAGATTCTTGTTCCACTACTTTTTGTTCTGACAATTGCCAGTAAGGAAAGTTGATATCCAGCCTGCTTGGAAAAACACTCACAATGAGCGCGGAGGGAAATGATTTTTTGTTCGCATTGTAAAATTCAATGCTGTCATTATAAGACTGTTTGGCATAAGCCAGTTTATTTTCGGTACTCACAATTTCTTCTTGTAATTGCAAGCAATTTTGGTTGGCTTTCAAGTCTGGATATTGTTCAAAGACAACGTTTAAGTGGGAGGCGATGCCAGAAATTTGATTTTCAGCGGCAATGCGCGTTGTTTCATCGCCGCTTGCTTTTGCCTGCTGTGCCTGATTACGTAAAGCGACCACGTCTTTCAGGGTGGTTTTTTCATAATCCATGTATTTTTTGACAACATTGATCAGGGACTCGAAAACCTTGAAGCGTCGATCGAGTTGAATATCGATTTGTTTCTGGTTGTTACGCACGGTTTCAATTTGCGCGATCAAGCGGTTATACAAAAGAACAAGAAAGGCAATGACGAGAATAATGGCGGCAAAAATAATGAAGGACATGATGAGTGTGGTTCCTTTTGGCGGTCTGACTAGATAAGAGTAACATTTAGCGGAGCGAAATTCGATATAAATTGCAAGAAAGCGTGGCAGCAGTGGCTCGTTATCGCAACATCGGCTTGTCGGGTTTGATCATCAGGGGCTGGTCATCGCTTTTAATGATGCAACGT
>MGYH01000028.1:0-21306 GCA_001801665.1 Gammaproteobacteria bacterium RIFCSPHIGHO2_12_FULL_45_12 | reverse complement strand
CCTCTCCCTTTTTGTCCCCCTCTCCCTCCTCCCCTGCCACTCCCTTTTTCTCTCCCTCTCCCTCATCATCCTCTGCCGCTGCCTTTTCCTCTCCCTCTGCCGCCGCTTCTTTTTGATCATCCAGGTTTTTTGTTGTGGCTTCGCATGTGGTTTCGTAAATCATTTTAGTGGATGAGGCACCGGCAGTTTTCGCGGTAGCTGTGTTAGTATCCTTAACAGAAACAGACGGCTTCTCCGCTTGAGCCAATTTTTCGGTAAATTTCTCTTTTTCTGGTTCACTCACAGGCCCTGGCAAAGGGTTACGCTTGAAAATGGCGAGAAAACCCTGGGCTAACCAGCGTAAGGGATTCAGGTTGACCGCATCAGCTAGGCCATAGGCGGCCACTGACACTAGCAGAATGATGCCAACAGGGGCCGCAGGCGTGAATAGTAAGGCAGCCCCTGCTAAGGCGATAGCGCTTTGAACTAAAATGTGTGTTTTACTAGCGAGTTTCTGGTTGAGTTCACGTAATTTATTTTTGTTCTGCCAATAGTCGGGCGGAAGCCTTTTTTTGTCATCCGTACTGGCTTGAAAGGCTTCTTCTTGTTTGCGTAAGGTTTGTTTTAACTGGTGACGCTGGAAGAGGGTTTTACCGATTGTCCAGAAGCCTTCAAGCACCGCTTTTGCGCTGCTCGCTACTATTAAAATGGGCGCGGCAATGGCAATTGCGCCACCAATCACAAGCACCGCCAAGAAGGCAATCCCTAATTCAGCGATGAGCATAGCCAGTTTGCCACCCCGATAAGCATCCATTTTTTTCTTGGAGAACAGGGCGGTTCGAGCCAATTTGTAAAGGTTAAAAGGAATCGTCACCAGCGTCCCAGCCAAGGCTAGCCAGGTTAAATTGGCAGCAAATTTGCTGACGAAGTGTGTTAAGCCGAACAAATGGAGGTTTGAGACAAGCCCTTTCGCTTTTCTAATAAAAGTGTCAAGCCCCTGCCAGCTTTTTATCAGGGTAGGTTTTTGCTCGGAGTCCTTTCCCAATGGCTTATACTTATTCTTAGATGTGGACATATTATATGTCTCATTTTGTGTGTGATATCCCTATTATAGCGCATAAAAATGAAGAAAAGATGAAGGCTAGGGAAGACAGGGGATTGGCGTATCGCTCCCAAAGAACAGCTATCTAATCGCTGAATTATCATAGGGTTGCCATTACCCTAACACCTAATGATTCAGCGATTTTGATTAAATCAGATTTTTTCAATAGCGTATTGTTTGAAAAGGTGATCTACCCACCAGCGGCTTAATTGATCAAGCAGGCGATTTTGCATTTGTCGCGCGTCCATGTGCGGCAAATCAATTATTTCAAGGGGTTGATCTTGCCAGGAGCAAGCAAAAACCGCTTTCGTGCGAAGGCCTGTTTCCGGGTCGATTTGCCATTGCAGGCATTGCGCGCAGACGCCTTTCAACATGCATTGCATGTTGCCATAAACAGCCGCAAATACTTTGGGGTCTTTGGGGAAGCAGTGTTTTAAAGTGGTGGCGCGTGCGGTTTGAAATTCTCTGAACAAGTCGGTTTGACCAATTAAAAAAATTCTATCGCTATTGTGTAGCGGCAAGGCAATCTCTTTCTGCTGGGCCAATTCAGTGAGCGTCTGAATGACATGATGACCGCTGAGGCTGATGTCCTGGTCACGGTGCGTTGGCAGGCATCGACCGTGACGGGTGAGCCAGATAATCCTGTCGGCGGCTTGCTCTAATTGTTCCTGATCAAATACTTCGTCCTGGTGATTGAAGAAACCAAGATAAATCACCTGATTGCCGGCTCTGCGTAATTGTTTGCCATAGCTGCGGAGGAAACTAAAGCTAGCCTGATTGCCAATGATGAGGACGGTTTCCTGTTCGCTTGGAATTTTGGCGCGCACACCGGTTGGGCCCATGAGAGAGACCGGTTCATTGGGTTTTAAGGTGGCGCATAATTTGGCTGTCGCGCTATGTTCTTTTACCAGAAAGGTCAAGGTGCCTGCCGCATGGTCGCAATCAGCAGCAATGAGCGCAAGCGGTTCCATTTGAAACAAAGTGTGATCGATGTGGGGTGCAAGCGTTTCAAAATTCTGGAGACGATAGAATTGACCGGCTTTGAAATGTTGTGCGGCAAGCGGTGCTTTAATGACGAGTTCAATGACATCGTGGGTTTTGCGTGTGCGGGAGATCAGACGCGCACTGAATAAGGTTTCCATCTTGGCTGCAAATTGGGCATATTCCGCTTCGTTGCCCGTTTGACCGAGTTGCGATCTTAATAAATCCAGAATTTTGGGATAGGTGCGCATGCCAGAGGCAATGGCTTTGACAACGTTGCCGTGGAAAACGGGATGGGTATCGCCAATTAAACTGACGCGTTTATCCTGTTTGTGGTATGAGGTGAATGGTCCAAATTGAGGGTCTTTACAATTTTCCACGCCATGTGCAATGGTTAGTTTGTCGTCTTGGGCTTCATAATGTTGATATTGTAAATTCAAGCGATTGAAAGTGCCGTGATGCTCGAATTCATAAGCGGTGTTCGGTTGTGTGCCGGTTGCAATCAGAATGGATCGAGCGGGAAGGCTTATTTCTTCCCGAGTGGCGACCCATTCATTGTTCTCATTGCGTAAACGCTTGTAACAGACCAGTGTTTTAGCGTGGCCAAATTCGTTTAAATTGACAGCGGCCGGTTCAAGACCTTCTGCGTAATAGATTCCTTCTTCAAGTGCTTTTTGCAGTTCTTCATGGTTATGGAGGTAGGCAGGTGATTCTTGCATGGAGCGCCGATAGGCAATGGTGACACCGCCCCATTCACGGATCAGTTTGATGAAATCAGGTGGTGTGCGGGTTTGTGCGGCACGTTCGCGTTCCCTGCGGACGGCATCACCGTGTCGTAAATATTCTGCCAAAATTTCACGCGCGGCGGGATCCAGTTGCTGCTGTAAATTGTCTTCGCCATATTCGCTTGAAAGGAGTTGATAGCGATATAATGTTTTTTCTACTAGGGTAATGTAATAAGCCTGAATTTCAGTGGCCGTATCCACTCCGGTGAGGCCGCCGCCGATCACGACAGCCGGTAGGCGCACCTGCAAATTGGTCAGGCTGCTTGATTTGGCGGCGTTACCTAATTGCAGTGCCATTAAAAAGTCATTGGCTTGTCTCATGCCGGGTGCAAGACTGCCTGGAATGGCCAATGCTTTTGGCAGTCCTGCCCCAACGGCAACTACAAAGTGGTCAAAACCCATTTTCCAAGCGTCTTCAACGGTGACGGTGCCTCCAAAACGCACGCCCCCAAAGACTTGAAAGGTTGGACGACGCATGAGGGACAGATAAATTAATTTAAGAAAATTTTTGTCCCAGCGTACAGTGATGCCATATTCAGCGACACCGCCAAAACCTGCCATTAAACGTTCGTCCAATGCTTCTTTCAACTCGGCGAAACGGTAGATGGGTTCTTCCAGGAGCATCTCTGGCAGGGGTTCGATTTTTAAACCATCAAACCCGACCACGGCAAATCCTTCCAGTAATAAGTGATGTGCCAGGGTGAAGCCCGCAGGGCCCATTCCGGCAATAAGCACTTTCAGGCCGTTGTACGGTTTCATGCACCATTGAGTTCTGCGCAAGGGGTTCCAGCGTGTGAGTAAGTCATAAATTTCAACCCCCCAGGGAAGTTCGAGCGCATCGGTTAACACGCGAGTTTCAACTTGCGGAATATTGACGGGTTCCTGCTTTTGGTAGATGCAGGATTTCATGCAGTCATTACAAATGCGATGACCGGTCGCAGGACACATGGGGTTGTCTACCATGATCATGGCGAGTGAGGCCAGGGTGTAGCCATCGCGTTTGAGGAACTGCATTTCAGAAATTTTTTCTTCAAGCGGGCAACCGGTCAGGGTGATGTCCAGTGCGTTTTTCTTGAATCCTTGTGAGGGGTCGCCTTTTTTAACGGGGAACCCTTTGGAGCAAAAATCACCCTCATGATCATGACAATAAATGCAATAGTTGACTTGATCTTGGACGTCACGCGCGCTCATGCGCGGGTCGGTCAGTTTGAAGCCATCGCGCTTGCGGAGTTGTGCGTCTGCTGCTTTGAGACGGCCGCAGGGATCATGGGGCGCGCGTTCGGCTTGCACGAGATGATTGAAGTCCAGACGGGTGGGAAGTTTGAAGCAAGACCAGTGTTGTGTATAGGCTTTTCCGGCAGCATGGGTCAGCGCGCGCGCGCACCATTGCACCAGCTTTTCGATTTCGGCGGCGTAGGCATCTGGGTTGGCCAGATAATGCGTGCCAAGTAAGGCTGTCGCCAATTCAGGATCATCTGATTGCAGTGGGGTGTCTTTCAGTGCTGTTTTGAGCCAGTCATTCAGCGCTGACCATTCAGGAAAGGTGTCAATGCGTGCGAGTTCTTTTTTGGCGCGGCGCAAGACATAATATTTTTTGAAAACCGCAAGGGGGTTGTTCGCGGTGGTTTGGATTTGACGGATGCTGACCGCTTCCTCAATGCGAAACAATCTGGCGAGAAACACCTCTAAGTGAACCGCGCAACTAATTAATAATTCACTGGTTTCAATGGTGGTCAGGCTGCTTGCATCTTGGCGATAGGCGAGTAGTTGTGTGTGTAATGCGGTGCTCTTTTGTTGTAACTGTTCCAGGAATTGCTGATCTAAACGCCTTAAACCCGTTGCATGGAATAGCTCTGAGAAGGCGAAGCCATTTAATTGCAAGCTTGGGTTGGTCATATTTATGTGTGTTTACCCTTGAGGTGATTAATAATTATAGGGGAAGACGACTTTTCATACTAGGGCCTGTCGTCAATTAGAGGGTATTAATGTTGGACGATGTAGCCATTTTTCCAGATTGATTTATGCAACAACGCCGGAGAAGCCGCGAATCAATGTACTAGTCGCCAGCAAGCTTTTTCTTCAGGAGCAAGTTGAGTTGCGCGGGGTTCAATGTGCCGCCCGAGGCTTTCATGGCTTGCCCGACAAAGAAACCGAATAATTTGTCTTTGCCACGACGGTAATCGGCCACGTGTTGTGGATTCGCTTCCATGATTTGATCAATTAAGGTGTCAATGGTGCCGGTGTCAGTGACTTGCTTTAATCCGCGTTTTTGAATGATCTCATCCACGTTGCCTTCTTGCTGCCAAAGGGCTTCAAAAATGGTTTTGGCAATTTTGCCTGAAATGGTGTCATCCGCAATGCGTGAAATGAGTTTTCCCAGTTGTGCAGAAGCAATGGGGCTCCCTTCTATCTCAAGGCCTGCCTTATTGAGTGAGCCCAATAATTCACTGATGACCCAGTTGGCGACCAGTTTTGCCTGGTCGCCTGATTCTTTAACCGCGTTTTCATAATAAAGGGCCATTTCCTTGCTGCTGACCAAAATGCTCGCATCGTAAGGGCTTAAGCCATATTGGTCGATAAAGCGCTGACGTTTTTGTTGCGGCAATTCGGGCAAGGTTTGTTTGATCGCGGCAATGAAGGCATCGGTTAACACCAACGGCAATAAATCAGGGTCCGGAAAATAGCGGTAATCATTGGCTTCTTCTTTGCTGCGCATGGCGCGTGTTTCATTTTTGTTGGAATCATAAAGACGGGTTTCCTGTTTGATGCTGCCGCCATTTTCAAGAATACCAATTTGCCGTTCAATTTCATAATTGATGGCGCGCTCCACAAAGCGGAAAGAGTTAATGTTTTTTAATTCAGCGCGTGTGCCCAGTTTGGGGTCACCCTTGCGGCGGACAGAGACATTGGCATCGCAACGAAACGAGCCTTCTTGCATATTGCCATCGCAAATGTCCAGATAACGTACCAACGTGTGGATGGTTTTCAGGTAAGCAACCGCTTCCTTGGCGGAAGTCATCTCTGGTTCTGACACGATTTCAAGCAACGGTGTGCCCGCGCGGTTTAAATCAATGCCGCTTAAGCCGCTGAAATCGTCATGCAAGGATTTACCCGCATCTTCTTCAAGGTGTGCGCGGGTAATGCCAATGCGTTTGCTGCTGCCGTCTTCCAGCAGAATATCCATGTGGCCCTGGCCTACAATGGGCCATTCATATTGGCTGATCTGGTAGCCTTTGGGTAAGTCGGGGTAAAAGTAATTCTTGCGTGCAAACACAGATTTTTGCGCGATGGCGGCATCTGCGCCCAGGCCAAATTTGACAGCCATCTGAACGGCTTCTTGGTTTAAGACGGGCAAAACGCCAGGCATGCCCAAGTCGATGGCACAAGCTTGTGTGTTGGGTTCTGCGCCAAATTGTGTGGATGCGCCGGAGAAGATTTTGCTTTTGGTCGCCAGTTGCGCGTGTATTTCAAGCCCAATCACGGCTTCCCATTCTTTGTTTATATCGCTCATGATACAAATGCCTCCGGAATGTGTGTGTGCCAGTCGGTTGCTTGCTGGTAGCAATGGGCAAGGTTTAATAAGGTGGATTCGTCAAACAGTTTGCCAATTAATTGCAAGCCAATGGGCAGGCCGCGGCTAAATCCAGCGGGCAATGACATGGCGGGCAAGCCCGCCAAATTGACGGCGATGGTGTAAATATCAGAGAGATACATGCCGATGGGGTCGCTGGTCTTTTCGCCCAGTTTAAATGCGGTGCTCGGTGCTGTTGGCGAGAGAATGGCATCAACGGTTTTAAACGCATGGGTGAAGTCTTGGCAAATCAAGCGACGAATTTTTTGTGCTTTTAAATAGTAGGCGTCATAGTAGCCTGATGATAAGGCATAAGTGCCTATCATGATGCGGCGTTTCACTTCGGCGCCAAACCCTTCACTGCGCGAGCGTTTGTACAAGTCTTCTAGATCGATAGGGTCTTTGCAGCGATAACCATAGCGCACACCATCATAACGCGCGAGATTGGATGAGCACTCAGCCGGCGCAAGCACATAATAAGCGGGGATGGCGAGATGCGTCGTGGGCAAACTGATGTCGACCATGATCGCGCCTGCTTTTTCATATTCCTTGATGGCGGCATCAATGGCTTTGGCGACATCGCTTTCAAGCCCCGCTGCAAAATATTCTTTAGGGAGTCCGATGCGTTTTCCTTTGATGCTGTCATTCAGGTGAGCGGTGTAGTCAGGGACGGGATGATCGATGCTGGTTGAGTCTTGTTCGTCAAAGCCTGCCATGATGTTTAGGAGTAGTGCATTGTCTTCGGCTGTTTTGGCCATGGGGCCGCCCTGATCCAGGCTTGAGGCAAAGGCGACCATGCCATAGCGCGACACGCGCCCATAGGTGGGTTTGATGCCGGTGATGCCGCACATGGCGGCGGGTTGACGAATGGAGCCGCCCGTGTCAGTGCCGGTTGCGGCGGGGACAAGTCCCGCTGCCACGGCGGCGGCAGAGCCACCTGATGAGCCGCCCGGAATGTGTTCCAGTTGCCAGGGATTGTTGACGGGGCCGTAATAACTGTTTTCATTGGACGAGCCCATGGCAAATTCATCCATGTTGGTTTTACCGAGTAAAATGGTGCCGGCGGCCTTGAATTTTTTCACCACGGTCGCATCATAAGGTGCAATGAAATTATCCAGCATGCGGGAACCGCAACTGGTTTTAATGCCATCGGTGCAAAAAATATCTTTTTGCGCGACAGGCATGCCGGTGAGCGGGCCTGCCTTGCCTTGGGCGCGCGCTGTGTCAGCGGCTTTAGCCGAATCAAGAGCGTGCTCTTCTGTGACCGTGATGAACGCATTTAATTGAGGGTTAAGGCGTCTGATTCTTTCCAGGTAGTGTTGCGTCAGTTCCACGCTTGAGATTTTTTTGGTGCTCAAATCACGTGACAAGGCGGCGATGGTTTTGTGGTGCATGGTCGGTTATGCCTCTTCTATCACTTTAGGAACAAGATAAAGTCCTGCTGCAACTTGGGGTGCCAGTGCCTGAAATTTATCCCGTAAATCAGGTTCACTGATGGCGTCAGGCCGCAGCCGCTGTGAGATGTCAAGTGGATGCGCCAGCGGTTGAATGTCATCTGTATCCGTTTTATTCATGGCCTCAATGAGATCCAGAATGCCGGATAATTGTGAGGCATAAGGTGCGATGTCGGCGGTGGGTAAATTCAGGCGCGCCAGGTGCGCGATTTTTTTCACGTCTTCCGGTGTTAGCGACATAGGCTTGCATGGCTCCTCAAAATGGATGGATCTAAAAAGAGGTGGGCATTATAAGCAAGCGCGCGCTTAAGATAAATGACTAATTTTGTGTTGAGTGAGTTTGAAACAATTTAAACGCTGAAAAATGAATTAGTCGTTGGCGTATTGGGTGTAAATTGATTAGAATGCGTGATATTCGGTGTGCACTGTTTTTATAAGGGAAGTTGAGTATTATGTTTAAAAAACTGCGCGGTATGTTTTCTAACGACCTTTCAATTGATCTGGGAACGGCCAATACACTTATTTATGTGCGGGGAAAAGGCATCGTTTTGAACGAACCCTCGGTGGTGGCCATTCGTCAGGGATCGGAGTCTGGCGGTCAGAAACATGTGGTCGCGGTTGGGAGTGAGGCCAAATTAATGCTGGGGCGTACGCCTGGGAATATTAGTGCGATTCGCCCCATGAAAGATGGTGTGATTGCGGATTTTTACGTAACAGAGAAGATGTTACAGCATTTTATTCATAAAGTGCATGAGAATCGTTTTTTGCGTCCCAGCCCCCGGGTGCTGGTGTCTGTGCCCTGTGGCTCGACCCAGGTGGAGCGTCGGGCGATCAGGGAGTCGGCCATCAGTGCCGGTGCGCGGGAAGTGTTTTTGCTGGAAGAGCCCATGGCGGCGGCCATGGGCGCGGGCATGCCGGTTGAGGAAGCGCGTGGATCCATGGTGGTTGATATTGGCGGTGGTACCACGGAGGTAGCCATTATCTCACTAAGCGGCATTGTTTATGCGGCGTCCGTGCGGATAGGCGGTGACCGTTTTGACGAATCCATTGTCAATTATGTGCGCCGTAACTATGGTGTCTTAATTGGAGAGTCGACCGCTGAACGAATCAAGCACGAAATTGGCCTAGCCTATCCGGCGAACCAGATGCTGCAGATGGAAGTGCGTGGCCGCAACATCGCAGAGGGGATTCCGCGTAGTTTCACGATTACCAGCAACGAAGTGCTGGAAGCGTTGCAGGAACCGCTGTCTGGTATTTTGGGCGCCGTGCGCGCTGCGCTTGAACAAGCACCGCCAGAATTAGCGTCTGATATTGCTGAGCGCGGCATGGTCTTGACCGGTGGCGGCGCGTGCTTGCGTAACATTGATCGACTGTTCATGGAAGAAACGGGTTTGCCGGTGATTATCGCTGAGGAAGCACTGACCTGTGTGGCGCGCGGGGGCGGCAGGGCACTTGAGGTGATCGAAACATCGGGTATGGATTTTCTGTTAAGGGAATAGGTTGTCTGAGGGAAATATTATTCGTTCAATATTTACTCACGAGTCACATCCGGGCTTAAGGGCTTTTTTTCTGGTGATATTGTCCATTGGCTTGATGGTGATGGATAGCCGGTTAGAAAGTTTTGCATCCATTCGTGAAGCCATGTCTTTACCACTGGCCCCTTTGCAATATGTGGTGAATTGGCCAACCAAAATGATTGATACGTTTAAAAGCGCCATTAGTACACACGACGCGCTGGTAGAAGAAAATCTCAAATTAAAAGCGGATCAATTATTACTAAGCTCCCAGCTACAGCGATTAATGACCGTTGAATCTGAAAATAATTATTTAAAGTCGCTGATGCAATCTTCACGCCAGGTGAAGCGCAGAACCTTGATTGCTGAATTGCTGGCAGTCAGTACGGAGCCCTTTGTTCGTCAGATTACGCTTGATAAGGGCAGTCGGGATGGCGTCTACGTTGGGCAGCCAGTGATTGATGCAACGGGCGTGATGGGGCAGGTCATACGCGTCGGGCCTTTGATCAGCCGCGTCTTGCTGGTGACGGATCCAGACAGTGGTGTGGCGGTGCAAAGTGCGAGAAATGGCATTCGCGCGGTTGCCTCAGGTGATAGTTATACGGGTAAATTGCGCTTGTTATATTTGCCTAAAACAGCCGATGTGCGAGTGGGGGATGTGATGGTGACCTCAGGCCTTGGTGATCATTACCCTGAGGGTTATCCCGTTGGGCGCGTTATTTCCGTGTCAAAAGACCCGACCAGCCAGTTTGCCGCCATTCAGTTGCAAGCAAGTGCCAGGATTGGCAGTAGCCGACAAGTTTTATTAGTATGGTATCAACGAAATGTATAGCTGGATCGCGATTATCATGACCTTGATTTTAGCGCTGGTTTTAGCGTTATTACCCATGCCTGACTGGACGGTGTGGCTGCGCCCTGCATGGGTGTTGATGGTGTTAATTTACTGGGCGATACATGTTCCTTTTAAGGTGAGCGTTGGTGTGGCTTGGCTGATGGGTCTGGTGATGGATTTGTTGATGGGGTCATTGCTGGGTGAACATGCGTTGGCGTTTACCATAGCGGTCTATTTTGTGTCGAGAATGTATATGCGTTTGCGTATGTATCCGTTAATGCAGCAAGGGATGAGTGTGTTTGCCTTTGTGCTGCTATACCAGTTTATTATTTATTGCACGCAAGGTTTTATTGGCGATTTGCCACGCAATCACTTGTACTGGCTGTCATCGGTGACCAGCATGTTGTTGTGGCCTTGGTTGTTTGTGCTGATGCGTGATTTTCGACGATGGTTTAAGGTCGCCTGATGCGGAATTTTTGGCTAACGCTGGCACGAAAACTGGCTTATGTCCTTGCAGCCTGTGTGATCATGGTCGCACTGATCGCAAGTACCGTGCGCTTCCTGACACCCCTGCTGAATCAGCACCGCGCGGATTTTGAAAAATGGGCGGGTCAGTTACTGGATTTACCCATTTCAATTGGTGAAGTGCATGTTTCCTGGTATCAGTATCAGCCTGAGGTTTACCTGAGTCAGGTGACGGTGCAAAGTAAAGATAAAACCAAAACGCTGCTGCACATTCAAAAAATTCATATTTTCTTTTCCATTCCGAAAAGTATTTGGCAGCGTCAGTTGGTGCCGGCTCGCATCCTGTTTGCAGGCTCACGCATTAAACTTCAACAGGATGAAAAGGGTTCAATCAGTTTGCAGGGGTTCCCTTCACTGAGCGGATTGAATGGCGTGCAGTATCTGTCTGAAACAAAATTACCGGATGCGCTGGTATGGCTGTCATCGCAGGTGAATATCACGCTGAAAAACATCGATGTCCGTTATTTGAGTCATGAGGGCCACTCGTTCTGGGTAACTTTGTATGGCCTTAGCATCAAAAATGACGGTGATCACCATGTCATGGATGGCAGGGCAGTCTTGCATCAAGACGTACCCACCAGAGTGACCTTCTCAACGGCGTGGCAAGGTTCCCCGCTCGATGTTGCCAAAATGAAAGCGAAACTTTATTTGTACGTGTCTGGGTTCTCATTATCACAGTGGTTAACACCGCATTCATGGTATGGCTGGCAAATCAAGGATGGGATGGTGTCTGCTAAAATCTGGGCCATATGGCATTTTGGACAGTTCACTAACATTCAAACGACCTTACAGACTTATGGGTTGGGTTTGTATTCAGAAGCCGATCAATCAATACATAAAATTAATCGTATTAGTGGTCATTTTGGGTGGAAGCGTGAACAGATGAATCAGCTTGTCACAGGTGAGAATATCCTGGTGGATTTGCCCACCCGTTTATGGCCCCTCAGCCGTTTTTATGTGTTGCTTGCGCCGGATGAAACGGCAGCGTTACGTTTAAAAACCATGCAGTTGGGTTATGTGAATCTGCAAGATATACAGACATTTTTATTTGCGACGCGGTCTTTTCCGGAGTCGTTACAGAAAACGTTGTTGCTATTCAAATTAAAAGGGGATATTGACGATAGCGTGATCACCTTTAAGGGCGACTGGAAGGACTACCATCAGACATCCTTAAATCTCAACTTTCATCATGTTGGGGTGGCGGCGCTGCAAAACTGGCCTGGCATTGATAATGTGTCAGGGGCACTCAACTGGGATGGCTTAAAAGGTAAGGTGGCTTTCAATACGCAACAAGCGGTGATCAAGCTGGATCATGTATTTTTAAAGCCGCTGAAATGGGATCAGGTAACAGGGGGTATTGAGTGGCAGCAACAAGCCGATAACGCCTGGCGACTCACGGCGTCAAATTTGAAAGTAGCCAACAACGAGTTGTTAGCGACCGTTGATGGCAGCATGGACATGCCGCAAGGCGACTCTCCTGCCGTTAACCTGCAAGCAAAATTTTCCATGCCCATGGCGAAAGCAGTGACACATTACTTGCCGATGCGAATTTTTGACAAGCATTTGAATGACTGGTTACAAGCGGCATTTTTATCGGGCGAAGTGTCAAATGGGGAAGCCGTGTTACGGGGAAAGTTAAGTCATTATCCGTTTGATCACGGGGACGGGGAATTTAAAATAGCAGGGACCGTGCAGGGGGTGGATTTTCGTTTTGCGCCGGATTGGCCAATACTCAGCAATACGTCGGGAAAGATTGTTTTTGCTGGCCGTGACATGGCGGTCTCGGTTGATCAGGCGACCTTAATGGGGGTATCAATCGGTAAGGCACGCGGTGTGATTCCCGTGCTGGGTGATAGCAGCATACCTTCGATCTTAACCATTCAAAGTGAATCGGTTGAGACTGATTTTACGCAAGGTCTGGCGTTTGTGCAGGCAAGCCCGCTGAAAAAAACCTTAGGGAAAATGTTTCAGGGAATGACGATGAATGGGCCTTTAAACTTGACGCTTGGGTTGAGGATACCATTAGCACAGATTGATAACATAACCGTGACGGGTGAAATCAACTTGAAAGATACGTCGCTTCATTTGACGCCGTGGAATTTGTCATTGAATGATCTGAATGGCCAGTTACACTTTACAGAAAAGTCTGCTGAAGCGAAGGGGTTGACAGGGAAGCTGTTTAATAAGCCGTTACAGCTTGACCTTGGCATGGTCAAGCGAAACGGCACCTCACAGTTAGAGGCGCGCCTTGCAACTGACTTAAATGTCGATGACCTTGAAAATTGGTTGAAACTCTCTTTGGCTAAGGTGGCGACCGGTGGGGCGAAGGTAACCGGCCGCGTGGATCTTTCTTTTGATGCCCCTGTGCGGGTTCATTTAGAATCCCAATTAAAGGGGGTGGCACTCCATTTGCCTGACCACTATGGTAAAGCGGCGAACATGAGCCGCCAGATGACGGCTGATATCACCGTTCAAGAAAAAAAGCCGCTTAAGCTTAAAGCAAGCTATGGCGATATGCTGGGTGCTGCGTTGATACTGGAGCGTAAACAGGGTGTGTTTCATATTGTGGCGGCGAACTTATCGTTGGGAGCAGGCGAACCCGGATGGCCAGCTGAGACGGGTTTGTTTATCACGGGCTCGCTTGATTTGCTTACCCTTGACGATATAAAAAAATATGCGGGTCAAACAGATGCCATGTCCTTGCCGGATGGTTTGATCCTGCGTGGTCTCAATTTGTTTGTTAAGCGGATTGAATTGATGGGGCAGTTGCTGACACAAGCACAATTGACATTGACCCCCTATCCTGCTTATTGGTCGGTGGCGTTGCTTAGCCCTGAAGTGGTTGGAAAATGGAAAATGCCACTTAAGCTGAATGCGAATGACACCATCACGGCCCAATTTGAACGTTTAGAGCTTCAGCCTGTCAGTCCTGCCACCCAAGCCCTGCCAACATGGGATTTATCGGCGCTGCCTGCCATTCAGTTTAATGCGAATCACGTTAATTACAATCACATGGAGGTGGGAAATGTGAGCTTTAAAACCAGCCATGCCGCCACAGGATTGTCGATTGATTCACTTAAAATTATGTCACCTTTTATTCTGTTGCAAGCAAGCGGTAGCTGGTTGAATGTGAATAAGCGTTATCAAACCCATTTGCAGGGTGAAGCGACGAGTCAGCATGTCAGTCATTTGCTGACGAGCCTTGGTTTTGATGCGCGCAATTTTGTGGCTGACAAGGGAAAGTTTAACTTCAAACTGAATTGGCGCGGTGCGCCGTTTGCACCCCACATTGGGAGCATGAATGGTCATGCTGCACTGTTGCTCGGTAAAGGGCGCATTGTGGATATTGGCAAAGAAAGTAATGCGAAAATGGATTTGGGGCGCATGTTGAATATTTTTAGTTTGCAAACAATCCCTCGCCGATTGTCGTTTGATTTTAGCGATGTGTTTCAAAAGGGTTATAGTTTTGATTATTTGCGCGGTGATTTAAGTGTTGAAAGTGGCGATATTTATACGGATAACACTAAATTTGACGGCCCCGTGGCGCGTGTGGAGATTGTGGGGCGTATTGGTTTGGTGGAACAGGATTATGATTTAAGTTTGAGCGTGACCCCTTATGTCACCTCCAGCATTCCGGTGGCTGCGACCTTGTTTACGCTGAATCCGGTGGTGGGATTAGCGGCGCTTGGGGTCAATACGGTCATTAGTCCGGCGGTCTCTAAAGCGACAACGCATCATTATAAGGTCACCGGCTCCTGGAGCGAGCCGGTCTGGGCCTCAGTTAATGGAAAAAAGAAACCAACTCGTTAAGTGCGAGCGTTGTGGCATAAATTATTTTTTAAACAGAATCGTCATTGGATAAGGCAATTAGGCGCAGTCTTTGGGGTGCCACTTTAAGGTTACGCTAAGGATGAACCCTTATAATGGGTCGCGGGTTCAAATAAGCGAAAATGAGGTGGAGGCATGAAAAAAGCAATATTGGTTCATACCGAACATGATGATGTTGTTCATCCTGTTTCGCCTGAGTTATTCAAAACATTGGCCGGACTCGCTTCAGATGAAGAGATTGAGATGCATTATGCCTCAGACACGGATTATTTAAAAAAAAGTTATCGTAAACGTCTTCACTTTATTAATCAGGTTTTTAAATTTATTTGCCAAGCCGTTTTGCTTCCTGCGACTCCAGATAAAGAGATGATAGTGACATTGTTGGCTGATGCCGATAAAAAGTTAGACCGTTATACAAACGCTCTTGATGAGTATGAGAATATCAAGGATTTTCAGAGAATTCTTGAATATTATATGGTGAATTTGCGTTTTTTATTGATGCAATGCAGCTGGAATGGCAGTAAGGTCAATCGAGAACAAGCGGCGAAATGGTTGGCCAAAGGGGATCAATATGTTTCAATGCTCTCGCCAAGATATATTTTGGCGACCCTTAAGATGCTTTCATATGAAAAAAATGGCAGCACGAATTCAGTGTATATTGTGCAGATGGAAGTGCCGTTGGCATCATTCAACGCTCACCAGATGGCGGAGTTATGGTCTGTCAAGAGTAAGAGGCGAGAGGATGATGGCGTGCCAACCTGGTATAAGGGCATGTCGCCTGAAGAGTCAGTCATCTTCCAGGGCATGTTATCTTTATTTGAGACACCAGAAGCACTGAGCGCGCAGTTGTTTACTAAACCCAGCATGTTGAAAACCATCCCTGGGCTTGAAAATTTATCACGTCATGTCCTCGCGTGTGTGAGTGTAGACGGCAAAAAACTATTGTATCAGGCACCTGATCGTTTTCGTTCAAGTATGATCGCATCGCGTGCAATTCGTGACATGAAATTAGATGAAAAGGATAAAAAGGACTTAAGATCAACGTTTACATTAGATAATATCAGGCGCTTACTTGAAGTGTATATTGAAGCTAAAGGGCGCGACTCATTTAAGGCGGACGGAAATGACTACGTCGATGACATTTTGCTGTTTCAGACGCTGGTTTCACCTGTCATAGAGCCGGATACCTCAATTTATGACGATAAAATGGCTGCCATCGAGCAAATTCGGAAACAGGGGATAACTGTTTCTGTCTTTGGAGACGAGTTACCTATTCCCTGTTTTAATAACATCATTGCGACTAATCATCCTTTGAACGCTGCAAGGAAACTATCAGCCACAAGCGGTGTTGCTGAATCTGGCCAAGACAGCATGCGGGAGGCTCAAAAATTATTTGAGTTGGCGCGCGCGTGTGCTCTGAAGGATGAAATTCTTAATGCGGCTGTCAGGGAGCTTGAGAACCTGTTAAATGTGCCAATCATTGAGGCCAATACGCAAACCAGTCAACGTGAACTGCATCTGGCCGCATTAGAAGAGATCATTGTGGGGCGATTAAAAGGAATGTCTTATGGCTCTTGTGTGAGCGGAAAAGATAGGAAAGCCTTGGAATTGATGTATGGGGATGCCATGGAAATAGTCGGCTTCCTTTATGATACACTGCCCCAATGTGGGGATGACGCCCCTTTTTCCAACCATCTCAGGTCTGTCTTTTCGACGCTATTTTTGACAAGGCACCAACAGCTTCATGCCGGACAGAACGCACCCGGATCAAATGGCATCAAGACGCCTTCCAAATATCTGCCAAAAACATTTCGTGAGACCATTAAAAAGCAGAGTCACCATCCCGATGTGCTTAAGGAATCGCATCAATTGGCTTGTCATAATGAGCTTGATCGGATGTTTGAAAAAATAAAGCAGGGCGAGGGTGACTGTGTCTTGTTTGAGGTGTTTAAAAGGAGTTTTGATCGGTTAGTCATGAAGATGGCAAGGGACTTTGTTGAGGGTGATGAGTCGGAGCGTGTCGCGCGTTGTGCCGATGCCTTGTATAAGCTTATCCATCATGACCGCATGAATGAGCAAGGAAGTGGACTGTTTGACACAAAAACACCGGACAAAATAGGTAAAATAAGAGAATTTTTCAGGCAAAATAAAGTGGCAATGTCAATCTTGACACCCGCAGAAAAGATTGATGCGATGGCTTGGCTGATTTTCGGCAAGGAACAGCGTCTTAATGAGGATGGTCGGCGTTCTAAATGGACAAAAGAATTCTATGAGTTGGTTTTGGATGCTGCGAAAGAAATGAAAGAGAAGGGCTGCATGACGAGAAAAGTGGAGATTCGCATAGAGAGCTTCACTCTAGAATTGGATTCTCAGCATAAATTTCGGATCATGTAGGGCGCCCTACATGGTCTTCGCTTCGCTCAGAATGACAGCTCATCTTTGTAACCTAAGCTAGGTTACCTACTATACATTTGCATCAATGAGAGTAAAGCGTTGAGAGAGCTTTCTTTCTGGCTTTAGCCCTTGTAACGGCTTCACGAATAAATAGTTGCTTTTCTGTCAGGGTGCATCCTGATGGCCGTTGTTTTTTAGCGGCAAGTGCTTCGGTTGCTCTCTCTTGCTTTGCGGCATGCCGTTTTCGGGATAAGGTTTTTTGGCTTTGTTCACGTTGTTTTGTCTCAGGGGAAAGGGTGATGATATCAATGCAATCCACAGGGCACGGCGCAACACAAAGCTCACAACCCGTGCACTCCGCTGTGATGATGGCATGCATTTGTTTTGCGCTGCCAATGATGGCATCCACGGGGCAGGCAGGAAGACATTTGGTGCAGCCAATACAATCCGCTTCACGAATGACGGCGATTTTGGCGGCAGGTGTTTTTTGCTGCAGGTCATGAAGATAAGGGGTGGGATCCTGATCTAATAACTGGCCTAGTGCCTTCAGGGTGGGGATGCCGCCTGGTGGGCAGAGATTGATGGGCGCGTTTCCTTGAGCCAGTGCCTTTGCATAAGGCATGCAGCCACCAAATCCGCATAATTCACACTGGGTTTGTGGCAGCAGTTGATCAATCTCATCCGGCGTAACATGGCGCATGATTTAATTTTCATCTCGTTTCATGGCTTCAATTTGTTTTGGATCAACGCGATTAATGAGCGGTTTAAATTCATGGATGACATGATTTAATAAGGGCTGTTTGATGTCGTCCCATTGTAACGGTGGAATATTCAGGAAATGTTCAACTTCGCGCGCCGTCTCAGGCAGCACAGGTTTTAAGTAAATCATTAATAGTCTGAATAAGTTAATTCCCATGGAACAAACGGCCTGCACTTCCTCTCGGTTGGCGTCATTTTTCATTAAGGCCCATGGTTTTTTGTCGTCAATATACTGGTTGGCCTGATCGGCCAGTGTCATGATTTTTCGAATAGCTTGACTGAATTCCATTTTTTCTAAGCAGGCGGCAATTTCTTCACCTGCTACCACAAAGGATTGATAGAGTGCTGCCTCAGCGCAGTGAGCGGATAATTTGCTTTGAAAGTGTTTAGTGATGAAGTTTGCCGAACGACTGGCAATGTTGATAAATTTCCCGACTAAATCGGCATTGACGCGTGATATAAAGTCGTCAAAATGAATGTCCAAGTCTTCGATGCGGTCACTTAATTTGGCCGCTAGATAATAGCGTAAATATTCAGGGCGCAAGTGATTTAAATAAGTGCGTGCTTTAATAAAGGTGCCACGTGATTTCGACATTTTTTGTCCGTCAATGGTGAGGAAGCCATTGACAAAAATGGCGGTGGGCGTGCGGAAAGCGGCACCATGCAGCACGGCGGGCCAAAAGAGAGCGTGAAAATAAATGATGTCTTTGCCAATAAAGTGATACAGCTCAACGTCACTGTCCTCATTCCAGTATTCGTCAAACTGAATGTCTTTGCGCTGTTCGCAAAGGTGTTTGAAGCTTGCCATGTAGCCGACGGGGGCATCAAGCCAGACATAAAAATATTGATGCGTTTCACCTGGAATCAGGAAGCCAAAATAAGGCGCATCGCGTGAGATGTCCCATTCTTTCAAGCCATCTTTGAACCATTCAGCCAGTTTATTGGTGACTTGGTGTTGTAAATGTCCGTGTTGTGTCCAGGATTTCAGGAAGGTTTCAAAATTTTGTAACTTGAAAAAGTAATGTTCAGACTCTTTTTCAATGGGTTTTGCGCCTGACAAGACAGAGTAGGGGTTGATGACTTCCGTATGAGAGTAAGTGGCGCCGCATACTTCGCAATTATCACCATATTGATCTTTGGCATGGCACCGTGGGCATTCTCCTTTGATGTAGCGGTCGGGCAGAAACATGTTTTTGACAGGGTCATACAATTGCTTGATGGTGCGTTTGTAAATATTTTCTTTTTCCAGGTGGCGCTTGAAAAGCGTGTTAACCAACGCCTGATTTTGAGAGGAGTGCGTGGTATGATAATTGTCAAAATCAATGTGAAAATCACGGAAATCACGTTCTTGCTGGGCCTTGATGTCATTCACCAGTGCCTCAGGTGTGATGCCCAACTTTTCAGCCTGAATCATGATGGGCGTGCCGTGGCTGTCACTGCCACAGACAAACAGACAGTCGTGCCCCCGCATTTTCTGTAAGCGCACCCAGATATCGGTTTGAATCATGCCAACCAAATGACCTAAATGAGGCACGCCATTGGCGTATGGCAGGGCTTGTGTGACTAATATTTTACGTTTGCTCGGCATGGTGATTTCTTTCCTACCCGTGACGGGGTTGCTTTAGATTTTGTCAGAAAGTGGTAGAGTATACAGGGTTTTTAAAAGGTTGCGCTAGCGTACACCTTGTTAACAGGCGCTCCGTGGAGAAAATAATGCTGCAGACACAGATTGAAGCGAGCCTCACGGCATATGAAGATGCTGTTTTAGGGAAGGGATTGCTGGGGGAGAAGACAATTAAAGCGATTTCCATTACGGACGAGCGGATCGGGATTGACATTGAGCTGGGCTTTCCCTGTGAGGAGATGGCGTTAGCACTGGCTCCTGCGATTCAAGCGCGGCTAGAACCCCTTGCGGCGGGAAGGGCGGTGCAGGTCAATATTACCCCAGGGATAAAGCCCCATGTGGGCAAGCAGGGCGTTCGGGGGCTGCCTAATATTAAAAATATGATTGCCGTTGCTTCTGGTAAAGGCGGGGTGGGCAAGTCAACGGTGGCTGTTAATATGGCACTGGCGCTGGTGAAGGCGGGTGCAAGCGTTGGCATGCTGGATGCGGATATTTATGGCCCCAGCCAGCCGATGATGCTGGATGCGGTGGGTGAGCGGCCCATTCTGAAAGCGGGTCGGCTACAGCCCATTTTGCGGCACGGTATTCAGTCCATGTCAATTGGATACCTGGTTGACCAGCAAGCACCCATGGTGTGGCGCGGGCCGATGATCGGCAAGGCCATGCAGCAAATGTTAAATGACACGGATTGGGCAGCACTCGATTACCTGATTGTCGATTTGCCTCCCGGGACGGGTGATATCCAGTTGACGCTTTGCCAGAAAATGCCCGTGAGTGCGGCGGTCATTGTGACGACACCCCAGGATTTGGCGTTACTGGATGTGAGGCGAGCTTGCGAGATGTTTACCAAGCTTGAGGTGCCCATTTTAGGGGTGATTGAAAACATGAGCATTTATCACTGTGAAGCATGCGGCCATGCGACCCGAATTTTTGGGGAAGGCGGTGGACTGAAGCTTGCGCATGAATATGGCGTGTCATTGTTGGGGGAGATTCCCTTGAATGCACAGATTCGTGAGTTGACGGATAGTGGGCGGCCACCCGTTGTCGCTGCGCCAGATAGCCATTATGCTAAGGCGTTTAGGGAAGTTGCGCTGCGGATGGCGTTGGCGTTATCCCGACAGACAAAAAGTTATTCTGCCTTATTCCCCAAAATTGTGGTTGAGCAACTAAAAGAGGATTGATCTATGAGTATTAAAGCGGATACATGGATACGCAAAATGGCACAAGCGCACGGCATGATTACCCCGTTTGAAGCCGGACAGGTGCGCGAGGGTTCCTTGGGAAGGGCAATTTCTTATGGCACGTCCAGTTATGGTTATGACGTTCGTTGCTCGAATGAATTTAAAATTTTCACCAATATCAATTCAGCGGTGGTGGACCCCAAGTGTTTCACGTCAGAAAGTTTTGTGGATGTGATGTCTGACGTTTGCATTATTCCACCCAACTCATTTGTGCTTGCGCGCAGCGTCGAATATTTCAAGATTCCGCGCAATATCTTAGTGATTTGCCTCGGTAAATCGACCTATGCGCGTTGCGGCATTATTGTGAATGTGACCCCGCTTGAACCTGAGTGGGAAGGGCATATTACCCTTGAGTTTTCAAACACCACGCCATTGCCTGCTAAAATTTATGCGCATGAAGGGGTGGCCCAACTGTTATTCCTTGAGTCGGATGAAGTGTGTGAAACGTCGTATAAGGACAGGAAAGGGAAATATCAGGGGCAGGAGGGGGTGACCTTGCCCGTGACTTAGGGTCTGCGTTTTGGAAAGCGCATCAGCATGGGGCCGACATTTCCACGATGTTTTTGTGAATGATTAAATTATAAAAATCAGATTTGATTAAAATGTACAATTTGAAGTGTCATTCCCGCTTGAAGTGTCATTCCCGCGCAGGCGGGAACCTATTGTGCGCCAGGCATGGCGTAGAACTTAGAGGTGAGAGTCCTCCGTGGGCTGAAT
>MGYH01000027.1:9571-9672 GCA_001801665.1 Gammaproteobacteria bacterium RIFCSPHIGHO2_12_FULL_45_12 | reverse complement strand
ACATTATTTTTTATGCCGCACTCGGCGTGATTATTGGCGGTAGAGTGGGTTACATGGTGTTTTATGATGCCTGGGGGTTGGTTTTAAGTCCTTGGTTGTTA
>MGYH01000027.1:7871-9555 GCA_001801665.1 Gammaproteobacteria bacterium RIFCSPHIGHO2_12_FULL_45_12 | reverse complement strand
GCGGCATGTCCTTTCACGGCGGCTTGTTGGGGGTGCTGGCCGCGATGTGGTTGTATGCCAGAAAAATTCATCAGCCGTTTTTGGCATTGACAGATTTCATTGCACCGATTGTGCCGCTTGGTCTGGCGGCGGGGCGTTTGGGTAATTTTATTAATGGCGAATTATGGGGGCGCGTGACGAATGTCCCTTGGGCCATGGTGTTTCCAGATGGCGGTCCCGCGCCGCGGCATCCCTCACAGTTGTATGAAATGGCGCTGGAAGGGGTGTTGTTGTTTGTTATTCTTTGGTTTTATTCGGCACGCCCACGGCCGCTTGGTGCCGTGTCGGGTGTGTTTGCGGTGGGGTATGGCGTGTTTCGTTGTCTGGTGGAATTTTTTCGTGAGCCGGATGTGCAAATTGGGTATTTGTTTCATGGCTGGCTAACAGAGGGGCAGCTATTGTCAGTGCCCTTGATTTTGGTGGGCATGGCGTTAATTGGGTGGTCAAAGAGGAGGAAAGTCTGAGGTGAAACAGTATCTGGATTACATGCAGCATATTTTGATGCACGGCATGCCTAAAGTGGATCGCACAGGCACGGGTACCTTGAGCGTCTTTGGGTATCAAATGCGTTTTGACCTGCGTCAGGGATTTCCTTTGCTGACGACGAAAAAGTTACACCTTAAAAGCATTTTTCACGAATTATTGTGGTTTTTGCGAGGTGATACCAATATCGCTTATTTGAAAGAGCATGGCGTGCGTATTTGGGATGAATGGGCGGATGAGGAGGGTAACCTTGGCCCGATTTATGGGAAGCAGTGGCGCTCATGGCAGACGGTGGATGGCCGCATCGTGGATCAGATGTCAGAGGTGATTCATCAGATTAAAACTAATCCGGACTCAAGGCGTTTACTGGTGAATGCCTGGAATGTCGGTGAGCTTAACCAGATGGCGCTGCCGCCTTGTCATTTGATGTTTCAGTTTTATGTGGTGGAGAAGACATTGTCTTGTCAGTTGTATCAGCGTTCCGCCGACTCATTCTTAGGGGTGCCGTTTAATATTGCCTCGTATTCGCTGCTGACCTGTATGATGGCGCAGCAATGTGATTTGACGGCGGGTGAGTTTATCTGGACAGGCGGCGACTGTCATATTTATGCGAATCACCAGGAGCAGGTGAAAGCGCAATTAAACCGTGACCCTTATCCCTTGCCCGCATTGAGGTTTACGCGTCGTCCGGCGTCATTATTCGATTATCAGTATGACGATATTGAAATTATCAATTATGAAGCGCATCCACACATTAAAGGGGTGGTTGCGGTATAAAAGGGTGGATCACAGAATCGTCGTTGCGAGGAGCGTTTTGTGCGACGAAGCAATCCAGAATGGATGCAATATCATGATTTTTGACGATGTTCTGGATTGCTTCGGCCAAAAAGCGGCCTCGCAACGACGAATGATGCAACAAAGCCGATCAATGTACTAGCGCTCGCAGTTATCTTTGGTGTAGGCGCGTTGCAGGAACGGTTTTTCAGCATTTTGAATGTTGGATTGTCGGGTGTTACTGGTGCCGCCACTGAAAATCATTTGACTGTTAATTTCATTGCAGACGCCGGCATGACGGTTGTTGGGGCTGAAAGGCGCGCAAGCGGCGAGCGTCAAACTTAACAGTGTGAAAGAGACAAACAGGGTAACGTTCAGCTTCATGCAA
>MGYH01000027.1:2393-7808 GCA_001801665.1 Gammaproteobacteria bacterium RIFCSPHIGHO2_12_FULL_45_12 | reverse complement strand
TAGATCATCCGGTGTATTTTTGCTGGCGATCAGTTCGCTTGCCGCGGCGATAAATTGATTGGTGCCCGCTTTTTCTTCAATGATTTCTAGCAGTCCAGTGTACATTTTTAATAATGCCATCAATTTGATGGCGTCACGGGCGCGGGTCATGGCAAACAAAGCCATGACGGTGTTTAAATTAAATTGCGCATTGACGGCGGGTGAGTTTTGCCTGAGGCTGGTGCAAGTATCCCGAAACTGAATTAAGCGTGATTTGGATGGCAGTAGACGCAGTGCTTGTTTTTCAATACAGATCAATAATTGAAAGGCATGCGCCTTGTCGGCAGAGGCATGGAGGGGATGCAAGGTTTTTTGGAGGTCAGAGACGCAGGGCCAGAGAGATAGGCGGTCAAGGCCCTGTTTGCCAGGCATTTTTTCAAGACCAGCCGTCTTAATGGCGTTTGATATTTGAGTCGTCGCAGGAAGATGTTTGGTAAAGAGGATTAACGTAGCGGGTTGGTCAAGCGACCGCAGAAGAATTTCATTGGCTGTTTGATTGAGCAGGTTTAGAAGAAAACGAATGTGCGGTACCTTGATGTCATACTGGGTTGGTAGATGTAACAATTTGTTGGCGCAGGCAAGCCAGAGTGCCTGCAACTGTTTAGGGGAAAGATGAGGGTTTTTGAGTTGATCCTTCCATTTGAGGCTGGCATGAATGTCTGGTTTGATGTGGGCTTCGGCGAATAAGTTTTGCTTCAGCAACTGACGTGTGTGATTTTTCAAGGTGTTTAAATGGCTTGAAAAATCCAGTATTGCGTTAAATGATTTAGTGCGAACAATGGGGTCGGGTAGATTTTTTAAAGTGTCTTCAAGCGCATTTAAGGTATGACGCTCATCCATGTGATTGATCAGTGTGAGCCAATAGGGGTTTTGCCCCGCATCACTCAGATTGCTTTGCAGTAAAAGAAACTTAATTTTTTCGGAAGATAAGGACGCAAGCAAATTGGCTAGCATGGCAAGGCTATCAAAAGGAAGAGCTGCGGGCGTATTTAAAATAGAGTTTTCCACTCTGGCCAGCACTTCAATATCCAAAAAGGATAAATATTGATTAATATTTTTATCCGTTAGAATATTAGCCGTTTCAAGTTTGTGAGTGGTGCGAACAACTGATGCAATAAGATCGGAGAGCGGTAAATTCTGCTGTGTTATCTCAAGGATAGGATGGTACTGCTTGATGGTATGTTGAAGTTCATAATGGAGCGTCGCTCGTTTTTCAAGTTCATTGCTGGATTTTAAAAGTTTCTTGTGCGCGTCATAGATGCCAAAAATGTCATACAGCTTCGTCAGTGGTTTGAGCGATGCCAGCATGTTACAAAATGAATTAAGTTCGGCATGATTAATGCCGCCAGCGTCAATTTTGGCGTTAATGGCTAATAAATTTGTGCAAATCAGATCGATGCGCTGACAAAGATTGGCAATGTGATGAGCGCCAAGGAAATCTTCAAAGAAAACTGTTAATGATGCGGTATCGGCTAAATGAAGGGTTTCACTGGGCCAGTCTGCCCTGAAATTAATGCCGTTAGAAAGACATTTGATAAGATGTCTGTAATGAAGTTGTTGCTGTTGTTCACGATTTCCAATGGCTGTCATTATCTTTTCCAGTAAGTAAGACCATTCCTGATCTAGAATGGCTTGATCCAGTTGGTGTGTCAGGGCGGCGCCATTTATAAATGTTTTTTCACTATCAATCGGGCGATTATTTTTAAGTCTAAACATATTGATTGAGGACATAAAATTTTGAAAAAGATTGTCTGATGTTTTGCTGTCAATCTGATGAAGTGATTTTGATTCAAGGAATTCCATGATTCGTTTTAGCCGATAACGCGTCACTTCTTCATCGCTGCCAAACAGTTCAATCAGATAAGCAAGGCCAGGCCGCCATGATGAAGCATGGTTAGCTAGAGAGGTTTGGATGATGTCGTGTAAAGCGTGCTGACTCTCCAAAAACAGTTTTTGGATAGCTGGAATGGAAAGATAAGTAGAAAAAAAATGAAAATCTTCCAGTTGAATATTCCAGCTCATTTTCAAGTAGTTCAGGCGTTTTTCTGCATAGGCGACCAATAAGGGCTCACATTCGCAGGGCTGTTCAAGGGGGGTTAGCTCAGATAATAATGGCGCAAGGCTGTTTTGGGTGCCATCGCAAAGTTCAAAATAATTTTTCATGGTTGTCCTGATGTCAGTGTCTTTGCAAAGTAAGCCAAATAAGTTTTTATCGAGAATCAGGTTAAGCTTTTTAATATGCTTGACGTTGGGGGTGAGTTCTTTTTCAATGGCGGACAGACAGTGTGATTTAGCCAGTTGAAAACAGGCGGTGGCAATGGTGTCTAGTAGTATTTTTTTGTCGGCTTCCTTGTCAAAAAAACTATTTATTTTTTCTTTTAGCAGGGTTAGTTTTTTCAGATCAACTTTATTTTTAGTGGCATCAAAAAGAAATTTCTTTATTTTGTATAAGTCATTTAATTTTTGTAAAGTCATTTGCTGGAATTCATAGCGAATTTTATTCATTAACGCCGGATTGTTTTTTCTTGATGGGTCATAAGCAATATTTTTTTCAAGTGTGTCAAGCATTGAAAGGGATGATTCGTCAACGAAGTGCGCTATATCAAGCGTGTAAGAATTACCGATGAGAGGCAATGCGACGTTGTGAGCATATGAATAAAAGCTGTTCTTATCTGCCAGAACGTGATCCCATGACTCGCCATATTCACTAGCAATGCCACGGTGTCTGGCGAGTGAGGCATTTAAGCGGGTTGGTGAATTAAGCGGCGCTTCCAGATAGTAAAGGTAAAAATGTAATAATTTGGCACTGTCTTCATGAACCAGTGGGCTGGAAGATGCGGATAGATGAATTAGTTTTTGTTTGATGCGATTAAGCTCGGTGACGGTCAGGCTGGGGTCAATTTTCAGCATGAAGTGCGTTAGGTTTTCACTTTGCAAAATGGATATTTTTTCTCCTTGGGAAATGATCTCTTCTAGTTTGTGTGCCAAGGCGAGCATGAAGTCAGCGGCAGGAAGAAAGTCTTCCAGAAGAATGGTTTGCGAAAAATGCCGCGCATTTTTTACTTGCAAAATGATGTCATTTTGCAGTGATTCGCTGGCACTGGATGGGCTTAGTAACTCATTCAGTAATAACTGAAATTGTCGTTCAAGTTCCAGGCTGATTTTTTGTTTAAGCTGATCCATAAAAAGATTGTATTGACGATTATATTCAAAGATTGTTCGTGTGACGGGATGGTTTAAGTTAAGTTGTTCGGCTTTGCTGCTTGCGCGATGTGTCTGGTTGGTTGCCATCATTAACGCATGAAGCTTGTTAAGCAAGGTGTCTTTGTTGGAGTAATTTTTTGCATTTAAGACGCTCGCTGGAAGGTCGATTGTGGTTTGTGCTGTTTCAAGTAGAGCGGGAAACGTGTTGGCAAAAAATAAAAGGATGGGAGCTTGCGAGACATGGGTTGCTTCCCATTCAGGCGGCATGGTTAAGTGGGGTAGTTTGTTAAAGTGAGATGATAAGGTGACTTGGTCTGGGTTCTCTTTTAAGTATTGTTTGATTATTTCAATGAAACCTGACATGGCTTCTGTTGACAGGCTTCTTCTTGTGGGTGGGGTTATGCCCATTTTGTCGAGTGAGGCATGGCTGATGGTTTCGATTCGGTGAATGATATTTTTAAGTAAATCATCACAGTTGAGATCATTGAAATAGGCTGAGCTGTTTAGTCTTGCCTGCATGGAATGAATAACGCTTTGTTCAATGCGCGACAATTTTTCCAGATTTAATTTTAGATAAAGGTGGATGGATTCTCCATGTCGTTTCCGGTCATGGATCGCTTCAAGAAGACTATTTTTAACTTGGGTTAAGTATAATTGGTAAAAGGTTAGCAGGGCGCTGCTGGAACAGGCGGCAAAGGGAGCGTGTTTTTCCCATTCGTCGGACAGTGTGTCCAGTTTCAGGCGTTTCGCCTCAGGTGATATCTGTAACTCTCCCTTATGCTCGTTTTCAAGGTTGCCATGATGCATGACATCTTGCCAGAAAGAGGCTTTGCTTAAGGTTTCTAGATTAGTTTGCCAGTAATGCATGGTTTGATCCAAGGCAACAATATGTTTTTCATTCTGAATAAAGGCTTTGCAGGCAACCATATCAAGTTCACCTTTTTCCCTGTTTTCTGCATGGCTGACTCTAAACGCCTTGCGTGCCTGACTTAACTCAGTTAACGCTTTTATTTGTTTTTCATCTAATCCTGGCATGAGGGAAAGACCGGCAAGAAGCTCATTGAAAGCAGTCAAATACAAGGCTAGCGCTTGCAGGCGCGCGTCATTTGCAATTTGTTTTGTTATCTTTTCTTTGTCATGCTCAGATAAAGACGCGGCTTGATGACTTTCTATTAAGCGACTAATCACGGTCATATCAAGTGCATGCAAGTTGAGTGTGTTTGACCCTCGCTTGGGTGATGAGGGTGTCATGCGTGGCTTGCTCATAGCGAACTCCTCCTTTTGTCCTTTTTTGACGCTGTCCGTGTGTGGATTGGAGCTTTTAATTACTACTATAAAAAACTTAGATTAACGCAAGATTAAAACTAAGGAATTTGTGCTAATATTGATCATAAAATAGCCTCAAGTTATTATTTTGGGTTGTTTCTTGCCCTAAGGATTGCAATGGTTTCTTTTTGAGCTTATTCTCTGATGAGCTTACAAAAAGGAGACCCAGCGGGTCTGTAGACGTGATAGTGTCAGGAGTAATAGGTTTATTTAATGGCAAAATTTAAAGGTAAAAAAGATCCATTCGCAGCAAGGGAAGCTGAAAAATATGAAAATCCCATCCCCAGTCGTGAGTTCATCCTTGAATACTTGGTAGAAAGAGGCCGTCCAGCGACCCTGGAGCAACTTGAAGATGAGTTGCAGTTGCATGACGCCGACCAAAGCGAGGCGTTACGACGCCGCTTGATTGCAATGGTCAGAGATGGACAGATGATGCGTAATCGCAAAGGCGCCTATGGCCCACTCGATAAAATGGGTGTCATTACAGGGCGTGTGATTGGTCACAAAGATGGTTTCGGGTTTCTGGTGCCCGAGGCGGGGGGAGAGGATCTCTTTTTAACGCCTCGTCAGATGCGCAGTGTTTTCCATGGCGACAAGGTGCTGGCGAAGATTTCAAGCGTTGATATGCGTGGCAAACGAGAGGCCGTGATTGTTGAGGTGCTTGAGCACAATACGAAACAAGTTGTTGGCCGCTTTCATATGGAAAGTGGGGCAGCTTATGTGGAATCATCCAATAAGCGTATTAGCCAGGAGATATTGATCCCGCTAGACGGTGTGCATGAGGCGCAAGACGGCCAGATGGTCGTGGCTGCGATTACCTCACAACCCACGCGGCATGGGCGGGCA
>MGYH01000027.1:0-2364 GCA_001801665.1 Gammaproteobacteria bacterium RIFCSPHIGHO2_12_FULL_45_12 | reverse complement strand
AGTGGCCAGATGCGGCGTTCCAGGAGGCGTCACGTTATGCGCCCGAAGTTGATGCGGCAGCGATTGCGGGGCGCCATGATTTACGTCAGTTGCCATTTGTCACCATTGATGGAGAAGATGCAAAAGATTTTGATGATGCCATTTATTGCATGCCGACCCCAGAGGGGGGGTGGACATTATATGTTGCGATTGCCGATGTCAGTTATTATGTGCGTCCTGGTATGGCGCTTGATACAGAAGCTTACAAGCGTGGTAACTCGGTTTATTTTCCGGGCCGTGTGATTCCCATGTTGCCCGAAGCATTGTCTAATAATTTATGTTCCTTAAATCCAGCCGTTGACCGGTTGGTGATGGTTTGTCAGATGTCTATCTTGCCATCGGGCGAGCTGACGCAATTTGAATTTTCTGAAGCGGTCATTCATTCTCATGCGCGTTTAACGTATACGCAGGTGCATGCGATGATGGAGAAAAATGATCAGCGTATGTGCGAACGCTTTCAGACAGTTGTGCCCCATTTAACAAATCTTTATGCGTTATTTCAGGTGTTGCAAGCGGCGCGCAAAGAGCGCGGCGCGATTGATTTTGACTTGCCTGAAACCAGGATTGTCTTTGGCAAGGATCGTAAAATTGAACAAATCGTTCCTTATGAACGCTTTGAGTCGCATAAGGTGATAGAAGAATGCATGTTGTGCGCGAATATATGCGCGGCTAAATACTTGGCCAAACATAAGCAATTTGCGCTTTATCGCGTGCATGAAGGGCCATCTGAAGAAAAGTTAAATGATTTGCGTCGTTTTCTGACCGAGATGGGCTTGGCGATGCCAGGTAACCGTGATCCGGTGCCAGGAGATTACGCGCACATATTAAGAGTCATACAAGATAGACCGGATGCGCACATGATACAAACCATTCTGTTGCGCTCTATGAGCCAAGCTGTTTATTCGCCAGAAAATAAGGGCCATTTTGGATTGGCTTATGAGGCGTATGCTCATTTCACCTCACCGATCAGGCGTTATCCGGATTTATTGGTGCATCGAGCCATTAAACAGGTGCTGGCGAAGAAAACGATGCCAATGGATGAGCGTTTGTCGGGTTCCGGCGAGCACTGTTCAATGACAGAGCGTCGCGCAGATGATGCCACCAATGAAGTGAAAGACTGGTTGAAATGTGAATTCATGCTGGATAAAGTCGGCCAGGAGTTTGATGGCGTGATTTCAGGCGTCACCAGCTTCGGTGTTTTTGTCGAATTAAAAGATATTTATGTTGAGGGATTGGTGCACGTTAGTTCGTTGCCTGATGATTATTATCAATTTGACCCTATTAAGCATGTGCTGTCAGGCGACTGTCCTGACAATTGTTTTCGTTTGGGCGGTACCGTGCGCGTGGTGGTGGCACGGGTAGACCTTGATCAGCGTAAAATTGATTTTGCTTTGGCAGGTGTCAAGTTGACACGGGGTGAGGTTCGGCATAAAAAGCAAGATCGACATTTTGATAAAAAAAATAATCGGGCGGCAGGTAAAAAGAAAAAAGGAAGCCGTTTAGCTGCGGCAAAAAAGAAGAGTGATGGCACGGGTCCGGCTAAAAAGAAGCGTCAACGACGCCGGAAGTAAGTGTTGGTGCAAGCTTTGCGCAGCATAAAAACAAGAAAGCCTTCCCGTATTCTTTAGCGGGAATGGCTGTCAATCGTATGAAGGTTGAATGAAAAGCATGACAAGTACAGATAGACAGCTTATTTTTGGCCTTCATCCGGTGGGGGCGTTACTGGAAACAAAACCGGAATGCGTGATTCGTCTGTGTGTGTCTGAAGGGCGTCGGGATCAAAAACTGGAAACCTTATTGGAGCTTGCGCGACAGCACTCCATTTTGGTGGAAACCGTTTCACGGCAGCACCTGGATAAACTGTGTAATCGGGCAAATCATCAAGGTGTGGCGGCGTATTGTCAAAAGAGGGTGCCTTATGCGGAAGGTGATTTGAAGCATCTGCTGGCCAATACGACCACACCGCCCTTTGTGCTGTTACTGGATAATGTTCAGGATCCGCATAATTTGGGCGCTTGCTTTCGTTCTGCGGATGCCGCAGGTGTTCATGTCATCATTGCCCCTAAAGATAAATCAGTGGGCATGACACCTGTGGTCAGCAAGGTTGCTTGTGGAGCGGCTGACATGGTTCCTTTTGTGCAAGTGACCAATCTGGTGCGCACGATGGAGTTGTTAAAAGAAATGGGCATTTGGTTATATGGCGCGGCAGGCGAGGCGAGTCAGTCACTTTATCAAACCAATTTATCAGGTCCGGTTGCCTTGGTGCTGGGTGCTGAAGGAGAAGGCTTGCGTCGTTTAACCAGAGAGCATTGCGATGTCTTGTTA
>MGYH01000026.1 GCA_001801665.1 Gammaproteobacteria bacterium RIFCSPHIGHO2_12_FULL_45_12 | reverse complement strand
TAGGTTCCCGCCTGCGCGGGAATGACACAGTTAATAGGGAATGACACAGTTAATGGATTTAAAATTAAAATATCTCCAAAAAGATCAAGGTGCTTGCCTTGATGGCATGTCAGGGTGAAAGCTTAATCTGTTTCATCATCCATGTCGGCTTTGGAAACGCTTTCAATGGGCAGGTGACGGTTGGCATTGACCCTTTCGCGTAGTTCTTTCCCTGGTTTGAAATGAACAGCAAATTTGGGGCAGGTAATGAGCTTTTCACCGGTTTTGGGGTTGTGAGCTCGGCGGGGTGGGCGGAAGTGTAAGTTGAAGCTGCCAAAACCTCGAATCTCGATACGACCACCTTCCTGACTGAGGATGCTGCTCATGTGCTCAATAAGATAATTGACAGCGAGTGCAATGTCTCTTTCAGGTAAATGCGGGAATCGTTTGCTGAGTTCGCCGATAAGTTGTGATTTAATCAGCATATCCTTTCAGCAGTGCTGCCTCCATATTGATTGGCCATTCTTTCAATATATCTCAATGGGTTAGCAAGTCAATAGTTAGTCATATCGGTTGGTTGCAAATCAGAGCATTATTGGGTGTTTTCCCTAAAAGAAAAATGGTCTCGTTAGGGTTTTTTGTGACAAGTTGTGCATATTCATCCAGCCCTAAAACGGCAAAGACACGTTGCTTGCTATGCCAGCGTTGCCAAAAGGTGGCGGTATTGATCATCCATTCGTGTGTATCTTGTTGCTGCATGCCATAACTGAGTTCATTGCGCCAATTGACGATGCTGACCCGCCGTTCAAGGTAAAAGGGCAAGTCCTGATAATATTGGTTGATGGTCATCACCTCATCGCCTGCGGTTAAGAGCGGCTTGATTTTTTGAGCAAAGGGTAAAATGGTGCGAGCGTCAATGGCGGGGGCTGCACCCAGAAGAGATAAGGAAAAGAGGCCGCTCGTGATGACGGTGATGCCAATGGCTTTGGCGTCATTCCTGAAAGCGAACAGGCACGCAGCCAAACTACCGAGCAATAACAGGATGCCCGCCGCATTGAGATAGTGTTTGGCCAATGCCGGATGAGGCAAGGCCGCACTGAAGGTGTATTGGTTTAGCGCATAGGCGATGATAATGGCACCGATGAAAAGACAGCAAAAACTTATTTTGAGGCGGATTATTTTGTTTTGCTGAATCAGCTCGGCCAGGTGATGGCCGGTTAAAATGGCTAGCGCGGGAAAGAGGGGTAAGATATAGGGGATCAGTTTTGATTTTGAGAAAGAGAAAAAAGCAAAAATCATGATTGCCCAGACGAGAAAAAACAGGGTGGCCGTTTGTTGTTTTAGGTGGCGGATGGAGCGGCTGATAGCGGCTGCAAGCGTTTGCGGCAAAAAAAAGATCCACGGAAAAAAACCGAGGATCAGGCAGGGAATGAAAAACCAGACGGGTTGATAATGCCCAATATCGGTGGTGGCGTAGCGCAAGAAATGTTGTTCAATAAAATAAAAGTGGAAAAAGCCAGGATTTCGCAGATTGACTAGCCAATGCCAGGGAAGCGCAATGAGGCCAAACAAGAGCAGGCTTGAGGGTAGGTAGAGACGTTTTAAAAGCCGCCACTGTCCGGTAATGCTTATCCATGCGCCAATAATCATCAGGGGAAATAATAAGCCGATTAAGCCTTTGCAAAGGACTGCAAGCGCAGCCGCGCTTGCCGCAGACCAACAACATATGCGTCGACTGAAGCCATCGGCCAGATTTGTGCCGGTCAGAAACAGGTAGAGACTTAAGGTGATGAAGAGCGTGACAGGCATGTCCAGGCTAATCATGTGCGTCATGGTAAAGTAGAGCAGGCTGGTGCTTAAGATGAGTGCCGATAAGAGGCCGGTCAGACGGTTAAAAAGGTGGCGGCTGATGGCGTAAGTGGCTAAGCAGCCAAGTAAGCCCAACAGGGCGTTAATACTGCGTAATGACCAGAGATTCAGGCCGCCAAAGTGAATGGCGATGGTTTCCAGCCAATAAAATAACGGGGGTTTCTCGAAATATCGGATGCCATTTAAGGTGGGGGTGACATAATCCCCTGAATTGAACATTTCACGCGCAATCTCAGCGTACCTGCCTTCGTCCGGAACAAACAGTGGGCGATTTCCTAAAAATACAAAGAAAAGTGCGCCTAACACGATGGATAGCCACAACATGTCAGGCCAAAAGCCAGGTTGATTTTGTGGCGGCCTTGGTGCTTTTGCTGTCATGATAGTTCCTGCACGAATTTTTAATAGTCGAAATTTATCATATTCGTTTGTTAAGTTATAATGTTTCAATCGCTCAGGGATAGATGTCTATATGAAAAAATGCATACTTGTGCTGATAGGCGTGCTGGCCTGTCAGATTTTGCCTGTTTGGGCGGTGAAAATGTCTGGCTTGTATCAAGTCGCCTTGCCCATTGCCTCTCAGTCGGACGGGCTCTTGGTTGAAGCAGTGCGACAGGGTTTTATTCAGGTGTTAACAAGAGTGAGTGGTGATTTGTCCATTGCGAGTAACGCGGTGATTGCGCCAACGCTGGGTCATGTCATGGATTATGTGCAAGAGTATCGTTATACGCCATCAGGCGACACCAGAGCAGCCGCTTTTATACTTCATGTGCGTTATGATGCCCCCTTCATCAATCAATTATTGAACAAGGCGGGGGTGGATTACTGGAAAGAGAGTCGACCGCTGATTTTAGTGTGGCTTGCCGTAACCAATGCCGATAACGTCACTGACATGGTCAGTGAGGATGTTCACCCCGATATTTTAAAAGCAATGCAAACACAGGGCGAGCGTTCTGGCTTGCCGCTTATTTTTCCGATGATGGATTCGGCGGATATGGACTTGGTTTCGGCTGACACCATTGTGAATAGGAATGTGGTGACGTTAAAAGAAGCGGGAAAACGATATGCACCGGAAGCCATGTTGATTGGACATATCAAGGCGGGTGCGCCATTTGAAACGGGTCAATGGCAGTTAGTGGTGAATGCGACACAGTCAGATTTTGAAACAGAGGGAACAACGATCAGCCAGTTGACGGGTGCCGCGTTAAATCAGGTGACCCAGAAGCTGTCGAAACACGTGACAGCCAAATCAGCGGATGTCCCTGAAAGGTGGCTGACACTGGCGGTGGAAAGTATTGTGGAAAAAAGCGACTTGGCCGCATTGGTGCAATATTTGAAACAACTGTCGCTGGTGCGGAAAGTGCAATTGTTATCCGTGACGGGGACGCGTGTGGAAATGGATGTGCTGGTGAATGGTTCGCCAGCCATGTTTCAGCAAGCAGCGGAAGCGGGGCTGCATCTGGAACTGATTTCTGAAGATGAAGAAAATGAGACGTTGATGTATGACTGGGTTCATTAAGATGAGTTGTCCGTAATGCAAGATTTATTAGCGCAGTTAACGTTAGGCTTAAGCTCGAAAGATGAGTCAACTTATGACAATTTCTGGGCAGGAAAAAACGCAGAGATTGTGGCTGCCTTAAAACAGTCGGCTAGCGGGAGGGGAGAAAAGATCATTTATTTATGCGGTGCGCGTGGTCATGGCCGCAGTCATTTACTGCAAGCAGCTTGTCATTATGCCTATCAGCATCAGTTAACTTCTGTGTATTTGCCGTTAGCGAATTTAATTGCATTGTCGCCTGAGGTGCTGAGTGATCTTGAGACCTTGAATTTAATTTGCATTGATGACTTGCAGGTGATTGCGGGGAAGCGCGACTGGGAGCTGGCGTTATTTAATTTATATAACCGGATTAATGATTCAGGCGGCAGCATTATTATTGCCGCACAATATTTGCCAAAAGCCCTGAATTTGACGTTGCCTGATTTGGTTTCACGTCTCGCGGCAGGTGTTGTTTATCAGTTGCAGGCGTTAACAGACGATGAAAAATTGTCTGTCCTGATTATGCGTGCAGAGCGTCGCGGTATCCATTTGTCTGAAGAAGTTGCGAAATATATATTAACGCATTGTCCAAGACACATGGGCACTTTGTTTGCGGCCCTGGATGCGCTGGACAAGGCGTCTTTGGCGGCGCAGCGTCGTTTAACCATTCCATTTGTGAAAGAAGTTCTGCAAATTTAAGAGGAGTGTTTTGATGTCAGTCATTAAAGAGATTGTGGCGCGTGAAATTTTGGATTCACGCGGTCATCCAACGGTGGAAGCGGAAGTCATTTTAGCGAGCGGTGTCATCGGTCGCGCTGCTGTGCCCTCAGGTGCTTCTACTGGGTCAAGAGAAGCGGTGGAATTGCGTGATCAGGATGTGAAGCGTTATCTTGGCAGGGGGGTCAGGCAAGCGGTTACTTTTGTGCGAGAGGAACTGGCAAACGCATTAAGAGGAAAGGATGTCACGCATCAAAGCGAGATTGATGCGATCATGATTGCATTGGATGCCACCGAAAATAAGAAAAAACTGGGCGCAAACGCATTGCTTTCGGTATCCCTTGCCACCGCAAAAGCGGCGGCACTTAGCCTGGGTCTGCCCTTGTATCATTATTTGGGCGGTCAAAGCGATTATGTTTTGCCTGTGCCGATGATGAATATTATTAATGGGGGCGCGCACGCGGATAATAATATTGATTTTCAGGAATTTATGATCATACCCGCGGGTTTGCCCACTTTTTCAGATGCGCTCCGTGCGGGGGTCGAAGTGTTTCATCATTTAAAAAAATTATTAAAAGCCAGGAAATATCACACCAATGTGGGCGACGAAGGTGGTTTTGCGCCTGATTTGCCAAATCAGGAAGCGGCGATTGAGCTGATTCTTGAAGCAATCACAGAGGCAGGTTATCAACCTGCAAAAGATATTTTTCTGGGTCTGGATGTGGCGGCCAATGAATTGTATCAACAAGGGACATATCGGCTCAGTGGTTATCAATCAGCATTAACAGCCCAGGAATTAACGGATTATTATGCGCGCTTAGTCAGTCAGTATCCGATTATCAGCATTGAGGATGGTCTAGCGGAAGATGACTGGGAAGGCTGGGCGCTGCTAACACAAACCTTAGGTGAGAGGGTGCAGTTGGTGGGCGATGATTTATTTGTGACAAATACCGTCTTACTGCAGCGCGGTATTGATGAGCAGGTGGCGAACGCGATTTTAATCAAGCCTAATCAAATTGGGACGCTTTCTGAAACGTTGGCAGCCATTCGGTTGGCAAAAGACGCGCAGTATCACACGGTGATCTCGCATCGTTCTGGTGAAACGGAAGATACGACCATTGCGGATATTGCCGTTGGAACCCATGCAGGCCAGATCAAGACCGGTTCATTGTGCCGTACCGATCGAGTTGCCAAATATAATCAATTGTTACGCATTGAAGAGCAATTGGGCGCCAAGGGGCGTTATGCGGGTCTCAGTGTTTTCAACCGTGAGTTGTTGGCACATGTCTAATCTTCGTTTAAATCTATTGCTAGTCGCGCTGCTTGGCCTCTTGGCATTCTTTCAATACAGACTCTGGTTTGAGGCGGGCGGCATTGTTGACATGCTAAAGCTTAAAAAAAATCTGGCGGCAGAGGCGAGTGAAACCGAAGCATTACAGAAAAAGAATGACGTATTGCTGTCGCAGATCAAGCGTTTGAAAACCAGTCAACTGGAAGTTGAGTCGCGCGCTCGAGAGGAATTGGGTATGATGAAAAAGGGCGAAACTTTTTACCAGATAGTCAATTGAGGATATTGCATGAAAATTTTGATTAGCAATGATGATGGTGTGCATGCGCCAGGTCTTGCTTGTTTGGCCAGTGCGCTGAGTAAGATCGCAGACATCACGGTGGTCGCGCCTGATCGCAATCGAAGCGGCGTGAGTAATTCATTGACACTGGAGCATCCCTTGCGTGTGGTGACCGCGCCCAATGGTTTTTTTGGTGTGAATGGCACACCGACTGATTGTGTGCATTTGGCCGTGACGGGGCTTTTTAAAACAATGCCGGATATGGTGGTATCTGGCATTAATGAAGGGTCAAATCTGAGTGATGATGTCATTTACTCCGGAACGGTTGCAGCGGCAACGGAAGGGCGTTTTCTTGGGTTACCGTCGATGGCGGTTTCCCTTGCCGGACCGCGTTGTGTGCATTATGAGACAGCGGCGCAGATTGCTAAAATCATGGTGGAGCGCTTGCGTGAAACGCCATTAACGTTTGACACCATCTTAAATGTGAATGTGCCAGATTTACCGTTTTCTGAATTGCGCGGCATTCAGGTGACACGGCTTGGCACACGCCATATCGCAGAACCAACCATCAAGGGCTCAGATCCGCGGGGCAGGAAAATTTATTGGGTGGGTCAACCTGGGCCTGAACAAGATGCAGGACCTGGAACTGACTTTTATGCCGTTAATACGGGCTATGTGTCTTTGACCCCCTTGCAGCTTGATTTAACGCACTACAAAGTACTGGATGAACTGTCAGGCTGGGTGCAACCATTGCAGATTGGTTAGGCTGGATTATAGTATAATGAAGTTTAGGCGTTGATTTTAATTGAGGTTGTCGTTCTATGTCAAAAAACAAAAAAGGGAAAATGCCTGGGGTTGATGCTGACCTTGATGATGACCAGGAAGTGGATATTGACACTGAAAGAGAACCTCGAGCGAGCGATTTAACAGAATGTCAGAATTTATTGAGAGAGGAAGAAGGTGCTGGGATCAGCGAGACAGCACAAAAGCGAGCGGGGAAGGCGGAAAAAACGAAAAAAAGCACTAAGATAGTTGAAAAAAAGCCAGAGGCAACATGGCAGGAATACGCGAGTTCGCCCTTAGCGCGTACAATGGATCCCACCCAGATGTATCTTAAGGAAATTGGGTTTTCACCTTTACTCTCGTCGGAAGAAGAAGTTTATTATGGGCGTCTCGCGCGAGATGGTGACGCTGCTTCGCGAAGACGAATGATCGAAAGTAATTTACGTTTAGTCGTTAAAATTGCACGTCGTTATTATAATCGGGGTTTGGAATTTTCAGATTTAATTGAAGAGGGCAACTTGGGACTTTTGCGCGCGGTTGAAAAATTTGACCCTGAACGTGGTTTTCGTTTTTCCACATATGCCACTTGGTGGATACGTCAAACGATAGAAAGAGCCATTATGAATCAGACACGCACAATTCGTTTGCCGATTCATGTGGTGCGCGAATTAAACACTTATTTGTCTGCGGCGCGTGACCTGCTTAAAACCCAAAGTCATGAACCAACGCATAGCGAGATTGCAGAGGCGATGGATCGGCCTGTTGACGATATTACGAGCATGATGGATTTGAATGAACACATGGTCTCACTGGATATTCAAGTGGGAGGAGAGGGAGCTTCAAGCAAGCCATTGGTGGAAGCGTTGGCCGATCAAAATGCGAAAGACCCCGCCGATATCATGGCAAATGACTTGTTGCATGAAAATTTACGTGCTTGCATTAGCGAATTAAATGAGAAGCAGCGGGAAGTGTTATGTCGACGGTTTGGTCTTTCTGGCTATGAACGGCAGACGCTTGAAGAAGTGGGTGAAGCCGTCGGTTTAACGCGAGAACGTGTACGGCAAATTCAAATGAATGCCTTAAAAGCCTTGCGTGAAATTATGCAGCGGCGCGGTATCGACAGTGATCTTTTCTAATGAAGAATGCACAGATCTAAATAAGCATTTAGAAATGTAGACATGTTACTACATGTTCTTCCTGCATTCTCAGATCGAATTTTGTATCTTGATGTCTCCATTGCACAACGTTGTGCAAAACTGCCTGTTCCAAACAAAAAACCTGAACGAGATGCGATTATTGCCGCGACAGCTTTAGTTCACGGTATGACAATCATTACTCGAAATCATAAAGATTTTAATCAAACAGGCGCTAATGTATTCAATCCATGGGAAGAAAATGACGAATAATATTGTTTTGACAACTTTTCAACAAAATTGACCCACAGATTTTTCTGACGAGCCAGATAATCTAAGCGACAAGCACGCAACGACTTTGGCATGAATAATTTGTATGCGCCTTGGTGCATCAATCCAAACTGGGTGGATTAGGCGTTTTTTGCCGTAATCCACCAAATTGGTGGATTACGACGCGAAAAGCGCGTCTAATCCACCCTACATTGACATCAAAATGTGTCACATTTAATTTATGCAACAATCCACCCTACATTGACATCAAAATGTGTCACATTTAATTTATGCAACAATCCACCCTACATTGACATCAAAACGTGTCACATTTAATTTATGCAACAAAGCCATTTGCATGCCATCACGCGGTTCATTCAGGCAATATCAAAAGCGGTCTTCAGTTTTTTCGCCACGGGTAGATTTTTTAACGTGACATAAACGGGCAAGCCATTGTGATAGGGTGGGTATGCTTCGCCTTGAATTAAAGGTGACAAATACTCACGGCAAGCCGTCGTAATGCCATAGCCATCCGCGGAAATGAAATGATCCGGCATTTTGATTTCCACATTCGCAACCATTTCAAGCGGTGCTTCACCAATGGTCCAGCTATAGGGGTGATTTTTGCCGCGAACGATAATGGGCATGATGGCATTTTTTCCGGCCAACGCCATTTCAACCGCCGCTTTTCCAACCGCATAAGCTTGTTCAACGTCAGTTTGTGAGGCAATATGTCGAGCAGCGCGTTGCAGGTAATCTGCCAGTGCCCAATGATACTTGTAACCCAGTTTTTCTTTGATCAGGTTGGCAATGACCGGCGCGACGCCGCCTAATTGTTTGTGTCCAAAGGCATCCACCAGGCCTTGATCAGCGATAAAGTTGCCCTCTGCGTTTTTCACGCCTTCTGAGACAACAATCGAACAATGCTCGTAGCGGTCAATGCAAGTTTTAACGCGGCTCAAAAAATTTTCTACTTGTAACGGCCGCTCAGGAAAAAGAATGATATGCGGCGAATCGCCTTCTTTTTCAGCGGCGAGCCCCCCCGCGGCTGCAATCCATCCAGCATGCCTGCCCATCACTTCCAGAATAAACACTTTGGTCGAGGTCAGTGCCATGGAGGCAACATCCATGCCTGCTTCGCGAATGGAAACGCCGACATATTTGGCGACGGAACCAAATCCAGGTGAATTGTCGGTGAAAGGCAAATCATTGTCGACTGTCTTTGGAATGCCGATACAGATAATGGGGTAGCCCAGTTCACGGCTGATTTGCGAGACTTTAAAGGCCGTATCCTGGGAGTCGCCGCCACCGTTATAAAAAAAATAGCGAATTTGATGGGCAGAAAATACGTCAACTAGACGTTCATAGGCCTTGCGGTTTTTTTCAAGCGAACCTAATTTGTGTCGACAAGAACCAAAGGCACCGGCGGGCGTGTGTTTTAAGGCGGCAATATCAGCATCTGATTCCTGACTGGTATCAATCAGGTCTTCGGTTAATGCGCCAATAATGCCATTGCGGGCAGCGTAGACTTTGCCAATGGCATGGCCATGCTCACGTGCGGTTTCAATGACACCGCAAGCAGACGCATTGATCACAGCGGTCACACCGCCTGACTGGGCATAAAGCGCATTCAATTTTTCCATGATGGGTCGATACTCTGATTTTTGAAGTATTCAAAAATATACTGAATGTTAGACGAGATCAATCAAAGTTTGCGTGTGATGGCCGCCTATGCTGGTAATAGTCAAAAAAAACCGCATTAAATGGGAGGATTTAATGCGGAACAAGGACTCAAGGCTATTTTCGCTAACGAAGATATGACTTAAGTGAGCGGCACTTTTTTATAGTTTTTTAATCTGGTTCACGTTTTTGATCAGGGCATATTGGTGAATGCTCTTAAAAAACAGGGATCGTTGTAATTCCTGAATTTGCTCTGCACTTGCCAAAATAAAGCTCGCACCCAGTTTGGCTGCCAGACGTAACACTTCTGTGCGCAGTTTGCCTGAAATCAGCCATTGGTTATTTTTGGTAATATCCAGGTGCCGACCAACCTGAAACAGCGATTGCCTTGCCTCATCGTAATATTTTTCAACTAACACACCCATGGAGGGAATATTGAAATAACTGGTGGGCAGCTCAGGGATCACATGCACAAGGCTTAAATCAATTGCCATGCTTGAGGCATATTCATCATTAAAGGCTTGTTTAATTTGAGAGACTTCTTCATCCGTGATGGCGTTTGTGACGATTAATACTCGCTTCTTTTTATTCATGATCGTAATCTCCTAAAAATCCAATACGTACAATTCAATGGGGGATTACAATCATCTCACTAATTAACACTAATAAAAATTGGGACAAAACCATAGTAAAGTACTTAAATACACCTACTTGACCAAGGGTTAATCCCATCAGGTAATGGCTATCATGCTAAGGAAATACCCTCGATCAGCTTATATGGCAACTTCTTCCTCAGTTTCTTGGTTTTCAATGCTGTTGGTGAGTACCAGTTTAACCAGCTCAGGCACCGATCGGACGCTCATTTTTTTCATGACAGAGGCACGATGCGCTTCGACCGTTTTAAGTGAGATTTTTAATTCAGATGAAATGACTTTGTTCGGCTTGCCAGCCACAATGCCCTGCAATACCTGCACTTCCCGAGGCGACAACAGGGCGAATTTTGCTCGTGCCTGCGCGCTTTCCTGGCGGCGTTCGCGGTTGGATTTATCAATTCGTAATGCTTTGTTGATGCTTTCAAGCAGCACTTGATCATTGAAGGGTTTGGTGAGGAAATCGATGGCACCTGCTTTCATCACTCGCACGGCAAGCGGCACATCACCGTGCCCGCTGATAAAAATAATGGGCAAGGTGGGAAGGCCTTGTTCATTCAGGCGGGTTTGTAATTCAGGGCCGCTCATGCCTTGCATGCGAACATCGAGAAGCAGGCAGCCATGTTGCTGGGGATTATAGACTTCAAAAAAATCTTGGGCACGTGTATAGCTTTCCACTTTCAAGCCAATCGATTCAATGACCCATGACAGCGACTCCACCATGGCTTGATCATCATCAATGATATAAACAATGGGTTCTAAGGTCGACATTCGGTATTACTCCTGTTAAATCGAAATAGGTAATGAAAAACGGATCCAGCTTTTGCCATTGGCATTGGGATTAATGGAGAACTGTCCGCCATGTGCTTCAATAATGGAGCGGCAAATGGCGAGCCCCATGCCGCGGCCATGTGCTTTGGTGGTAAAAAAAGGCATAAAAACTTTGCTTGTCAGGTCCTTGGAGAAACCAGGGCCTGTGTCATGAATGGTGATGTCAATCAAATCAGTGGTGATCGATTTCGTATGCATTTGAATGCGCTTTTCAGGAGGGGAAACCTCGTGCATGGCTTCAATTGAATTTTGAATAAGGTTCAATAGAACTTGTTGTACTTGAATTTTATCAATGAAAATAAAGGGGATGCTTTTGTCAAAGCTAAACTCAATTTTGGTTTTGGAAGCAAGTAATTCGTTTTTCATGAGGCTGGCTGTTTCACGAATAATATTATTAATTTTGCAAGACGTTTTGACAAGCTGCCCTTTGCAAAAAAAGTTTTTTAGTCTTTGCACAATTTCACCGGCACGCTCTGCCTGGGCAACGGCCTTTTCCATGACATCGCGAATTTGATCTTTATCGTAAGAATGTTTGTCCAGGTGCCTGGCGCAGCCGCGCGTATAGTTGATGATGGCGGCTAGCGGCTGGCTGATTTCATGTGCCATGCCTGATGCCATTTCTTCCATGGTGCTTAAACGGAATACATGCGCTAATTGCTGCCCTCTCAATCGGGCTTTTTTATCCAGAACACGGTCAGTGATATCGCGCGAGGCTAATTGTATTTCGCTGATGATACGTGTTTGTTTGTCAATGATTAAACGTATGTTGCTTTCAAACCAGCGAAATTCTCCGCTTTTCTTTTTAACGCGATAGGCGAGCGGTTTGCTGTTCGCGCCTTCCCGACGCTTTGTAAAGGCTTTTTTAAGTTTAATGTGATCATCATGATGGATGAGTTGATAGATAGAAGAGTTAATCAGTTCATGGGGTCCATAACCGAGCGCGACTGTGCTGGCCGGTGAGATATAAAGGTATGCGCCATCTGGTGTATGTCGGGAAATGATATCCGTTGCGTTTTCAGCGAGCAAGCGAAAACGCAGTTCGCTTTCTTCTAATCGGCGTTCCGCCTGATCTAGCGAATGTAAGGTTTCAAGCAGCAAACCGTTGGCCTGCCAAAAACCATGATGAAGCTGGTTGAAATGCTTGTAAGTGTCACTCAGGGTTTGCCTGAGATCCTCTTCGGTTTTTTGGAAGGCTGAGATGTTTTGGTGAATCAGGATCGCGGTAATTCTGTTTTGATCATTAAGGGGTAAAAAACATAACTGTGACTTGCATAATCCCTTTATGCCGTTTTTACGAATAAAGACGGTGTCTGCCTGCCATTTTCGGTGCTGGGAAGTTAAATTCTGGATTAATTTGGGGAAAGGGTAGTTGCGATCATAAATGAGGTTAACCGACCGCCCCAGTACGTCTTTGCGGGAAAAACCAAAAAGTGCCGTCGCGCCGGTGTTCCAGTTGATGATGCGGCCAGTTTTGTCCAGTAAAATGGCACTATCAGTGATAGCGTCAAACAATCCTTGAATCTCCATTCTTGCATTATCCTTTGCGAGACCCACTAAATTTGATAATAATACCACATTCGTAACACGAGAGGCGAAAAAATGCGACTACATATTTTGGGTATTGGCGGCACTTTCATGGGGGGTCTTGCGCTCTTGGCGAAACAGCGCGGTGATGAGGTGAGGGGTTCAGATAGGGCGGTTTATCCGCCAATGAGTACGCAGTTGCAGCAGCAAGGCATTACGTTGTTTGAAGGGTATGATGCAGCGCATCTTGATCCACAGGTGGATTGTGTCCTAGTGGGCAACGTGATTAAGCGTGGCAACCCCGCCATGGAATATATTTTAGCAAACAAAATCCCTTATATGTCAGGTCCCGCCTGGCTCGCCGCGAATGTTTTACAAACGCGCTCCGTGCTAGGCGTGGCAGGTACGCATGGCAAAACAACAACGACTAGCATGCTCGCCTGGATTTTGGAGCAAGCGGGGTTGCGCCCTGGATTTTTGATTGGAGGCATACCTGAAAATTTTGGTGTGTCGGCGAGACTAGGTGAGGCGCCTTTTTTTGTGATTGAGGCGGATGAGTATGACAGTGCCTTTTTTGATAAACGTGCCAAGTTCATTCATTATGCACCCAAAACGCTCATATTAAATAACCTTGAATTTGATCATGCTGATATTTTTGCCGATCTGGACGCCGTGAAGCAGCAATTTCATTTTCTGGTCAGAACGATTCCTGGCAATGGATTGATTGTGCGTCATGCACAGGACGCCAATTTGACGGCCGTACTTGAGAAAGGTTGCTGGACGCCCGTGATGGATTTTGGTGTGGGCACGGGTGCTTTGCAGGCCGTTTTAAGAGAGGCTGATGGCAGTGCCTTTCAAGTGTTACTTGAAGAGAGTGACGTAGGTGAAGTGCAATGGGACTTGTTGGGACGGCATAATGTGGAAAATGCGTTGGCGGCGATTGCAGCGGCACATCATGTTGGGGTGGTGCCATCGCAGGCAATACGGGCGTTATCCACGTTTAAAAATGTCAAACGGCGGCTGGAAGTGAAAGGCAAGGTAAACGATATCCTCATTTATGATGATTTTGCACATCATCCCACGGCGATTGCCACAACGTTGGCGGGATTGCGTGCTAAAATCGGCAAGGCGCGTTTGATAGCCGTGCTGGAGTTTGGCTCTTATACCATGCGTTCTGGCGTCCATCAGGGAGATATGCAGCGTGCCTTGCAGGCGGCGGACAGGGTGGTGTGCCAATCACCACCTGACGCTGATTGGGATTTAGCGCAGATGTTAGGCGAATTTAAACAGCCGACAGCCTTATATCCCGATGTGGATAGCCTAGTTAGTGGTTTGGTGCCTTGTTTAGAAGCGGGTGACCATGTGGTTGTCATGAGTAATTCAGGGTTTGGTGGCATTCATCAAAAACTGCTGGATGCCATTGATGCGAGTGTTTGAGGAAAGGAGTGGGTTGTATGAGCAAGCAGACAAAACAGAACCTGGTGGTCACGGTTGGCGGGCATCCTCGGTTTGTCTCTGAACAGTCGGATGTGGTCAGTGAAAAATTCGTGTGGTCATATGAAATCAAGATTGATCATCAAGGTGATGAGATTGTACAGCTATTAAATCGTCATTGGCGCATTGTCGATATGACGGGGCATATTGAGGAAGTGCATGGGGTGGGTGTCATTGGCTTGCAGCCATTGCTTAAACCCGGGACGCAGTTTATTTACACCAGCTATTGTCAACTGATGACGCCGCAAGGCACCATGTCAGGATATTATGAAATGCAGCATCTGGATGGAAAGCATTTTTTAGTTAATATTCCCACGTTTATTTTGAGCGCACCCAGTGAATTCATTCGCCTTTATAAATCAATCTTGCATTAAATCAATCAATCAATTTTAAAAAATGCCTAAGAAAATAGCGCTGTTGTGCTGTTAGTCGGGCCGTTTTTTGGGGGCTTGTTTTTTTGTGTCTTTTGCTGGCACCAAAATCTTGATAAAAGGTGGTTTCCAATTGCCGCACCACGGTTTTATCTCGTGTTAAAATGGCCAGCTCGCGGTTGTCATTTAATGAGGCGCGTGTGAAATTAATGGAGCCTAAGATGGCGGTTTCTCCATCAATCATCAGCACTTTGGCGTGTATGTAATAATGTTTGCTGGTTTTAATGACCACGCCTGCCCGTTTTAAGTAGTCGGCTTGTTTTTGGCGTGGTGGATGAGATAAGAGCAGATTTATTTTGACGCCCCGCTGTGCTGCTTTTGCAAGAGCGCCTACCAGATCAAAATCACTCACGGATTGCTGATATATATTAAGCGTATGCCTGGCATTTTTAATTTGTTTCAATAACGCGCTGCGACTATCGTTGGGACTATAAATCAATTCAGTCGCATGCGTGCCAATAGGCGTATGTTGCCAGTCGGCATTAAACACGGCCGTGATATCGTGGACGGTGATGGGGTCATCAATGATTAATGCAAAATTCCGTTCATTTTTAAAAGAAGCGTGCGTAAAGTTAAACGTCATGACAATCGCTTGCTTGTTATCAAGGATGAGGGTTTTTTGGTGGATGAACCGATAAGGGGGGATAACGCCTTGCCAGGCCACTTTTTGGGTTTTAAACGCCTGAATGGCGGTTTCATTTTCGTTTTCGTTTTTATAGGGATGTTGCTCTAAAAAAACGTTCACTGTCCGACCCAGTTGTTTTTGCTTTGTGATGGCATTTAACAGGGTTTCATCCGTTAAGCCATACATGGCCAGACTTAAGGTGTGCTGGGTGCGCTCGATGGCTTCAAGTAACGGAGCGCGACCCATCTCAGGCTCAATGATTAACTGGTCTGCCTGTGCCAGTTGCGTGATGCCCAGTAATGCCAGGAAGAAGCAGGGCTTGATCAGGTGCTGGCAACAGACGCGCATGGTCATTCGTTCCGTTCGTGATGAAGCGCGCAAAATGGGCGGTTTATCAAATTAATTCACGTCCTGCTAAAGCATGTGCAAGCGTACTGCTATCCAGATATTCAAGTTCGCTGCCAATGGGCACGCCATGGGCGATCCGCGACACGTTGAGGTGGAAGCGTTTGGCTAGTTCAGAAATGTAATGTGCCGTTGCTTCGCCTTCAACCGTGGGGTTGGTGGCGAGGATAACTTCCTTGAGCTCGCGGTTTTCCAGCCGTGTTTTCAGTTTTTCAATGCCAATTTCTTCCGGTCCAATGCCATCCAAGGGGGATAAATGTCCCAGTAAAACAAAATAGTTACCCTTGAAGCTACTGGTTTGTTCAATCACCGTGACATCAATGGGGTTTTCGACGACACAAAGCAGCGAGGCATCACGGTTAAGGGAAGCGCAAATGCTGCAACGGTCTGTCTCACTAAAAATACGGCATTCGCTGCAATGGCCAATTTGTTCCATCGCCTCTAATAAGGTTTTAGCGAGATGCCTGCCATTGTCACGGCCTCTGGTGAGTAATTGTAACGCCATGCGTTGCGCTGTTTTGGGGCCAACGCCTGGCAAACAATGTAACGCCTCAATTAAATGCTCAAGTAGTGGGCTAAAGCGCATAAATTATTTGTCAGTGCCATCAAGGCCTTCTGGCAATTTGATGCCCGCTAAGCCGCCCATTTTATCCCGCAGCGCTTTTTCAACTTTATCTGTTGCATCATTGATGGCGGCGGCAATCAAGTCTTCAATAATGGATTTATCTTCTCTCATGATCGTGTTGTCTAACTGGACTTTTTTAGCGTGATGCTGGCCCGTCATGTCAATTTTAATGGAGCCGCCGCCCGCCTGGCCGGTGACAACCATGTCAGCAACTTGCTTTTGAATGTCTTGTAATTTTTTTTGCATTTCCTGTGCGCGCTTCATAATTTCATTTAAGCCGACTTTATCGTTGCTATCGTTTGCCTTGTTCACTTTGAGCACTCCTTCAGTTTTTTAGTCAATAGAGTTAAGCATGGTCTGTGATTTTTTCACGATATTAAGGAAACCTCAACGGTTGCATCATACATTTCAACTAATTGTTTGATGCGCGGGTCTTGCATGAGTGTGTCTGTCGCGCCGGCCAAAGCTTGTTTTTGGGCGGTTTGCTGTTGTCTCGCCGGTGTTTCAAGCTCGTTTGTGGTGACATGGATAATGAGCTGTACCGTTCGTTGCAGATGCTGGTTGATGGCCTCATTTAAACGATCCTTTAATTTCGGGTTTAGCATGGGTTCATGTTTGGCAGAGAGGGTTAATTCCATTTTCTGGGCGGTCAGGTGAGTGAGTGAACAGTTTTCTGCTAACGCGTATGCCATGCCGGACAAGCCCAGTTTGGGGAGCATGTCAGGCCAGTTGGCTGCTGTGGCGGGCGCGGGTGAGTGCACAGGGTTGACCGTTGTCCAAGCTCGCTGTGCCCTCGGCGCAGTGAGGGTGCCTGGTTCTGAGTGGGATGGAGCGGCAGCGGTCTCAGTCCTTCCGGTGTGCACGGGCTTAAAGGCCAGCATGCGAACCAGGGTCATTTCAAATCCTTGCTGCGGTGAAGGAGAGAGGGATAAGTCACGCCGACCCAAGAGTGCAATTTGATAATACAGTTGCAGCTCTTCCGCGCTGAATTGTGAAATAAAAGGTTTCAGTTTGTCATTGAGCACCATCGCGCCTGGTACAATTTGTGCGATGGCTAACTGGTGCAGCAGATGAATGAGTTCTTCCAGTGCCTGCTTGAAATCGGGTGCGTGTTCGGTTAATTCATTCAGTGCGCGAAATAGTTGAGGGCCGTTTTGTGAGGCCAGTGCTTGCAGAAGAGGTAATAAATCATCGGGTGCCATACTGCCTAACAGGGCGAGCATGTCAGGGGTGTGCACGCTGCCATGACCATAGGCGATGGCTTGATCGAGTAAACTCAGGGCATCACGCATGCTGCCATCGGCTGCTTTAGCAAGTGTTTCCAGTGCGGCCTGATCATGCGTCACTTTTTCAGCGTCACAGATATGGTGCAAGTGGCCCGCAATTTGCTCGGGTGTGATGCGCTTCAAATGGAATAGTAGACAGCGTGACAAAATTGTAATGGGCAAGCGTTTAATGTCGGTGGTGGCTAACATGAAAATCACTTGCTCCGGTGGTTCTTCCAGTGTTTTGAGAAGCGCATTAAAACTGTGACTGGACAGCATGTGTACTTCATCGATGAGATAGACTTTGTAACGGCCTTGCGTGGGGGGATAGGGAACGCTATCCAGTAATTCGCGTGTGTCTTCCACTTTGGTGCGTGAAGCGGCGTCAATTTCGTAAAGGTCTAAAAATTTACCGTCGCTGATGGCCTTGCATGCGTGACATTGTTCGCAAGGCGTGGCACTGACTCCGGCTTCGCAGTTAAGGCACTTGGCCAAAATGCGTGCCAGGGTTGTTTTGCCAACGCCGCGTGTGCCCGTGAGCAGGTATGCGTGATGTAAACGCTTTTGTTCGAGAGCATTGCTTAACATTCGCAGGACAGGTTCTTGTCCGACCATGTCTTTGAAGGAACGGGGACGCCATTTGCGGGCCAGCACTTGATAACTCATGGATATCTCACCTGATAATATTTAATCGAGGTGGGTAGCATAGCACAGCTTGTTTCCCTGATCACACAAGGGGGTGAGGTGAATTGTGGGGTGACTGGTAAACCTATCGTAGCGAGCATCAGCCTGACTTCGGCACACGTATCTGCCACTACCGTTGCTTCCTTCCGGACCTGGCGGGGTTCGCAGCTTCTCGTTGCGAAGAGACCAATACTCGCTACGATAGGTTCAATTAAAACGTTTCGGAGCTTAGCATATTTTAAAATAAGCATCCCCAAACTTGGGTGGGGAATGTCAACTTAACCGAGGGCGATTCTAGCAGATTTCGATGATATTGCTAGCTATTATTGCCATTGGCGGCGATGAAAAATCGCGTTAATATCGATTTTCGCTGTTTTCGATAATAAGACGATTATTCAAAATAAGCTTGCCATGTCCTAAAAATAACGAAATATGACACTTTAAGGACATGCTAAACACTTGGATAAAACACGAAATCATGTCCTTTAGGGTTCATTATTCGTAACCTAAAGGACATATTGATCATTGTATTACAGTTAGTTACACCCTTTTAGGGTCATTATGTCCGTATAATTACAGTATTTGTAACTTTAGGGACATGGCAACCTCGAAATACCTTATTTGAACTTGATTTACAAGCGCAAATAGGATATCATGTCCTTATAGTTACAATATTAGTAACCTTAAGGGCATGGTAATCTTATGAACTTGCAATCATATATAAAAGATATCCGAAAAGATGGGAAGCGCTGCTTTACCACCCTAGATATCGTTGAGCAATTTCACGTTTCAAATAGTCATGCGAGAGTGGCCTTACATAGATTACTTAAAACAAGGGATCTGATCTCACCCGCTAGAGGTTTATATGTTATCGTCCCACCAGAACATCAGCCTCATGGGTCTATCCCTCCACAAGAATTGATGCCTTTGATCATGCAGTATTTGGGCGCTAATTATTATGTCGCACTTCTAAGTGCGGGGTTGTTTCATGGGGCAACTCATCAGAAGCCTGCTAGATTCCAGGTGATATCAGACAAACGTATTAAACACCCATCGACTTTTGGCGATGTGGAGATTGATTATATTTATAAAAAATCCATGCTTGAACTGCCGACCCAAGATTTTACTGTGAGCACTGGTTACCTTAAGGTGGCAACCCCAGAATTGGTTGCACTTGATTTACTCGAGTACCCTAATCATGCAGGTGGCCTAAATCATATCGCCACTGTTTTCTCTGAGCTTATTGAAGCGCTAGATCCCATAAAACTAATCAATCTTGCGAAAGATACCCATGCAGAGTATCAGTTACAGCGTATTGGTTATATCCTAGAGCACATTGATATTATGGATGAAGATAATGCCGGAATAATGATTGAAGCTCTTGCTCAGCATGTTCAAGAAAACAAACCAAACTATCTGCCTCTTGCATCTGAAATTTCTAAAATAGGTTATTCAAGGTGTAAAAAGTGGAGAATTATTGAAAATTCAGAAATAGAGAGTGATTTATGATCCCAGAAGTTTTTATTGAGAGTTGGCGCAAAACTGTTCCATGGCAAATGACTGAGCAGATAGAACAAGATTTAATGATTAGCCGTGCTTTAGTTGATTTGTATAATGATTCCCATGTCAAAGATGCGCTTGTATTTCGAGGTGGTACGGCTCTCAATAAATTGTTCATCAACCCTCCGGCAAGGTACAGTGAAGATATTGATTTTGTCCAAAGAAATGCTGATCCAATTGGACAAACTATTGATGCTATTAGGGCACTATTAAAACCATGGTTAGGCGATCCTAAATGGAAAATTACACAGCGTAGCGCCAAGCTGATCTACAAATACGAGTCCGCTAATAAAATTCCGTCAAAGCTAAAAATTGAAATAAACACAACCGAGCACTTTCAGGTATTGCCTTTAAAAACAGTGCCTTTCTCTATGGATTCGGCTTGGTTCAGAGGGAATGCAGATATCATTACTTATGAAATAGATGAACTGATGGCAACTAAATTACGCGCTCTTTATCAACGCCGAAAAGGACGGGATTTGTTTGATGTATGGTATGTGGCAGATCGCAATTTAATTAATTTGAATCGAGTTTTTGATATTTTCTCTAAGTATTGTACTTATAACGATGTCAAAATCACTGGGGAAGAATTTCTAAAGAATCTTGAGCTTAAAAAGGATCATCGTGACTTTCATATGGATATGAGTGTGTTATTGCCATCGAAATTGCATTGGAGCTTCGACGAAGCCTATCAATTCGTTATAGATAACGTCATTAGCAGGCTGCCATAATGAAAGAACTAAACGGCTAAAAAACACAACAGAAATGTCAGACGATAGGTTCAATGAAAACGTTTCGGAGAGAGAGGGATTCGAACCCTCGATACGTCGTTAAACGTATACACGCTTTCCAGGCGTGCTCCTTCGACCGCTCGGACATCTCTCCAGTGAAGAAGAGCGTAAGGTTAAACCAGAACCTAGCGAGACGCAATGGGCTTTTGCCATCATTCAGGGAAATCGCGGCAATTTAATAAACGAGTCTGCGTTCCAGAACTTTCAAGTAGATGTTCATTAAATATTCTAAATCTTTAATGCTGACACATTCATCCACTTGATGCGCGGTGGTATGCAACACGCCAAGCTCCACCACTTCGGCACCGGTTGGGACAATAAAGCGCGCATCCGAGGTGCCGCCGCCAGTTGACAGGCGGGCGTGCTGTTCGGTAATGGTATGAATGGCGGCCTGTACGGTGTCAGTCAAATGACCCCTTGAACTTAGAAAAGGCAGCGCGCCGATGGTCCATTGAATGTGGTAGCAGAGCTCATGGCTATCCAAGATGTCCTGAACGCGTTGTTTGAGTGCTTCCACGGTCAGGACGGTTGAAAACCGTAAATTAAATAACACGTCCAAATGGCCTGGGATGACATTCGCCGCACCCGTGCCGCCATGTAGATTGGTGATCTGGAAGGTGGTTTGAGGAAAGACCTCATTACCTTGATCCCAGACTGTCTGTGTCAATTGGGTGAGTGCGGGGACACTTTGGTGAATGGGGTTGATGGCCAAGTGCGGGTGTGCAACATGGCCTTGTTTGCCATGCACGGTTAACTTGCCATGCAGCGAGCCGCGTCGTCCAACACGAATCTGGTCGCCAAGCACTTGCTCACTGCTCGGTTCGCCAACAATACAACCATCTATTTGTATGCCTCGTTGTTGTAACTGTTCCATGACCTTTTGTGTGCCATGATGCGCGGGTCCTTCTTCATCACTGGTGATGAGAAAAGCGAGTGAGCCGGAAAAATGGGGGGTGGATTGAATAAAGGTTTCAACGGCGATGACCATGGCGGCAATCGCACCTTTCATGTCAGCGGCACCGCGACCATATAAAAAACCATCACGGATTTCGGGTGCAAAAGGGGGGGAAGTCCAGTCCTCAAGCGGCCCGGGCGGCACGACATCGGTGTGCCCTGCAAAAACCAGCAGCGGTGCTTCAGTGCCATAGCGCGCCCAGAGGTTGTCTACGTCACCAAAACGCAAGGACTCACAATGAAAGCCAATGCGCGCCAAGCGTTCCTTGAGGATGTCCTGGCAGCCCGCATCGTCAGGCGTGACAGAAGGGCAGGCTAACAAGTCTTGCGCTAACGTAATCAAGTCATTCATGAAAGGGAAGATCCTTCTTTGTTAGTCAATATGGCGCAGTAATTCATTGAGGGCTATTTTACTGCGTGTCCGCGCATCGACCTGTTTGACAATGACCGCGCAATATAAGCTGTATTGTCCGTTTTGGCTCGGCAGGTTGCCAGCAACGACCACGGCACCTGCTGGAATACGGCCATAAGTGATCTCGCCTGTCTCGCGATGATAGATGCGAGTGCTTTGACCAATGAACACGCCCATTGAGATGACCGCGCCGGTTTCAACAATGACACCCTCAACAATTTCGGAGCGCGCGCCAATAAAGCAATTATCTTCAATGATGGTGGGATTGGCTTGCAAGGGTTCCAATACGCCGCCAATGCCGACGCCGCCAGAAATATGCACGTTTTTACCTATTTGCGCGCAGGAACCAACGGTGGCCCAGGTATCAATCATGGTGCCGCTATCGATGTAGGCGCCAAGGTTGATATAAGAGGGCATGAGGACGGTATCAGGCGCGATGTACGCGCCTTTACGCGCAATGGCATGCGGCACAATGCGTACGCCGCCCGCCTGTAATTCGGCCTCGGTTTGATGCTGATATTTAAGCGGGACTTTGTCATAAAATTGCGTAAAGCCCCCAGGCATAACGGCATTTTCATGGGTGCGAAAATATAAAAGCACAGCTTTCTTTAGCCACTGGTGGACGTGCCATTCGCCGTCAATTTTTTCTGCAATGCGAACTTTGCCCGCATCAAGCAGTTCAAGCGATTCGGTAATGGCGTTTTTGATTTCAGGGGAGATGGTTTCAGGTGATAAAGCCGCTCTCTCTTCAAAGGCACCATCAATGATGGATTGTAATGCTTGCATGGCGTTGCCCTTCTGTCCTTTGGTTGCATCGGGAATGGGTGATGATGCTTAGTATACTGAATTTATGGGGAATTATACACTCTTGAGCCAGCCATTCCCGCTAAAAAACGCGGGAATGGCTTCCTTGTTTTTATGCTGCGCAAAAGCAAAGCTTTTGCTTGCACCAAAAGGGGGAGAACCGCGATCTCCCCCTTTGGAATCCCCCATCGCGATATGTTCAGCGGGAATCGCTGCTCTTGAGCCAGCCATTCCCGCTAAAAAACGCGGGAATGGCTTCCTTGTTTTTATGCTGCGCAAAAGCCAAGCT
>MGYH01000025.1:17216-28593 GCA_001801665.1 Gammaproteobacteria bacterium RIFCSPHIGHO2_12_FULL_45_12 | reverse complement strand
GGCAGAAAGCATGGATACGATATTTATATCTAAAAATGGATTCTTGAACCAAATTAAGCAGCATAGTGCGGTCCGCTTGATCATTAAAAATCTTCATTCCACCATTTCCTCTTAACATGACATGATAATACGCACCCGAGTAGTGCACTCTTGGTTTTCTAGCCATAGTGTGTCCTTGCTTGAAGTCAGTTAAGAAAATTTGATTAAACAAGATATAACGATGATCGGTGTATAGCGAAGTGAATAAACACTATAGAGTGATGATGCATGCGGGCGGCTTTAAATGTGGTTGAGACGGCAGGTGCGGATGTGCAATTGTGCAAGCCTGACCCCATTTTCATTGGTAAACATTTATTTATCAATCAGTTGCTGCGTTACCAGGAAAATGCATGAATGCCAGCAATCAACAGATTGCTGCATTAGCAGCAGAAAAATACCTACCACCTATTTCCTTCTGACAAAGACCCAAATATCTTCGATAAGTAAATGTTATCAACAAAATAAAAACTATTGATTATATTTATTGATCATCACTAGCTACGATGGTTCACAAGCCTAAATAATTTTACGAGGTGTGGCCATGATGAGATCAATGAAGCAAGAACAACTGAAATATGACTTACATAATGAGTTGCAGATACGACATAGAGAATTTTTCGAATCCAAACTAGCTATTGATTTACTGAAGCATAATAAACAATTTTCTTCCGTTAATAAAATTTCATCTGCAATTGTAAAATTAATTGAGTCCAATAAAAAAGCTGTAATGGATTTAATTACAAGTAATCCTAATATTATTACCGAACTTCGAGAGCCTTATTTTGGCAGCTGCTATGACAGTAAACAAGAGACTAATCCAGCTGAAGTCTTAGAGAAAATTTGTTCTATCTTAAATAATGAGAATGCTGATGTAAGAAATGCAATGCAGATACACTGTATTTTTATACATCGCATTTATGACCACCTTGAAAAAAGAAGTGAAAAAACGGAGTTTGTTAGCAAATTATTTCCAAGCTCTCTTTTCAGTAAGGAGAACCGCAGTCGAGTAGAGATAAAAGAAGATAATATTAAATCAACGACTCAATTAGGTATATCAAGGCATCCCGTTTTTATCAAAATGCTAGAAAAATCTGATAAAAACCATACACGCGCTATGGAGAAATATACGCCAGATTATAAAACGACCTTTTTTAAATCTGCTTTAGAAAAAAATATTCCTATTGTCTGTGGACCATCGGGACATACGGGTTCGCTCATGTTAGGAGCAAAACTCTACGGCGATTTAACCTCTGAACAATTGAAAGAATATGCATTGGTCAGTTTTGCATTTTTAGCCGCTGGTGGTAATCACAGTTTTCATGAAGTGATGGTTGTTGCAGCTCTCGTAGGGGTAGATTTTCAAGTGGGAAATTATGCGGAAAGCATCCCATTATCAATAAAAAAATCAGGTATGTATCAAAAACTCAGCAATCATTTTTCTGAGTTTTTAGATGCTGACATTTCTTCAGAAAACAATCCAATTCAATCTCCATTAACATGCTCACTATAGAAGAAACACCATGTTAAGTATAGCGAAGTGAATAAACACTATAGAGTGATGATGCATGCGGGCGGCTTTAAAAGTGGTTGAGACGGCAGGTGCGGATGTGCAATTGTGCAAGCCTGACCCCATTTTCTTATCCTGCTTGCTTGACTGTCGGTCAGCTATTTTTAACATAATTCATTTAAATCAATAGGTTGTTGCGTGACTGGATAAAGGATAACTTAATATTGAAACTCACTTGACATATTTGAGTGTCAGCATTAAGTTATAGGTATGAAACCTAAAAACGCCTTGAACAAGCTCAAACCTCTTCTACATGCCTCAAGCTTTACAAGTGAGGAGGCTCGTCTTCGCGGTGTGAGCTCATCAACACTTGCCTACTATGTGAAGCAACATGAGTTGACACGTATTGGTCATGGAATCTATCGTGGCGCAAACGCGCCCGTAGCAGATGACTTTCGCTGGGAAGACCTCATTGAAGCAATGCAAAGAGTGAAAGAGGGAGTCATTTGCCTTACATCAGCACTCTCCTTATATCACTTAACCGAAGAAATGCCTTCCCAACATTGGATAGCGATAAGGAATGAGACAGTTCATCGCGCCATGCCAAACACTAGAGTGGTCAGAATGCGCAACCTTACCCTCGGCAAAACCTCTATCAAAGTTGGTAATGTTACCCTACCTATTTTTGATTGTGAGCGAACCATTGTAGACGCTTTCCGTTATCTAGGCCGCGAGACAGCTTTAAAAGCATTAAAAATTGCACTGGCAAAAAAAGGTGCTGAAAAAGTTGATATAGAAAAAATCAGGCAATATGCCAAAAAACTGAGAATTAAAATTGAACCATTTTTACTAGCGATGACTCTATGAATGAAGCAGTGCTGAAAGAACGATTAAAGATAATTGCCGTAGAAAAAAGTACCACCCTTAATAAAGTTTGGAAGCAACTACTTTTAGAGCGATTTTTAGCAAGGCTATCCGATTCCCCCTACCAAGATAAATTAATTTTTAAAGGTGGACTATTGCTTGCTCAATATATTGCTATCAACCGAGAAACCATCGATATCGATTTTTTAATGACGAAAATTAAAAGTGAGATGGGAAATATTGAAAAAGTCATTAAAGAAGTAGCCGCCACTAATTCTGCAGACGGATTTTTCTTCACTTGGTTTTCAGCAGAAGAATTGAGTCAGCCACACATGGAATACACGGGATTTCGCGTAACACTGAATGCTCAATTTGGAAAGATGCAGGATAAAATCCAAGTTGATATTGGCATTGGCGATGTGGTTGTGCCTATAGAGACGACATTTACTCCATTTGAATATAAAGGAAAGCCTATTTTTGCTGGTGAAATTTCTTTATACGTCTATCCACCAGAAGCAATTTTTGCAGAAAAACTTGAAACAATTATTTCTAAAGGTGCCATCAATAGCAGAATGAAAGACTACCATGACTTGCTTGTGATGATTCGTGAACCAAATTTTTTAGATACCGAAAAATTGACCCATACAATTCAAGCAACATTTAATCGTCGCGGAACCCCAATGTCATTATCAATTAATTTTGATTCTGCTGGCATACAAACCTTGCAAGCATTATGGAGTAATCACTTGCGCGGCCTAGGCACATTTAGAGAGCGCTTAAATTTACCAGATCAGGTTAATGACGTAATCAATGAGATTAATGATTGGATAAAAATAATCACCATTCCTAGAGATCAAATTTAATGAAAAATATTACACACGTTAGAAAAACTGATGGATATGATAATGAACTTACCCATACTGAACATGATTTACTAGATCGTGAGTCCTTAGCCAATAACATACTGAATACTATTGTTGACACCCCAACCGATTGGTCAATTAATACGGGAATATATGGCCCATGGGGTACTGGAAAAACTACACTACTAAATTTCATAGAGATAGCGGCTAAGGAAAAAGGATATTTATACATTTCTTTTAATCCAACCTCGTATACAGACTCGAATGGAATGTGGGCTGCGTTTTACTCTATCTTACTTAAAGAGTTAGAAAAAAACGGCTTTGATATTAGCAACGCATTACCTAGCGTCAAATGGAAAACTATATCCCTGAATATATCAGGAAAAAAATATCTTGTGTCTGGACACAAAAGGCAACTAGTTATTTATTCCAGGTTTCAGATATCGCCAACTCAGTGAATAAAAGCATCTCTAATAATACTGTTAATTCTGCATTATCTTTAGTTTCTCGACATTTAAGAGCTGGAAGTATATTTTTTGACAACCTCAAAGAGCAACTGAATGGTAAAAAAATAATTATAGCGATTGATGACATTGATAGAGCCAACCCAACTCTTATTCATCAACTTTTTTTATCACTAAGAGAAATACTTGATTTACCTTGTTTTGCCTTTATTTTGTCAATGGACAGAGACAGAGTAGCAAAAGCCATTTCACTCACACATCCTTCCTATGGCTCTGGCCATGAATTTTTAGAAAAAATAATAGATTTTCCTTATTTTTTACCAGAACCAACTCAAGAACAGGTTGAACTAATATTTTCTGATCAACTGAAAGAAATAGTAGGCATTTCTAACAATATTGATTGCGTCCCATTACTACAATATTTGCCAAAAAATCCAAGAAAAATAAAACTCGTTGCTCGCAATATCAAGATATTAAAAAACGAAATTTTGAGACATGGCGAAGATGAAATAAATTGGTTGATTATTGTTTTTCTCTGCATCCTCAGGTCTAAGTCTCAACATGCTTATGATATCTCAATTAAAAAACTCAAAGATAACGATTTATATGACATTGCTTTTATAGAGGATAAAAATAAGAAAAAAGAAAAAATGAATGAAAAAATAGATTTTTTAATTAAGGATTGCACTGATATTGATAATGCAAAAACTGAATTAATGCCATTGTTCGAGTTCCTTTTTGACCATTATTATGAGTTTCGTGGACAAAATTTTTCGTATTATGCTAATTTGATAACAGAACCACATTATCTTACTTGGAAGGAGTTTAAAAGCCTACTATCTGCCTCCAAGTCAAAAAATGCCAATGACGTTATTAATAGCTGGATTACCGACACAGAACACAAAAGAGGAAAAAAATATCGCCAACATATAGTTGGCGAATTATTTGAAAGCGCTACTAATTATTACTCATCTTGTCTTGAAAAAGCAGCTAACACCGTGCTGCTTGATGAGTTTAATAGCACCATGTCAGATGCTGTCACTACAGTACAGTTTATAGAGTTTTTATTTAATACAGTGTCAGAATATGGAACCAAAGAACTCCTCATAGTTTGCGATAAAATATTATCTTGGCGTCATTTTCAGAAAAATGCCGCAGATATAAATATAAGAGCGCAGGAACAACAGATATTAAGCAGACTGGTTGAAAAATTAGAAAAAAATTCATTCATTGATATCTTCTATGAATTGGCAAAACGCCGTCAAAACTTATCATTAACACCTTTTGGCCCAGAAATTGACCTACCCAAACTTGATTTTGTAGATATGCTTATTAACCTTGTTTATACAAATGCACTGGAAGAATTAGCGTCTAAATTTGAGCAAGAGGGTGAAGTTAGGTTGGCCAAAAAATCATATGGCAATACCGCATTGGGTTACCTCTTACTGAATCGTGATTCAATATTATTTAAATCAGGTAATATTGCTTATCTTGACCAGGTCATTCAACAAGAAGGCTCTAACAAGAAGATTTACGACAATGTGCACGACTACTTTATTATGTTTTGTGAAAATTTAACTCAGAAAAACCTTTCGACAGAAGTCATTAATTTAGTGGCTCCAAAACTTTGGATCGCTACCATTTCACGTCAGCTGCAATATCGATGTCATTCAAGTCTATTAAAACAAAGACAAGTCTTAATTGATTCTGGAATTGATGAAAAAAGTTTACCTATACCTAAATGGCTTGGAGATCATCACATTAACTGACGAATCAATTTAATAAATTAGATCAATGGAAGGCTTCCAAAAAATAAAGGATTAATTCATGAATGAACAAATAATCAGTTATGCGCAAAGTTATTTATCTACTATTATGAATATAAATATATTACTTGCTACTGCAACTGCATTTTTATTATGGAATGCGCCCAATAAATCATTTAAATTCACTTTTTTTATTCCGTTGCTTTTGTATGCTATAGCTATAACATTCATTTTATACTCACATGAAAGTCTTTTTGATTTACTACTAGAGTTCACCCCCGACAAAAACATAAATGTAAAAGCGCCATTTAAAATATTAGATTGTGTATTTTGGCTAGATTTAGCTGGTCTGTATTTAACGGTAGTAACTTTTTTTACTTTGATCGTCAAGGATAAGCAATGAACTTAAAATTATGGTTATTGTGCTGTGCATGCATAATTATCCCCAGTATTGGAATGGCCGAAAAATGCAAGCACCCATCCCCCGCAGAAACTACTTGTATGTTTTTTTCACCTGATACTACCTATGTAGGTATTAAAGTAAATTTCAAAACTAATAATCCCAACCAAGTTGTATATTTAGATGGCGGCTGCAGCCTAGGTATTTACAAATTCTCTCCGAAACATCTAAATAAAGTCGATAGGCAAGTAAAGGATAAAAATATAACTCTTGAGTTTACGTTATGTATAAATGATGAGCGCATTAATAATCAAAGCGTGGAAGTAAGCTCTGATTCAAAAATATTATGCAACGTAACCGACAAGATCAAATGCACCCAACTAAAAGATAAATCAGGATTATTTAACTAGAAATTTCAACAAGGGATATTACCGATAATTTACCGATATTGATCTTATCTTGCACACGTTAAACTGTAGCTATTTGATTAAATTGGCGCTCCCTACCAGATTCGAACTGGTGTTACCGCCGTGAGAGGGCGACGTCCTAACCACTAGACGAAGGGAGCGAAAGGCACATATAGCAGGCAACCTAGCTTAGGTTACAGTTGCTGATGGGCGTTTTTGGTGACGAAGGATCTCGTGTTTTTTTGGAGATTCTTCGCTTCGCTCAGAATGACAGCTCATTTTTGTAACCTAAGCTAGGTTATCCACTATACCCGCTTCATGATCAATCAAAGCTACAGAATGGAAGATATTATTACGCAATTAGCACGCTTTGTTAATCCTTATTTGGGCTCTAGGCTGGTTTTGACCGGTCTTTCAGAGAGTGACTCCTCACCCGGATAAAGGACTTCTGCGCCCCACTCAACCCAGGAGCCATCGTAAACGGCATGTGAGTCGTGGTTCAATAAATCCAGTGTAAAGTCTAAAATGGCGGCGGTTACCCCAGATCCGCAGGTGGCGATGATGGGTTTGTCTAAATCCACACCGATACCTAGCAATTGTTTTCGAATCTTATCGAGTGACTTCCACTCACCTGTCGATTCAAAAAAACAACTGAAGGGGAATGAAAAACTGTCGGGAAGGTGACCGTGGCGTAATCCTGGTCTTGGTTCAGGGCCTCCTGCAAATCTGACGGCGTGACGAACGTCGATGACTTGCTCCTTAAGATGATGCAGGTTGGCTTTCATTTGCAGCAACGTGCGAATATATCGCGCTTCATAGTTAACCGGATAGGGCGGCTTGACTGGAATGGACGCTGGTTCACCCACGCTAACCTTGCCGCCGTATTTTTCCCAAGACGCATAACCACCATCTAAAATAAATAGTTGGCTCGCATGATGGCCAAACACTTTAAACATCCACGCGGCACGACAACTGGTTCTTTGCTCATCTCTATCATACAAGACAATTTTATGTTCGCTGGTAATCCCAAGCTTGCTGATATTGTCACTGATCACCACTTCATCGCGGCTCAGCATATTAGGCAAGCTGCTATGCTTGTCATGAAAGCGATTAAAATCCAGAAAGCGCGCACCTGCAATGTGAGATTGAAAAAACGCTTGCTCAGCAGAGTAACTTTTGTCTGAATAATATCCGCTTGCGTCCAGAATCACCACATTTTTGGGGTTTTTTCGAAGCCGGTCTAATTGTGCCGCGTTGATCAGCCAGGACATGACTTACAACCAGTACACAAACACGAAAAGCACCAACCAGACAACATCCACAAAATGCCAGTACCATGAAACCGCTTGATAAGCAAAATGATGCGCTGGCGTAAAGTGGTGCTTCCAGCAACGGACGAAGATGACACTTAACATGATGATGCCGACGCTAACATGCATGGCATGCAAGCCCGTCAAGGTGAAAAAAGTGGATCCGTAAATACCGCTCGCTAACGTCAAACCATATTCCGTGTAGGCAGCCATATACTCATGCACTTGAAACCCTTCGAATATGCAACCCAGAAAAATGGTTAAGGCCAAACCAATCAACATGATATTGCGATTATTTTTCTTCAAGCCCCAATGCGACCAAGTCACGGTTACCGCGCTGCTTAACAAGATCAATGTGTTTAAAGCGGGAATTTCCCACGTGTTGACCACCTGTTTTGGTGCTATGAACAGCTGCGGATTAGGGTTTTTTAATAGCGGCCAAATGTACTGAAAATTGGGCCAAAGATATTGATGCGTTGCTGCACCTTTTGACAACAAGAGCATATCGCCAATTTCACCGACCGCATTTCCAAGTTCCGTCAATACAAATACCCGAACATAAAATAACGCGCCAAAAAAGACGCCAAACAAAAAAATCTCTGAAAAAATAAACCACAACATGCCATAGACATATGTACGGTGCATTTGCTCACTGTGCAAGCCCTCAAGGCTTTCCTGAATCACGCGTCCAAACCAGCCTGCCATGGTCAAGACTAACAATCCCAGACCAAGCACCATCAAGTAAGGACCGACAAGACCGCCGTGCAGCACCTGCACGAGCCCAAGCACCGTGAAAAACGCACCCAATGAACCCATCAGTGGCCAATAAGAGGGATCCGCAATAAAATAATATTTAACGGGTTGATCGACTTTTTTTGCGATCGATTGATTCGTCATGACTGCTTCCTTGTTGCTTTGGGAGTGACATCAAATAAAGTATACGCTAGCGTAATGGTTCTGACTGATTTTGGCAAATCGCTGTCCACCTGAAACACCAGTGGCATTTCCTTGCTTTCATGGCCCTGCAAGGTTTGCTGACGGAAGCAAAAACATTCTATCTTATGAAAATGACCCAGTGATTCCGAGGGTGTCATGCTGGGAATGGCCTGAACCGTCATCGGCTTGCTGGTGGTATTTTTGGCATGAAAATAAACTTTTGCATTTTTACCTGGATGCACGATCACCGTGTTCACTCGCGGATAAAACTCCCACGGTAACCCCATATTATTCACCGCGACAAACTGAACCTTAATATTCCGCGTGACATCTTCAGGTTTTTTCATCGCTGCCAGTTCGGCTGGCGTAATCAGCGAGGTATCAGGAGCAGACGTGTTAATGCCCGTTGCTCGGCAAATCACGCTATAAACTGGCACGATGGCAAAACAAAACATAAACATCACGGCGGCTGCCGCCCCGCCGATGATAATGACTTTTTTATGTGATCGTTGTTCTGACATCTAATTCATGTCCTGGCTGGTCAGTTTAATGTTCAAACTTGTGTTCCACTTCATTTGAAATTAATTTCAAGGTCGGTGGGGTGGTGAAACTGTGATAGGGGGCTGGCGAATCCAGCGTCCACTCCAGCCCATGTGAACCATCCCACACCTTCGCATCGGCTTTTTTACCTTTGCCAAACATGGTTGACAACACATTATACAAGAAAATCAATTGTGCAAACCCGAGTACAAATGCACCTACCGTACAGACCATGTTCATGGTGGTATATTGCAGCGCATAGTCAGTGACTCGCCGCGGCATCCCCGCTAATCCTAAAAAATGCATCGGAAAAAAGGTCACATTCACACTGATGACGGTTAGCCAGAAATGCCACTTACCCAGGGTTTCATCATAATAACGGCCTGTCCATTTTGGCAGCCAGTAATAGACCGCGCAAAAAATGGAGAACAACGCGCCTGTCACCAGCACATAATGGAAATGTGCCACCACAAAATAAGTGTCCTGATATTGATAGTCCGCCGGAACAATCGACAACATCAAGCCTGAAAAACCACCGATGGTAAATAACACGACAAACGCAATGGCAAACAACATGGGCGTTTCAAAACTGAGCGACCCGCGCCACATGGTGCCCACCCAGTTAAAGACCTTAATGCCCGTTGGCACGGCAATTAACATGGTGATGTACATAAAATATAACTGCGTGCCCAATGCCATGCCAGCCGTAAACATGTGGTGGCCCCACACGACATAAGATAAAAGCGCAATGGCCGCAACAGCACCCACCATAAATTCGTAGCCAAATAGCCGCTTGCGGCTAAAGGTGGGGATGACTTCCGATATGATGCCAAAGGCGGGCAATATCATAATATAGACTTCAGGATGCCCGAAGAACCAGAACAAATGTTGATACATGATGGGGTCGCCGCCACCTGCCGCATTGAAAAAGCTGGTACCAAAATGGCGGTCAAACAAAATCATGGTCACCACACCCGCCAACACCGGCATCGCGCCAATCAACAAGAACGCCGTAATGAACCAGGTCCAGACAAAAAGCGGCATCTTCATCCATGTCATGCCGGGTGCGCGCAAATTGGTAATGGTCGCAATGATATTAATGGCGCCCAACACCGAGGAGATGCCCATCAGGTGGATGGCGACAATCAAATAATCGGTACTGGGTGGCCCGTAGGTTGTTGACAAGGGCGCGTATAATGTCCAACCAAAATTGGGTCCTGACCCTGGCACCAACAATGAGAGGGTTAGCAGCGTAAAGGCAAATGGCAACAACCAGAAACTCCAGTTATTCAACCGTGGCAACGCCATATCTGGCGCACCAATCATCATGGGCACCATCCAGTTTGCCAGGCCCACAAACGCGGGCATAATGACACCAAACACCATGACCAGACCATGCACCGTCACCAGCACATTATAAAAATTGGGGTCAAAAAATCGGGCGCCAGGTTCAAATAATTGCAAGCGAATCAAGAGCGCCATTCCACCGCCATAAAAAAACATCGTTAAACTCAGTATCAAGTAAAGCGTGCCAATATCCTTATGGTTGGTGGTGGTCACCCAGCCGGATAACCACTTCCAGAAACCATGCTTCATCGAATGATGATGAGGGGCTTCATGTGCATGGTGATGTCCGTGCGCGTGAGTGTGGGTCTGTTCGTGGCTCATAGTTCCCTCCCGGTTATTGATTGTTCACACTTGATTGACGAGCCGCTTTAATGTCATCTGGCTTCGCCAGCGTACCTGTATTATTTCCAAACGCATTGCGTTCATAGGTAATGACATCAGCCAACTCTTGGTCACTGAGCTGTGTTTTAAACGCCTGCATGGCCGTACCCGGTTTGCCGTTCAGCACACGGTCAATATGCCCCGCGATTGGCCCTGTCGCAATGGGACTGCCTTTCAAGGCCGGAAAAGTGGGCGGCATGCCCGCACCGCTTGGCTGATGACACACAGCGCAAGTACTCATATACACTTTCTCTCCCCGCATCATGACGGACTTCATATCCTCTGCAGCAGAGGCGCTTGTCCCAGCAGTCGCTGCACTGACAGACGCATTGTCAGGCTGAGCAACAGGCAGAGGCGCGGCTCCCGCAACGGATGCCGCTTTTCCTTTGGGCGGTGTCACCTCCGACGCTTCGGCGGGTGCCGAAGAGGGTTTGGTGGCGAGTGCTTCACTTATCGCCTTGCCGTCCCTGAGTGCCTTTATTTGAATGGGCTGCACGGAGGTATTGGTATGATTTCCGAATGCATTACGCTCATAAGTAATGACCGAGGCCAG